>JBGPIH010000025.1:0-25882 GCA_041484785.1 Candidatus Limnocylindria bacterium
CGACGGGTCGAGGGTGCCGGGCTCGAGCAGGCCGAGGAAGGTGAGCCTGGAGTCGAGCGAGCTGAGGATCGAGCTCGCCTCGATCTCCTCACCGGATTCGAGGGCGACCCCGGTCGCCCGGCCTCCCTTCACGATGATCCTCGCCACCGGTGCCTCGGTCCGGATCTCGGCCCCGAGGGCCCGGGCGGCCTTCCCGATCGCGTTGCTGATCCCGCCGGTCCCGCCCTTCGGAATCCCCCAGGCACGGAAGGCACCGTCGATCTCGCCCATGTAGTGGTGCAGCAGGACGTAGGCCGTCCCCGGGCTCTTCACGCCCTGGTAGGTGCCGATGATCCCGGAGGCGGCCATCGTGGCCTTGAGCGGCTTCGTCTCGAACCACTGGTCCAGGAAGGCGGACGCGCTCATCGTCATCAGCTGGACGAAGACCGCCTGCTGCCGCTGCGGCAGCTGCTGGAACCGGCGCGCCAGGCCGGCCAGTGGCATCAGCGGACGGGGGTCGTTGCTGGTGGGATCGGGCGGGGTGATCGCCAGGATCGGCTTGATGAAGCGGGCCATCTCGACCATCAGCTGGCCGTATTCCTCGTACGCCTCCGCGTCGCTCGCCGACCAGCGGCGCAGCTCACGGATCGTCCGGCCGTGGTCGTTGACCCGCCAGAGGTAGTCGCCGCCGCCCGCTGCGGGCCCCTCGCCGGGTCGGAGCGGCGTGAACGTCCCGTCGAGCGGCAGGATGTCCAGGCCGTGCTTCGGCAGCTGCAGATCCCGGATGATCTCCGGGCGAAGCAGCGAGACCACATAGCTGAAGACCGAGAAGCGAAAGCCCGGGAAGATCTCCTCGGTGACCGCCGCACCACCGAGCACGTGGCGCTTCTCGAGCACCAGCGTCTTCATCCCGGCGCGGGCGAGGTAGGCGGCGCTGATCAGGCCGTTGTGGCCGCCGCCGATGATGACCGCGTCGTACGACCGGGCCAACCTGCCTCCTCGAGCCGCGCCGGTGCCCCAGGGCGCGGCCGGCTATCCAGCCTGCATAGCTTTCATGCAGTCTAGCGGAGGGCGAGGGTGGTCGCGTACCGTGGGGGCGTGGCCCGGCCGGTCATTCAGCCTGCATAGGATTCCTGCATACTGGCGTGGCCCCAGGAGGAGAGCAGCACGTGAGTGTCGGGACGCCATTCCACCCACGCACCGCCCCACTCAACCGCAAGATGCAGTGGCGCGAGTGGTCGGGCTATTTCGCGTCGAGCGCCTACGCCGACTTCCACGACATCGAGTACAACGCGATCCGCGAGGCCGCCGCGCTGATCGACGTGTCGCCGCTCTACAAGTACCTGGTCTCCGGGCCGGACGCCCTGCGGCTGGTCGACCGGGTCATCACCCGCGACGCGACCAAGCTGAGCGTGGGTGGCGTGTCATACACGCCGTGGTGCGACGAGAACGGCAAGGTCGTCGATGACGGCACGATCCATCGCCTCGATAAGCGCCTCTACCGCTGGACGGCGGCCGATCCGCAGCTGCGCTGGCTCCGCCAGAACAGCGCGCGACTCGACGTCACCGTGACCGAGGAAACCGAGTCGACCGCTGCCCTTGCCCTGCAGGGTCCGCTGTCACGCGACGTCCTCGAAGCCGCAACCGGCGAATCGTTCGCCGACCTGCGCTACTTCCGGCGCCGCCCGTCGAAGGTCGGCAAGGTCGCCATCGACGTGTCGCGCACCGGCTACACCGGTGACCTCGGGTTCGAGCTGTGGATCCCGACGAAGGGCGCGGTCGCGGTCTGGGATGCCGTGATGGCGGCCGGCAAGGCGTACGGGATCCGGCCGGCCGGGATGGTCGCCCTCGACGTCGTCCGGCTGGAGGCGGGACTCATCCTCCTCGAGGTCGACTACACGTCGGCCCGCCACGCCATGAACCCCGAGCAGAACTATTCCCCGTTCGAGATCGGCCTCGGGCGCCTGGTCAGCTTCGACAAGGGCGATTTCGTGGGCCGCCTGGCACTCGAGCGCGAGGCACGGGCCGGCGGTCCGCCACGGCGCCTGGTGGGGCTGCAGCTCGACTGGTACGACATCGAGGGCCTCTACGACGCCCAGGGCCTGCCACCGGCGATCAGCCCGTCGGTCGACCGATCGCCCGTGCCCGTCTTCGCCGGCGGGCGCCAGGTCGGCCGGGCCACCAGCCGCGGCTGGAGCCCGATCCTCAAGCAGGCGATCGCGCTGGCGTCCGTGCCACCGCAGCACGAGTCGACCGGGTCGACCCTGGCCGTCGAGTGGACCGTGGAGGGTCGCCGCGGCCGGGTGGGCGCGACCGTCGTCCCGCTCCCCTTCCTGGACCTCCCCCGAAAACGGGGCTGAGCCCTCGCGATGGCCGCGTGGCACCGGACCACGTCGTTCGGCACGCTCGCCCTGATCTCCCTTGCCCTCGGCGCCGGGCTCGCGATCGCCTTCGCCGACAGCAGCCCAGGTTGGGATTCGACCGGGATCACCGCGGGCGCCCTGCTCCTGGGGGCCGGGGCCGCGGCGTTCCGGGCGTGCGATCGGCCGTGGCTGTGGGCGCTCCTGCTCGGGCTCCCGACGCCGGTCATCGAGATCGGCGGCGGCGGGTCGGCGGGCTCGCTCCTGGCGCTCGTGTTCGCCGGCATCGGGGCTACTACTGGCTGGGCGCTCGCCCGAGCCCGCTGATCAGCGCAGGGTGCGAGCCGCGTAGGCTTCCAGCCGGCCGAGTGCCTCGGGCAGGTCCGTCCGGCCGAACCCGAGCCGGAAGTAGTTGCCCGGATGACCGAACTGCGACGCGGGCAGCAGCAGGACGCCCTCCGCCTCGACGAGCTCGGTCGCCCAATCGTCGATCCGCACACCGGGCACGGTCAGGCGCGGGAAGCCGATCGAGCCGGCTCGCGGGCGAATCCAGGTGAAGCGATCCGCCCAATCCTCGAAGAAGCCGTCGAGGCGCTCGAGGTTGCCGGCGAGGATCCGGCGCGAGCGGGCCAGCACCTGGTCGCGCGCACGGAGCGCGACGAGCGAGAGGATCTCGGACGGCGCCGACGAGCAGATCGTGGTGTAGTCCTTGAACGCCGCCAGCCTGGCCAGCAGGTCGCGATCGTGGCTGGCCAGCCAGCCGATCCGCAGCCCGGCGGTCGCAAATGACTTGGACATCACGCCCAGCGAGACGCCGCGCGGTGACGCGTCCGCGCCGGCCGGCAGCCGGTCGGCGTCGTCCAGCTCGAGTCCGCGGTAGGCCTCGTCCACGAAGAGCCGGACGCCTGCCTCGTCGGCGATCCGGACGAGCTCGTCGAACGTCGGCCGGTCCGGGAGCATGCCGGTCGGGTTGTGCGGGACGTTGACGACGATGAGCCGCGTCGCCGGCCGCAGCTGACGGCGGAGCAGGTCGAGGTCGAGCGCCCAGGCGGCCGACTCGTGGAGCTCGTGCAGGGTCACGTCCGCCCCGACGGCACGGGCGATCTCGTAGAGGCTCTGGTACCCGGGCCAGGTGACGATGGCGTGATCGCCGCGCTCGAGCGACACGTTCATCAGGCAGAAGATC
Organism: Candidatus Limnocylindria bacterium; assembly: GCA_041484785.1. GTDB lineage: Bacteria > Chloroflexota > Limnocylindria > Limnocylindrales > CSP1-4 > SPCO01. The sequence goes on from JBGPIH010000025.1 coordinate 3,526, forward strand.
GCCTCCTGCGCGCCGCCAAAGGTGAGGACCTCGTCGGGCTCGATCGTCTCGTACAGCGACGCGATCTCGCGCCGGAGGAGCGGGTGCCCGGTCGACTCGGTGTAGCCGAGATGGAGGCCCTCCCACAGGGCGCGCGCTTCGTCGTCGGCGAGGGCGAGGAGCTCGGCCATCGAATACGCCTGGACGTCCGAGGCACACAGCAGGTACCGCGAGGCGAATTCCCAGCGGGCGAAGAAGCGCTCCAGCGCGAAGTCGGCGATACGCATCGGCTCATGATGCGGCACCATCGCGCGGTGCACCGGGCCATCGTCGTCATCGGCGTCCCGACCGCCCTCGGCGGTCACCTGCCGGGCATGGATCTCGCCCCGAGCGGCCTGCGGACGGCTGGGCGGTCACGATGCCGGAGCCGGGCGGCCTGGCCATGGAGACGGCGCTGGCGACCGTCCGACGACTCGCGGCGGCCATCCCGGTGGTCGGCTTGCCGTCCGCGCCCGCGACCGGCGAGCGCCGGTCACTCCCCGACGACGACCAGGCCTGCGGCGATCGTCCGGGTCGCGGCTTCGTCCAGGCCGGTCACGACGAGGAGCCAGCTGAGGGTCGCTTCACGATCGAGCGCGACCGCCCAACTGCCGTCGTCGAGCGCGACCAGGGTCCCGTCACCGTCGCCGAAGGCCGTCGATCCGGCATCCACGCCCGGCGGCACGCATCCGCCTGGGATCGTGCAGAACGCTCCCTCGTCGAGCTTGACCTGCGCTCGGTTCGGACCCTGGTACACGATCTCGAGGTGGCCCCCGTCGGCCAGACGGTACTGGCCGTTCTGGACGAACCAGCCGTCGGGCAGGACCGGGCAGTAGACTGTCCAGTTCACGGCGGCGGCCATCGATGCGAAGAAGGCACGATTCTCGGCGTTCCCACTGCACGAGGCTGCGCTGGTGCTGCCGCCGGTCGCGCCGGACCCCGATGAGGACGGAAGGCCGGTCGGCTGCGGGCTCTCGATCGAGGATGGCGTTTCGGACGAGGGTTCGGCCGCCGGAGATGCCGACGCTGGCGCAGCCGGGCTCGCCGCGGGCGTCACGGCCGGGGAGTGCGCGCTCGGCGAGCCAGTCGCCGTCGAGGTGCCGCATGCGGTGACCGCGACCGCCAGGACGAGCAGGGCCGGCAGGCGCCTCCAGACCATCCGGGAGGCCCGGGCTCGAGCGCTCGCCAGACGGTGCATCACGATCGGGATCGTAGCATCAACCCCCGTCCGCCTCAGGTCGGAGCCGTGCCTGGCGGGCGGGCCGGCATCGTCAGCCCGCCGCGCGACGTGGGCATCACGCCGCAGGGACCGGCAGCCGAACCATGGATGGATCGACGCCAAAGACGCTCCGGATCTGCTCCCCGGAGAGCACCGCCTGCGGCTCGCCGTCGGCGACGACCCGACCCGCGTCGAGCAGCACGAGTCGCGGGAAGAACGCGGCCGCGAGGCCGAGGTCATGGAGCACCGCGACGACCGTGGTGCCGTCGCGCCGATTGAGGTCCACGAGCAGCTCCATGGTGGCGACCTGGTGGCGAAGGTCCAGGTGGACGGTCGGCTCGTCGAGGATCAGCACGGGCGCCGCCTGGGCGACCGCGAGCGCCACCAGCGCGAGCTGGCGCTCACCGAGCGACAGCTCCCGGACGTCCCGCCCGAGCAGATGGCCGATCCCGACCCGCTCGATGGCCGAGGCGATGGCCGCCCGATCCGCCGGTCGAGCACCCCTGAGGGGATCCTCGTGCGGCAGCCGACCCAGCCCGACGAGCTCCTCGACCCTGGTCGAGAAGGGCACGGTGACCTGTTGCGGCACGACCGCGATGCGCCGCGCGATGCCGGCGCGATCGAGGGTCCGGAGCGCATCGCCGCCGACCATCACTCGACCCTCGCTCGGCGCGACGATCCCGGTGATGACCCGGAGCAGGGTGGACTTGCCGGCGCCGTTCGGGCCGATCAGGGCGACCCGCTCGCCGGCCCCGATCGAGAGGTCGATGCCTGAAAGGACGGTCCGATCGCCGTACCGGACGGCGATCCCCTGCAGCTCGATCACAGGTCGTAGCCCGTACGCGCGCGACGCAGCAGGACGATGAAGAACGGTGCGCCGATCAGGGCGGTGACGATCCCGACCGGGATCTCGCCGGCGGAGCGGGCGACGATGTCGGCGAACGCCAGCAGGATGGCCCCGCCGAGGGCCGAGAGCGGCAGGACGAGGCGGGCGTTCGGGCCCACGATGAGCCGGACGACGTGCGGGACGACGAGCCCGATGAACCCGATGAGCCCGCTGACGGCGACCGCGGCCGCGGTGATCAGCGACGCCAGCGCGAGCAGGATGGCCCGTTCGCGTCCAACGTCGATGCCGAGGTGCGCGGCGGCCTCCTCGCCGAGCAGCAAGCCATTGAGGGAGCGGGCCCGGACGAGGATCAGCGTGCAGCCAACCAGGACCAGTGGCAGCGTGCCGGCGAGTTGTGGCCAGGAGGCCGTGTCGAAGCCCCCCAGCAGGTACGAGAAGATCTGGCGCAGTGCGGTCCCGGACAGGTACATCGCCATGGCCAGGCCCGCGGCCAGCAGCGAGCCCACGGCATAGCCGGTCAGCAGAAGGCTGGTCAGTGGCGAGAGCCCGCTGACCCTCGACAGGCGGTAGACCACGTAGATGGAGCCGAGCGCGCCGACGAAGGCGAGGCCCTGGAGCAGGCCGAACCCAAGGATCACGAACCGGATCGGCAGGATGACCGCGATGGCGGCGCCGAGGGCCGCGCCCGATGCGGTGCCCAGGACGTACGGGTCGGCAAGCGGGTTTCGCAGCAGGCCCTGGAACGTGGCCCCTGCGACCGCCAGGGCGGTCCCGACGACCATCGAGGTCAGCACCCGCGGCACGCGCAGGTCCCACACGATCGTCTCGGCCGACGGCGACCAGGTTCGGCCGAGATCGATTCCGAACAGGCGGTGGGTCACGATCGCGAGGGTGTCGAGCGGAGCGATCGCCACGCTACCGAGCGCGACGCCGGCACAGGCCACCGCGACGAGCGCGATCAGGCCGAACCCGGCGAGGATGACCGGCCGGCGGCGGGTGCGTCCGATCAGGCCCAGGTTCGAGTGGGCCGAAACGAGCGCGCCGCCACGGGTCGTCATGGGTCGGTCAGGGCACCGGCGGGATCGGTTGGGATGAGGGGATCGCCGCGTCTGGATGGATGGTCCTCGCGAGCAGCTCCAATCCCAAGAAGAGGCGCGGCCCGGGGCGTGTCACGGTCTGGTCGTCGATTGGCCGGATCTGGTGGTTGGCCACGGCCGTCATCACGTTCCAGCCCGGTCGCGCGGCAACCTGCGCCGCGGTCACGCCGTACGGCGCGTCGGCCATCAGGATGACCTCGGGATCCTGCTCGATCAGCCGCTCCACCGGGATGTCGTACTTCTGCGTGGAGCCGGTCGTGATCGGATCGGCGCCGGCCAGCTCGATCATCTCGGCCAGGAACGAGTTCTCGGCCGGGCCGTAGATCGCCCCGGTGGCATCGATCTCGTAGAACACGCGCGGCTTCGGCAGGCTCGCGACGGCGGCTTTGACACGGTCGAACTCGGAGCGCATGCGATCCACGATCGCGGCAGCCGCATCGGATCGTCCCGCTACCTGACCGATCAGCCCGATGTCCGAGTAGACCGCCTCGACGGATGGGGCGTACAGGACGACGACGATCAGGCCCAGGCTGCGCAGCCTGGCGATGGCATCGGGTGGCGTGAAGAAGTTGCCGCCGGCGAACACGACGTCCGGCGACAGGGCGACGATCTTCTCGACGTCGACCTTGTCGAACGTGGCCACGTCCGGGATGACGCCGGCCTCGGGTGGGTAGAGGAAGACATCCTGGCTCTTGCCCTTGATCCGGTCGCCCACGCCCAGGGCGAACAGGGTCTCGGTGGTGGCCGGGGAGAGCGAGACGATGGTGCGCGGCTCGGTCGAGAGCGTGACGGCCGTGCCCTCGTCGTCGGTCAGGCTGGTCGGAAAGGACGGAGCCGGGGTCGGGTTGGGGGTGGCGGTCGACGCGGCCGTCGTGGCAGCACCGACGCTGCCACTCGGCAGCGCGACGGATGGCGAGGCGGTTCCGGAACCGGCGCCGGAGCAGGCGGCGACGGCCAGGACGAGGGTCGCGAGCACGCTCGCCCAGCGCACCGTGTGCGGTGCGAAGCGCGGCGGGCGCGGGGACGGAGACACGTGGGAACCTCCGGAGGTCGCGGGGCGGGCGGAGGGGCCGCGAAGAATCGCTGAACCCCTCGTTTCGGACAGATCGAACGAGGGGTTCAGCCGGTGGGTCGCACGGTCCTGCCTACCTTTCTCTCGAAGGTTCGAGCATGCACCGTGGGGTCGGCGACCGGACTTGCGCTCCGTGCGGAGCGTTCACCGTAGCGGGACTGTGCCGGGATCTCACCAGCTTCGCGACCACGCGGCGTGACACGGATTGTCGGGCTGAGCCTAGCACACGCTCCCCCCGACCGACCCCGCGATCGGTCGGCCCGTACCCAGGTAAGCGCCCGGTGAGCGCCGCCTGCGACCATCGCCGCCTCGCCCTCCTCCCGCCACAGCATCCCGCCGGAGGAGTCGACCGTGATGGAGTCACGATGGTTGCGCTGGGTCGGGCCGGGGGTGATCGCCCTCGGGGCCGTCGGATCGTTCGCGACGGCAACGCTGGGCGCCGGCCCCCGATCCTGGGCGCCACGCCCGTGCAGCGGCGGAGCGGCGGAGCGAACGGCCGCCGCCACGCTCCCGGTCCCGACGGCGCTGCCGGATCTCGGCCTGCAGGCCTGGTTCCGCGTGGACCCGGTGATCGACGGCGCGGGGACGCTCCAGGGTCAGCGGGTCTCGCTCGGCCTGGACGGCGTCCGGGCGGTGCGGACGATGGATCTTCCGCCCGAGTCGTTCGCCTCGGGCCCCTTCGGCCGGCTCGTGCTGATCGGCAGCGATGATGGCGTCGCCTCACGCCTCCAGGCGGTCGACGTGGCCGCCGGTTGCGCCTGGCCGGTCGCGGAGGAGAGCGCGGTCGTCCGCCGGGCGACGATCGACCCGGCGGGCGAGCTCGTCTACGAGGCGCGGGTGGACCGCGCCTCACGCGTCGATCTCGGCGTCTGGAGCCGGCCGCTCGACGGTCTGGCTCCCGCGCGCTCGGTCCTCCCGCCGATCGATCTCGACGATCGGTTCGGTCGCACCTTCGCCACCGAGCTCAGCTCGTCGACGGACGGGCAGGAGCTTGCCGTCGAGTCGTGCGGCGAGGTGGCCTGCCGGACCCGTCTCGTGTCCTTTGACGGGCGCCCGCCGCGGCAGCTTGCCGAGCCCGACCTCGGCCTGGTCGCGGGTGTCGACGGCGACCGGATCGTCGCCTACGGCGCCTGTCGAGGCCTGCCCTGCCCGCTCGTGGTCACGGACCTGGCGAGCGGCCTCCGACAGGTGCTCGCCCCGGAGGCCGGACTGGCCGACGTGGTGGCCACCTCGGATGGTCCGCGGCTGGTCCACGAAACCCTCGGTGCCGATGGGATCGGGCTGCGCGCGGTCGGGCTCGACGGCGGATCCCCGATCGACCTCGGGCCGCTTCCGGCGGGCCTCCGGTTGATGGCCGCCCCGGATCGAGGTGGCAGCACCACCCGGCTCCCCCACGACTGGGTCCTCCTTGCCCCTGACGGACGGCTCCCGGTCGACGCGACCTCGCCTCGACCGCAGCTCCGCCACCTCACCGACCGCACCACCGTCCAGCTCGACGAGGTCATCCCATGAGCGCATCGATTCGGTTCTCCCTCCCGGGCCGGAGGCTGTCCGTCCGCTGGCTGGCCTCGGCGCTGGCAGCAATCGTCGGGTTGCTCGCGGCAGCCGGCGGGGTGACCGCACACGGCCCGGATCCGCTGGTCGGGAGCGGCCGCTGGAACCAGGATCAGGCACTGGCCTTCAGGTGGCGAACCGGCTATGTGCCGACGAGCGCGATCCAGGTCGCCATCAGGAACGCGGCCGCCGAAGCGACGGCGACGCGCGCATCGCAGGCTGCCTCGTTTGCGTATAACACGGCCGGCGCGAACCTCATCGGCTACGGCACGGGCGCCACATGCGGGGTCAACGGCCTCGCCTGCTTCACGCGAACGCCCACCTCGAGCTTCACGATGTGGTTGCGCGAGCAGGGCCATGTCTACGACTGGGGAACCCTGAAATGGTGCCAGGCGTACAGCACGCCGCCCAGCGGCTGCTACGACGCCGAGAACATCGCCCTCGACGAGTTCGGCCACGTCGAGATCCTCGATCACCACGTCAACTTCTCGAGCGAATCGGACTACGGGGACGCCGTCGTCCAGACCAAGTCACGGACCAATCCGATCGCCGGCTGGAACAGGCATGCCTTCGGGCGCTGCGACGTGGCCACGCTCCAGGTGCAATACGACGTCCGGACGTGGACCGCGAAGTACTCCACCTGCCTCAGCCTCGCAACCACGCTCGGGTTGACCTCGAACCCGAGCCACGTCGCCTCCGGCGGGACGGTCACCGTGACCGCAACGCTCAAGGTCGCCAACGATTCGTCGTACGTTCGCCTCGCCCTCAACCCGCTCTCGGGGCGGGTCGTGACCCTGCAACGGAGCCCGCACGGGAAGAATGCCTGGGCGACCGTGGGCACGATGACGGCGGGCTCGACCGCGGGGACCTACAGCCGGGCGATCCAGCTCACGGCCGCGACCGACTTCCGAGCCGTGTTCGCCACCCCAACCGACGAAGGCCTTCGCGCCGCGACATCGGCGACCGTCGTGGTGGCCGTTCCGTGAGGCCCTCGCCCGCCCCCGCCTACCCGCCCGTCATGGAAAGGACGGTGCTCACCGTGCAGCGAACCGCCTCGCGAGCGACGCTCGCGTTCCTCTCGATCGGCCTGCTCGCCATCGGCTGCGGCCTGTCCGGCTCGAACCCCGCCAGCTCCCCGGGCCCCTCGCCCGCGACCTCGGCCTCGCCGGCGTCGATCACTCCCCGCTCATCCGGCGTGCCGTCGGCATCCGCCGCGCTGACGCCCTCCCCGCAACCGTCGGCGGGTCCGGCCGGCCCACCGTCGCTGGCCGAGCCGCCGGCCGCGTCGCTCGGCGTCGAAGGCGGGGATGCGGTCGCGGGTCAGCTCGGCTCCTTCACCTGGCAGAACGGCGGCTCCGATTCGCCATGGCTGGACGGAAGCCCGATCCATGTCGGCCCGGGTGAGCGCCTGACGCTCACGCTTCCCGCCGAGGTGGGTGTGGCGAACTGGACCGCCGGCCGCGTCGCGCCGGGGAACCGGGATGGCAGCGGTGCGGTGGGGATGGGCGAAGGATCGAGTGGACCCGTGGCGTTCGATGCGCCACCCCGCGGAGCGTGGTCCGTCAATGTGAACGTCTGGTTCAGCGACAATCGCGGATCGGCGGCCTACTACTGGCTCGTGAGCGTCGACTGAGAGACGGATCGGCGCGGGCGGCTCGCATCGTCCGCGCCGTCTCAACCCCGCCGCCCCCGCCGGGCGGGAACGCGATCAAGCGGTGGCGACGGACTCCGCCGCGAAGATCGAAACCTGTGCCTCTTCGGGGAGCATGACGCCGAGTACCTTCTGCAACGCCAGAAGGTGGACGCACGATCCCCAACTCTGGAAATAGTGGCAGGTGCATCGCCACTGGCCGGCATCGAGGTCGACGTGGTGCGTGTCGTTGTCGCCGCGGAACGTGAGCGAGAGCCGGTCGATCGTGATCCGATCGAGCTCGCGCGCGTAGCGATTTGCCTTCTCGACCTTGCCGATCAGAGAACTGTGCATCGCGGTGCTACCTCCGTCGCCCACAGGGGCGCTCGCGGGTCCGCCGTCCGGTCATGCACCTCGACCGGTGATGGCGGTCGCGTGCCCGAAGCCTACACCCGGCGACCAATCCGGTCACCAGCGAAATGGTCCCGCTTCGGGTCCCGGCGCGGGCCCGGCCATCCGTCGACCGGGGCTGGCCCCAGGCTACGGAGCGCTGGTGCCTTCGCGCCCGAAATCGTCCTCGATCCGGACGACGTCGTCGAGCTCGGGGGTCGAGACCTCGATCAGTTCACAACGCTCGATCGCTTCGTAGCGATGGATCCGCCCGGTCGGGACGCGGCGGAACTCGCCCGGACCGATCTCCTCGACGCAGACCGTCCCCTCATCGTCCTCGAGCGAGAGGCGGAGCCGCCCGGAGGTGACGTAGATCGACTCGTCCTTGACCCGGTGTCGCTGCAGCGACAGCCGCCGGCCGGCTTCGATGACCAGGATCTTGCCGACATAGCGGTCGGTCTGCGCCCAGATCAGCTCGTGGCCCCACGGCTTGTCGACACGCCGGGCGGGCGGATTGCTGCCGGTCACGTGCCGCGCACCAGGTGCTCGCCGGCGTCGAGCAGGGCCTCGCGAGTTGCCTCCGAGGTGGCCTCCGTGTAGACGCGGACGAGCGGCTCCGTGCCCGACGCGCGGATGAGCAGCCACGATCCGTCGTCGACCCAGAACTTGAAGCCATCGCCCGTGTCGAGGGGCATCGTCCGGACGACCGGGCGGGCGCCCAGCGCGGTCGGGGGCTCGCCGCGCAGGTCGACCAGGAGCCGCCGCTTGGTGTCCGCGTACTTCGCGCGCTCGATGTGGACGTCGACTCGCAGGTACCAGGAAGGCCCCGCCAGCTCGTGGAACCGGGCGATCGCCCGGGAGACGGGCCAGCGTCCGGCCGCCCGTTCGCGCAGGAACAGGTCGAGCAGCAGCAGGTCGGCGTAGACGCCATCGCGCTCCGGGAGGTGCATCCCGAACCCGAAACCACCCGACTCCTCGGCGCCCATCATCGCGCCGGTCTCGATCATCTTCGGGCCGATGAACTTGAACCCCACCGGCGTCTCATAGGTAGCGATGCCGTAGTGCTCGCCGAGCCGGGCCGCCATCGAGGTGTTGTTGACGCTGACCACGACCGGGTCGCGCCAGCCGCGATGCTCGGCCAGGTAGTACATCAGCAGACCGGTGACCTGGAGCTGGTGGATGAAGGTGCCGCGCTCGTCCGCGGCTCCGGCGCGGTCGGCGTCGCCGTCGAGCAGCAACCCGAGGTCGTAGCCACCAGCGGCGATCATCCGGAGCGCCTCATCGATGTTCGGCCGGATCGGCTCAGGGTTGACCCCACCGAAATACGGGTTGCGCTCCTGGTGGATCTCGGTCACCCGGATCCGTCCGCCCGACAGCAGCCGGGAGATCCAGCCGCTCCCCGCCCCCCACATCGGGTCGACCAGGATGCTCATGTCGGCGGCCCTGAGGGCATCGAGGTCGAGGGTTCGTCGAACGAAGCGCTCATACCCCTCGAACGGATCGAACCATTCGACCAGGCCGGCCGCCTCCGCGTCGACGAGCGGCCGGCGAGCGATCGCCTCACCGCCGTTCCGTGCGAGGCGGGCCTCGATGACGCCGAGGATGTCGGCGCCGGCGGCCGCGCCGGTGGGCGCCTTGACCTTGAACCCATTGTCGACCCACGGGTTGTGACTGGCGGTGATGACGATGCCGGCCGCCGACCCGCGCTCGACCACCTCGAACGAGCTCATCTGGGTCGGGACGGCGTGCACCGCCAGGGCGACCGAAATGTCGTGAGCCAGCAGGACCTCGGCCGCGGCGGCGGCGAAATGCTCCGAGGCGAACCGCCGGTCGTAGGCGATCACGACACCCTTTGCCTGCTCGCCGCGCTCGACGACGTAGGCGGCCACGCCGTCGGCACAGCGACGGACGTTGTGGAAGGTGAACTCGTCGGCGACGCGGGCCCGCCAGCCGTCCGTGCCGAAGACGATCGTCGTTGGCTCCGGCGCCTGGCCGACCAGTGTCACCTCATACCTCCGGTGGCGAACAGCGCTCGATGAGCCCGTTCACGAGGGCCAGGTCCGGACGCGCCCCGCGCAGGACGGCGACCGGCTGCGTCGCCGTGATGCTACCGCGCTCCGGGGGAGCGATGACGCCGAGACGCCCGCCGACGCGCCGGACCACGAGGTCGTCGAGCTCGACCTCGAGGGTCTCCCCCGCCTGGACGACCGCGCCGCTGCCCCTGGCGCCGATCGCCGCCAGCAGCGACGACCACGACCCGAGGTCCGACCAGCCGACGTCCATCGAGCCCATCACGACCGTCCCGTTGCGGGCGGCGCTCTCCATCACGGCGTAGTCGATCGAGACCGCTCGCTGGATCGACTCGTAGGCGCGATCGAGCATCTGCGGCGAGCCGATCATCGGGCCGAGCGACTGGACGAGCCCGGTATAGCGGCGGAGCGCCGCGAGGATCGCCCGGCGGCGCCACAGGAAGATGCCGGCGTTCCAGGCGACCCCGGGCTGCTCCATCAGCGCCTGGGCCTGGGCCGGCTTCGGCTTCTCCTCGAAGCGTTGCAGGAGATACGCCTGGAGGCCGTCCACGATCTCCTCCCTGGCGAGGTCCGGAATCAGGTAGCCGTATTCAGTCGCGGGCCGCTCGACCCGGATCCCGAGGGTCACCATGGGATCCTCGATTCCGAAGGCGCCGGTCGCCAGGCGTTCACCGGCGGTTCGCAGCACCCGGCCGAAGACCTCGGGCCGTTCGACTGTCTGGTCTGCCGGCAGCACGAGCATGACCTCGTCGTCGGGTCGATCGATGGCCAGCGCGGCCAGCGCGATGGCAGCCGCGGTGTTCCGCCCGAGCGGCTCGCTGAGCATGGCCACCCCAGGGAGCTGGGCCCGCACGAGGCGCTCGTAGCGCCGGTCGGCCACGACTGTCACGTCGTCGGTGACTCCGGCCAGGCGAGCGACGGTCGCCTGAACCAGCGTCTGGACTGTGACCAGTGGCAGGAAGGGTTTCGGATGCTCGGGACGGCTCAGGGGATGGAGGCGTGTCCCACCTCCGCCGGCCAGGATGACCGCGTACATGTGGCATGCATTCTAGGCCCCGACGATGGCCACCAACGCTCCCTCAGAAGCTGGGCGGGGTGACGCAGAACAGGACCGAGACCGGCCCGTCGCTCCGATTCATGTTCCAGTGCGGGAGGCGCGACGGGAATGTGATCGCATCGCCCTCGCGCAGGACGTAGTGCTCGTCCGAGACCCACAGGTCCAGGACCCCGGCCAGGACGACGACGACCTCCTCGTCGGAGTCGTGGGTATAGGGCTCGTCGCCGGTCCCGCCGCCGGGCTCGATCGTGGAGAGGATGACCTGGAGCCGCCCGGCCATGTTCGAGGTGAGGAACTCATCGACCGCTTTGAGCCCGGGATACGCGATCCGCCGGCGCGCCTCGCGCCGGACCACGCGGCCGGCCTCGGGCTCGTCGGCAAAGAGCTGGGCGATCGACAGGTCGAGGGCGCGAGCGATCCGCTGGACCGTGGCGATCGATGGGCTCGTGACCTCGCGCTCGACCTGCGACAGGAAGCTCTCGGTGACACCGGCCCGCTCGGAGACGTCGCGCAGGGTGAGCCGGCGTGCCTGGCGGAGCGTCCTGATGCGGGCGCCGAGCTGGAGCTCGCGGGTCATGCCATCCCTCCGGGCGCCTTCAACCGCCTGAAGTATAGGTACAGGTGACCTCGGCGTCGATACCGGAACGAACCCGGACCGTGCGAATCTCGCAGCGTTTCTGCGTTGACGCTTGGACCCCTCGCCCGTACCATGCAGCGATCCTGTAGCGCGGCTACAGGTCGCTCCACGCCCCGACCCCACACCTCGAGGGCCGCCGTTGACCGCCTCCTTGACGCCGGACGCAACGACCGGGTCTCGCCCGAGCGCGGATGACGCATGGGTCGCGGTGCCGGACGTGGGTTCGTCGGGGACGCCGGACGTCGAGATCGTCGACGTCACGAAACGGTTCGGGGTCGTCACGGCCGTGGACCGGATGACCCTGCGCATCGCCCCGGGAACCTTCTACAGCCTGCTCGGCCCGTCCGGCTGCGGCAAGACGACGACGCTCCGGATGATCGCCGGCTTCGAGCAGCCGACGGAGGGCGAGATCCTGCTGGCGGGACAGCCGGTCGCCGGGGTCCCCCCGTACCGGCGGAACGTGAACACCGTCTTCCAGCACTACGCCCTCTTCCCGCACATGGACGTGGCCCAGAATGTCGGCTACGGGCTGCGCCAGCGAAAGGTCGCCAAGGCCGACGAGCAGCGGCGCGTCGGCGAGGCCCTGGAGCTGGTTCGCCTGGGCGGCTACGCAAAGCGTCGGACGTGGGAGCTCTCGGGCGGTCAGCAGCAGCGGGTCGCCCTCGCCCGGGCGCTCGTCAACCGGCCGACGGTCCTGCTCCTCGACGAGCCGCTGGGGGCGCTCGACCTGAAGCTCCGCAAGGAGATGCAGCTCGAGCTCAAGGCGCTCCAGCGCGAGGTCGGGATCACCTTCGTCTACGTGACGCACGACCAGGAAGAGGCGCTCACGATGTCCGACGTGATCGTCGTGATGAACGAAGGGCTCATCCAGCAGCACGGTGATCCGTCCGAGCTGTACGAGCGGCCGGTCAACCGGTTCGTCGCCAATTTCATCGGGGTGTCCAACCCCATCGCCGGCCGGGTGACCGCATTCGACCCGGCGACGCACCGGGCCCACGTCGAGAGCGACCGCGGGCTGCTCCTTGTCGGACCGGTGACCGACCCGTCGGTCACGCCCGCCATGGGCGACGCGGTCACGGTGGCCATCCGGCCCGAGCGACTGCGGGTCGAGCCGGTCGGGACGAGCGACGCGGGCGAGCCCGGCGGGGGCTGGGTGAGCGTGGCCGGGCGAGTGCGACAGGGCACCTACCTCGGCGAACAGACGGAATACCGCATCGATACGGAGCGTGCCGGCGAGCTCGTGGTCCGCCGGCAGAATGCATCGGGCGTGACGGTCGGCCAGGGACTGGGACCCGGCGACTCCGTCGTCGTCCGATGGCATGAGGAGGCGAACCTGGTGCTGACGCACTAGGGCGCCTCGAGCAGTCGGAGCCCGGGAGGTCGGGCTGACCGTTGACGTGGCCGGCAGAACGCCGTCCGCATGAGGAGGAGCAGACGTGGACGAGGCCCTGCGGCAATACCAGCTCGACCTGGCGCGCGCTCAGCTGAGCCGGCGGCGGTTCATGACCCTCGCTGCGTTCGGAGGCGCGAGCGCGTTCCTTGCCGCGTGCAGCGGCAGCAGCACGACCAGCGCACCGTCGGAGGCGGCGTCGAGCGCTCCGTCGGCCGCCCCATCGGAGGCGGCATCGAGCGAAGCATCGGCCGCCCCGACGCCGGCGCCCAGCTACGAGCTCGAGGGGGAGCTCGACCTGTACAACTGGTCGGGCTACTTCAGCCCGGACAACCAGAAGACGTTCCAGGACCAGTTCGGGATCGCGAACTTCATCTACGACTCCTACGCATCCAACGAGGAGCTCCTCACCAAGCTCAAGGCCAGCGGCACCGGTCAGTACGACATCGCCGTGCCGACGGCCGAATTCGTGGCCACGCTGGCCGCCGACAATTTCCTGCAGAGGCTCGACAAGAGCCGGCTGCCCAACCTGCAGTACATCAACAAGCAGTTCAAGGGGATGCCGTTCGATCCGAACGACGAGTACCTGATCCCGAAGGACTGGGGGACGACCGGGATCATCTACCGGGGCAACAAGGTCAGCGAGACGATCGCCAGCTGGAAGGACTTCTTCGATCTCGCGAAGACCAAGTACTCGGGCAAGACGCTGGTCGTCGACTCGCCCGGCGACGTCTTCGTCGCCCCGCTCCGGCTCCACGGGTTCGACGTCAACACCGCCGATTCGGGTGAGCTCGAGATCGCCCGCCAGGAGCTGCTGGCCCTGCGGCCGCACCTCCAGTCGATCGACTCCGACAACTACCCGACGACGCTCCAGAAGGAGGAGGCGGTCCTCGGCCTGGCCTGGAACGGCACGGCCTACCTGTTGCAGACCGACTCGAGCGGCAAGTACGCGGACACCAAGTACACGGTCCCGACCGACGGCACCATCTTCTGGACCGACACCTGGGTCCTCCTCGCCGACGCGCCCCATCCGAACGTGGCGTATGCGTTCCTCGACTGGATCCAGGACCCGAAGATCCAGGTCGTCGAGAGCCTCTACGCCGGCTATGCCAGCTGCAACGACGCGGCCAAGCCGCTCCTGCCGGCCGACTTCGCCAACAACCCCGCGGTCTACGTACCGGACAACGAGCTGAACCTGCTGTCGATCGCCACCGACCAGAGCGGCAACCAGCAGCGGGCCGACATCTGGGCCGAGTTCAAGCAGGGCTGAGCGGGCCGGTACCGGTCAGCGAGGGGTGCGGTGACCACCAACGCTCGAGCGCCTGGGCGCGTCAGGAGCGGCCTCGTGACGAGCCTGCTGATGGCCCCGGCCACGTTCTGGTACCTCGTGCTCCTCGTTCTGCCGCTCGTGATCGTGGCGATCTACAGCTTCGGCGTCCGGGCTCCCGACGGCGGCTATCAGCCCGCGTTCACGTTCGATAACTACGGGACGCTGCTGAAGCGTCCGGGACCATTCACCTCGAGCCTGCTGATCGCGATCTCGGGCACGATCCTGTGCGTCCTGCTGGCATTCCCGTTCGCCTATTTCATCGCGACCCGGGCGACGAAGCGCAAGGGCCTGCTCCTGGTCCTGCTCGTGATCCCGTTCTGGACGAGCTTCCTGATCCGGACGATCTCGCTGGTGATCATCCTGGGCAGTGACGGCATCGGTGGCTTCCTGTCCAACCTGACCGGACAGAACGTCCAGATCCTCGGCACGATGTGGGCGGTCCTGATCGGAATCGTCTACAACTACCTGCCGCTGATGATCTTCCCGGTCTACGTCACGCTCGAGCGGCTGGACCGGACGCTGCTGGAGGCATCGAAGGACCTTGGCGCCGGACGCTGGGCGACCTTCCGGCAGATCACCCTGCCGATCGTCTGGCCGGGGCTCATCACCGGCAGCATCCTCGTCTTCATCCCGCTGATGGGCGAGTACGTCGTCCCGGCCATCCTGGGCAACGGCAAGGTGTTCCTGATCGGCAACGTCCTGCAGCTCGATTTCCTGTCGTCGCGCGACTGGCCGGCCGGATCGGCCAAGGCGGTCTCGCTGATCCTGGTGATGCTCATCACCGTGTCGTTCTACCTGTGGGCGACCAACCGGGGACGTCGTGGTCGCGAGGTCAGCCTCCTGTGAGCGCCTCGGGCATCGCCATCGGCGAGTCGCGACGGTCGCACCCGGCCGCGGTCGGCCGCGACCGGTTCAAGTCGCTCGTCGAGGGCTGGTTCAGGTTCCACACCGGGGCGATCTACGTCTTCCTGTTCCTGCCGATCGTCGTCGTGGTCGTGTTCAGCTTCAACGGCACCAACCGCTACCTGACCGATTGGAACGGGTTCAGCCTCAAGTGGTACGCCCGCGCGCTGAGCGATACGCAGGTCCAGCGTGACCTGTGGAACAGCGTCACGATCGGGATCATCAACGCGATCCTCGCGACGGCGTTCGGAACCATGGCCGCGCTCGGCCTGCAGCGGGTGCCGAAGCGCATGCGAAGCTTCTACGACGCCCTGACCTACGTGAGCATCATCATTCCGGAGATCGTGATCGCGCTCGCGACGCTGATCCTGTTCGCCGGCTTCCAGAACACGGCGAACGGGTTCTTCGCCTCGGTGACGACCGTCGGCAAGCCGTTCAAGGTTGGCCTCGGCCAGTGGTCGATCATCCTCGCCCATGTCCTCTTCAACCTGAGCCTCGTCCTGCTGCTCGTCCGGGCGCGCCTGTCGGGCATGGATCGGACGCTCGTGGATGCCAGCTACGACCTCTTCGCGACGCCGTGGCGAACGTTCCGCCAGATCACCTTCCCGCAGCTCCTGCCGGCGATCGTGGCCGGCTTCCTGCTGTCGTTCACCTTCAGCTTCGACGACTACGTCATCTCGTCATTCGTGGCCGGCGTGGGCTCGCAGACGCTGCCCCTCTACATCTTCGGCCAGACCAAGCAGGGGGTCACACCCGAGACGAACGCGGTCGCGGCGGTGATGCTGGTGGTCACGCTGACCATCCTGGTCGGTGGCCAGTTCCTGCTGGGACGGCAATCGCGGCGGACCGGCGGCAGCAGCGCGACGACCCCGATCGCGATCGTCGCCGAGCAGGCCTGAGGTCGGTGCGCGGCGGCGATGCGGCCCAGGACCAGTAGGCGGTCCAGGCTAGGCATTCGCGCGTTTGGCGAGGGACGCCAGGGACGCCGGGCCGCCAGGTCGCCAAGTCGACCCGGATGGGTGGACGGCTAGGCATTCGTCCCGCGGATGGCTGGCAGCTGCCCGTGGCGCGTTGGACACGTATTCGTGGTGAGGCTGGTAGGCAAGTTGCGGGAGGCCGGTGCAAGTCGATATGGGGCCGACCCGTGCTCAGCCCGCCGCGGTGATCGTTCTCAGGTCTCCGGATCTCGGCCTACCAGTCGGCGCACGGATATCTGGCGAGGACGACGCTCGCCAACGCCATGGCTCCAGGCAAAGGCGCTCAGGCCGACAGCCTCGCCGCTGAGGCCGGCTCCGGCTCCGGCAGGCCGGCGTCCGCGGCCAGCAGCGCCGCCTTGTCCGTTCGTTCCCAGGGCAGATCCAGGTCGGGTCGCCCGAAGTGACCGTAGGCCGCTGTCTGGCGATAGATCGGCCGGCGCAGGTCGAGCGCGGCGATGATCGAGGCTGGCCGCAGGTCGAACTGGCGCTCGATCAGGGACTGGATCGCTGAATCCGGAAGCCGTCCCGTCCCAAAGGAGTCGACGCTCAGGCTGATCGGGTGGGCGATCCCGATGCCGTAGGCGACCTCCACCTCGAAGCGATCGGCGAGTCCGGCGGCAACGACGTTCTTGGCCACCCAGCGGGCGGCGTAGGCCGCCGACCGGTCGACCTTGGTCGGGTCCTTGCCGCTGAACGCCCCGCCGCCGTGGCGGGCCATGCCGCCGTACGAGTCGACGATGATCTTGCGCCCGGTCAATCCAGCGTCGCCCATCGGGCCACCGGTCACGAAGCGTCCGGTCGGGTTGACGTGCATGACCGGGTCCGTCTCGCGCAGCTCGACGGGGATCGTCGGCAGGATGACCGTCGCCACGATGTCGGAGCGCAGTCGCTCCGGGCGGACGTCCGGATCGTGCTGCGCGGAGACGACCACGGTCCGCACCCGGACCGGGACGCCGTGGTCGTACTCGACGGTGACCTGGGTCTTGCCGTCCGGCCGCAGATACGGGAGCTGGCCGGACTTGCGGACCTCGGCGAGACGGCGGGCCATCCGGTGGGCGAGGGCGATCGGCAGCGGCATCAGCTCGGGCGTCTCGCGACAGGCGAAGCCGAACATCATGCCCTGGTCGCCGGCACCCAGCTCGAAGGCCGCCGCGGCGTCGTCGCGGATCTCGAGCGCCGCGTCCACACCGAGCGCGATGTCCGGTGACTGCTCCTTGACCGAGACGAGCGTGCCACAGGTCAGGTAGTCGAAGCCGTAGTCGGCGCGGGTATAACCGATGTCGCGAACCGTGTCGCGGACGATGGCCTGGAAGTCGACGTAGGTCCGGGTGGAGATCTCGCCCAGGACCATGACCAGGCCGGTCGTGGTTGCCGTCTCGCAGGCGACCCTGGCGACCGGATCCTCGCGGATGATCGCGTCGAGAATCGCATCGGAGATCTGGTCGCACATCTTGTCCGGGTGGCCCTCGGTGACCGACTCGGACGTGAACAGGTAGTGGGCGGCGTCGACGATGCTCATGGCCGCGAAGCCTAGCAGACGGCGATCAGGCCCCCTGTCGGACCGCCTCGAGGTCGGCAGCGCGCTTCCGACGGGTACGCCACGTCTCGAGGCCCGGCATCTCGACCGGTTCGATTGTGTCGGTCGGCTCGAAGCGGAAGACCTGGCCGAGGAACGAGAGCTGCGCCTCGAGCGAGCGACGGATCGCCGTCGCACCGCGGAAGCCGTGACCCTCGCCGGCGAACGCCAGGTAGGCGTGCGGGATGCCGTTCGCCTCCAGCGCGGCGACGATCGCGTCCGCCTGCGTCGGCGGCACGACCCGGTCGTCGAGTCCCTGCATCACCAGGACCGGGCAACGGATCTGGTCGAGGAAATGGACCGGGGAGCGGCGGCGATACAGCTCCGCCGTCTCCGGGTACGGGCCGACCAGGCGATCGAGGTAGCGTGACTCGAACTTGTGGGTGTCGCGCGCCATGGCCTCGAGATCGCCCACCCCGAACAGGCTGATCCCGGCCGCGAATACGTCGCGGAAGGCCAGTGCCGCCAGGGTCGTGTAACCGCCGGCACTGCCGCCGGCGATCGCCAGCCGATCGGGATCCACGTCGCCGCGATCGACCAGGAACCGGGCTGCCGCCACGCAATCGTCGACATCCACGACGCCCCACGCCCCGTTGAGGGCCGAACGGTAGGTCCGCCCGTAGCCGGTGCTGCCACCGTAGTCCACGTCGACAACGGCGATCCCCCGGCTGGTCAGCAGCAGCTTGCCCAGGTCGAGCGCGCTGGACGCGTTCGAGGTGGGGCCACCGTGCGACTGGACGAGCAGCGGCGGCCGCTCCCCGTCGGGTGCGGCAAAGGCGGGGTTCCGCGGCGCGTAGTAGAGGGCGTGAGCGGTCCGGCCGTCGGCGACCGGGAAGTCGATCGACTCCGGAATCGAGACGATCGCCGGGTCGAGGCCCAGCCCGCTCGCGCGCCGCAGGATCCCGGCGACGGCGAGGGTCGCCGAATCGAACCGGGCGATGACCGTCGATTCGGCCGCCGAGCCGGCAATCGACACGACCCCGGATGGTGTGGCGCACAACCCGTCGAATTCCGTGTACGGCGTCTCGACCTCGCCGACGAGCTCGTCGGGCCGGATGTGGAACAGGTGATCCCGACCGCCGTACCGGCCGGTTGCCGCCATGGCCCCATCCGCCACGAACCCGTAGGACGAGCGGCCGAAGACCCAGGCCGGATCCGCGAATTCCGCGTCCATCGGAGCGAGTGGATCGAGCAGCGGACCGTCGAGCAGCCGGTACAGGTTCCACCAGCCGGTGCGGTCCGAGACGAAATGGAGGATGCCATCTGGCGACCACTCGGGCTGGGCGATCGACTCCTCCGGCCCACCGGCTGCCAGCGCGGGAGCATCGGGCGTCCCGTCCGGGGCGAGCGCAGCCGTTCGCAGCCGGGTGCTGTCCCATGGCATGTCGGGGTGATCCCACTCGAGCCAGGCGAGGTGGCTGCCGTCCGGCGAGAGTCGCGGCGCGGCCAGGAAATCCGGGCCGGTCACGATGACCTCGGGCGTCCCTCCACCGTTGAGCGGAATGGCGACGATCGCGGCGCGGGGTTCGCCGGGGCCCGAATGGTCCTCGCGCACCGCGAGGACCCGGAGCCGTCGAGGGTCGATCCGCAGGTCCGCGTACTGCCACGGCCCCTCGGGGGTGATGGCGACCGGCGCCGCATCCGCGGAATCGAGGCGGTAGATCCGGTTGTCGGCGAAGTTGGAGAAGACGATGGCGCCACCCAGCACGGTGAACGATCCGCCGCCGTATTCGTGCGCGCGGGTCCGCACGTTGAACGGCGGCGGCGTCAGGTCTGCGATGGAGCCGTCGGCGGCCGAGCGGACGAGGACGCGACGGCCGGCCTCTGACGGGCGAGCCTCGAGCCAGTAGGCCTCGTCGCCGTCGAGCCACGGCTCGGCCAGGCCGATGACGTCGCCGACCACGTCGTCGATCCGGATCGTCGATGCCCAGGCGCCATGCGGCGCGATCGCCGGGTCGGTCATCGACGGCTAGGTCCCGTGGCGCCAGGACGCGACGTAGGCGGCCTGCTCGGCGGTCATCGGGTCCAGCGCGATCCCCAGTGCAGCGAGCTTGAGGCGGGCGACCTCGGCATCGATCGCCTCGGGCACGACATAGACCCTAGGTTCGAGCTCGCCGTGGTGGAGCGCGACGTATTCGGCCGACAGCGCCTGGTTGGCGAAGCTCATGTCCATCACCGCGGCCGGGTGGCCCTCGGCCGCGCCCAGGTTGACCAGCCGACCCTCGGCGATCAGGTTGAGTCGCTTGCCGCCCAGGTCGAATTCCTGGACGTTCTCACGGACCTCGCGGACGTGACCTTCGGCCAGCGCGCGCAGGGCGGTCAGGTCCAGCTCGGCGTCGAAGTGGCCCGAGTTCGCCATGATCGCGCCGTCGCGCATCGCCTCGAAGTGCTCGCGCCGGAACACGTTGACGTTGCCGGTGGCCGTGATGAAGAGCTCACCCCAGGCCGCGGCATCCGCGGCGGTCATGACCCCGAATCCATCCATCAGAGCCTCGAGGGCGCGGACCGGGTCCACCTCCACGATCGTCACGTGCGCGCCGTGACCGGACATCCGCGAGGCGATCCCCTTGCCCACCCAACCGTAGCCTGCGACGACGACCTTGCGTCCCGCGATCAGGATGTTGGTGGCGCGCAGGATTCCATCGAGCGTGCTCTGCCCGGTCCCGTAGCGGTTGTCGAAGAGGTGCTTGGTCTGTGCCTCGTTGACGGCGATGACCGGGAACCCCAGGGCACCGTCGGCCGCCATGGCGCGCAGCCGGATCACGCCCGTGGTGGTCTCCTCGGTGCCGGCCAGGACCTCCTTGACCTGGGAAGGCCGGCTGCTGTGGAGCAGCGAGACCAGGTCGCAGCCGTCGTCCATCGTGAGCTGGGGGTGAGTGTCGGCGACCGCGTCGAGGTGCGCGTAGTACGTGTCGCGGTCCTCGCCGCGCCGGGCGTAGACGGAGATCCCGTACTCGGTCACCAAGGCGGCCGCCACGTCGTCCTTGGTCGAGAGCGGGTTGCTGGCGGCCAGCACGACCTCCGCGCCGCCTGCCTTGAGCGTGCGCATCAGGTTCGCGGTCTCGGTGGTGACGTGGAGGCACGCCCCGATGCGCAGGCCGGCGAGCGGCCGCTCGCGCTCGAAGCGCTCGCGGATCAGGCGCAGGACCGGCATCTCCCGCTCGGCCCACTCGATCCGGCGGACCCCTTCGGTGGCCAGGCCCAGGTCCGTGACGTCACACGCCGGGTTCGTGCTGGCTGTGGTCATCGACGGTCGATCTCCTTGCGGTTGAAGAGGCGACGCACCGAGGCGGCGACATCTGGCCACGGCGATCCGAGGCGGTGAACGAGGCGTTCCTCGAACCGGACGTGCTCCGCGTATCCCAGACGGCGGTAGGCGTTGAGGGCCGGCGGGTTGTCGGCCCGAACATTGAGCACGACCTGGTCGCAAGTCCGCAGGAGCTCGGCGGTCACGGCGCCCGTGACGGCCGTAGCGAAGCCACGCCCACGGAAGTCCGCGTGGGTCAGGACGTTGCCGACCACGGCCAGCCGGGCGCTCCGGCTGATGACATGGGTGCCGGCGGCCGCCACCAGCTGGCCGTTGACGCGCATGCCGTAGTAGACGCCTTCGGCGATCGTCGCGGCCGGCAACCACGAGGCAAACCCGAGCTGGTACAGGCGGTTGAGGTCGCCGATCTCGACCGGCAGGAGCCGCTGGACGGTGGCCGGATACGGCCGGAAGGTGGCCCGATCCACCCACATCCGGACCATCGATGGGCCCGGGTCCACCCGATACGCCGTCTCGACAGCGGGCAGCACGTCGGCCGGCGCCGCGACGAACGCGACCCGAGGCCGGATCAGGTCGCGGAGGATGACCTCGATCCCGTCGACCCGGCCCATCACGAAGAGCGGCTGGGGGGTCGGGCCGCTGTATTCGAGCACGAGCGCAACCGGCACGTCGCCGTCCCAGGCGAGGCCCCAGCGGGTCCTGCTGAACTCGCGCTCCTCCAGGTCGCAGATGGCGTAGGCCGCGTAGAGCCGGTCCTGCTCCAGGAACGAGCGGAGGAGGGCGCGGTCCGTCGTGGCCCGCGCGACGATCGCCGCGCGCCGGCCGAGCGCGACCGTGGCCATCAGTCGGGCCCCGGCGCCACGGGCACCGCGCGGCCGCCGGGTGCGGCCGACCACCGTGCGCGGGCGCGTGCCACGGCGTCGCGAAGGCCGTCCTCGAATGGGGCGCGGACGACCCCCTCTTCGGTGACGATGCCGCCGATCAGCTCGGCCGGGGTGATGTCGAAGGCGGGATTGCGGACCTCGGTGCCCGGTGGCGCGACGCGCACGCCGCGGACCTCAAGGACCTCCTCGGCCTTGCGCTCCTCGATCGGGATCGTGGAGCCGTCCGGCGTGTCGAGATCGATCGAGCTGGTCGGCGCGCAGACGTAGAACGGGATGCCGTGGCGGGCGGCCAGGCCGGCCAGGGTGTAGGTCCCAGTCTTGTTGGCGGTGTCGCCGTTGGCGGCCACCCGGTCGGCGCCGACGAGGACGACGTCGACTTCGCCGGTGGCCATGAGGTGGCCGGCGGCGACGTCCGGGATGAGCGTGTGCGGGACGCCGGCCTGGGCCAGCTCCCAGGTCGTCAGGCGGGCACCCTGGA
>JBGPIH010000026.1:0-25481 GCA_041484785.1 Candidatus Limnocylindria bacterium
GTCGAGTCGGGCGAATGCCCTATCGGGCCACGCTCGACGGGCAGATGTCGCGGAAGGCGCAATAGGTGCAGGCGAGGTAGTCGGGTCGCGGCGTGTAGTCGCGGGCTCGCATGCCGGCCGCGGCACCCGCGATCTTCGCGCGCGCCTTGGCCAGCCGGCCGGGATCCACCGGCACCCTCCCGATCAGGCCGGACTCCAGGAAGTGGAGCGCCACCGCGTCCGGGAGCCGGCCGGTCATGGCCTCGAACCCCATGGCGTAGATCTGCAGCTGCAGCGACTCCCTGGCGCGCTGGCGGGCCTTGGCCGGATCCCGCACGTCGGACGACTTGTAGTCGGTGATCGTCACCCGTTCGGGGCCGAGCATGCCCAGGGTGGGGCTCACGACGTCGGCGCTCGCCGGCGCCGTAGGCCGCGCCGCGGCAGGCTCACTCCCCTCCCCGGCCGGCTCGATGTCCACGCGGTCCCACCGCCCGCGAACTCGATCGCCGCCGAGACTGAAGCTGAACTCACGCTCGACGTAGGTCGGGATGACCGCGTCGGGCGCCAGCTGGGCGGCCCGGAACCGTCGCAGGGCGGCCCGACCGGCCTCCAGGCGCGCTTCCTCGTGGTCCCGGCTGACGAAGCCCTCGTTCGACCAGGCCGACTCGAAGACTTCGTCGAGCTCGGCCTCGCTCATCACGTATCCCTTTGCGTGCCGGACATGGAAGAGCTGGACCGCCTTGTGGAGAGCCGCGCCGTAGATGATCGCGTGGTGCGGCGCCAGCGGGACCCGCAGCACGTGGGCGTACTTGTACTTGAGCGGGCAGGTCAGGTAGTCGTCGATCTGGTAGAAGCTCAGCGACAGTGGTTCCGTGATCGGCCCTTCGCTGGCCAGGGTCGGGGCCGCAAGGGCGTCGAACCCGGCCAGCCGCTCCACCGGGCTGGCCGCTCGAGCCCCGGCACCAGGCACGCCGGCCGCGGTCGGCAGGTCGAGCGCCTCCAGCACGAACGGCGAGACGCGCCGAGCCCGGGCTCCGCCGTAATCCGCTGCGTGGCACAGGATCAGCTCGTCGCGGGCGCGAGTCATTGCGACGTAGCACAGGCGTCGCTCCTCGGCGAGGGCTGCCTCGGGCGACGGCGCCTTGCCTCGTCCCAGGCCGACCGGCAGCGGCAGGGTCTCGCCGCGCCCATGCAGCGGAAATCGGCCGGCGACCATCCCGGGCAGGAAGACGACCGGGAACTCGAGGCCCTTGGCCTTGTGGACGGTCAGGACAGCGACCGCGTCGGCATCGGGATCGAGCTCGGCCGTGGCCGGATCGTCGCCCGCCTCGATCAACGTGGCCAGGTGCGGCGCCACGAAGACGGCCCGGTCGTCGGCGAGCAACGCCGATTGTGCCCGGACGATCTCGAAGAAGCGGGCGATGTTCTGGAGCGCCTCCTCGGCCGACGGCGTGTCCGCCGCCACCAGCCTGGCGAGAAGCCCGGTGCCGCGCAGGAATCGGTAGAGCAGCTCCCCGGCCGGCCGCTCGTGGGCGACGTCGGCGTAGCCACGCAGATCCACGACCAGCTTGTGGACGGTCGCCCGCGTCTCCGGGCCAACTCGGAGGATCCCCGGCTGCCGCTCGAGCTCGTCGAGCACGGCCCACACCGAGCGGTTCCGGCGGCGCGCCATGTTGACGATTGCCGTCAGGTCCTCGCCGCCGAGCGCGTACACCTCGGACGCCGCGAGCGCATATAGGTCCACGCTTGAATCGAGATCCGCGACGACCCGCAGGAAGGCCAGCAGCGTGCGGACCTCGGGACGCGCATAGAGGCCGGAGGTTCCGGAGAATCGCCACGGGATGCCGGCCATGTTGAGCGCGCGAAGGATGGGGTCGGCATGACCGTTGGCCCTGACGAGGACGGCGTGGTCGCGTGGCGACGCCCCGGCCTCGACGCGCCGCGCGATGTCGGCCGCAATCCAATCGGCCTCCTCGGAACCCGACGCGAAGACCTCCAGGCGCACCGGGGCCGGAGCCGCGGAGACCCGCTCCGCGCGCAGTTGCTTGCCGATCCCGGTCCTGACCTCGAGCCGGTCGGGATCGTTGAACCGGATCAAGCGGTAGGCCGCATCCAGCACCGGCGCCAGCGAGCGATAGTTCCGCCGCAGGACCACGGTCCGGGTGCCCTGGTAGCGATCGCGGAAGGCCAGGATGTTGTCGATCGCGGCGCCCCGGAAAGCGTAGATCGCCTGGTCGTCGTCCCCGACGACGGTCACGTTGCGATGCGGTTCCGCGAGCAGGGCGATCAGTTCGGCCTGTGCCCGGTTCGTGTCCTGGAACTCGTCGACCAGGATGTACCGGAAGCGCCCGGCGATCGAGGCCCGCGCGGCCGCCGAGCCGCGAACGAGACGGAGGGCCAGGGCGACCTGGTCGCCGAAGTCGATGCACCCGTTGCCGGCCAGCAGGGCCTGGTACGTCGCGTAGGCGCGAGCCAGCTCGGCCTGGCGCCGGGCGTTCTCGGCCGCGGCGTCCACCGCATCGGTCGACCCGCGCTTCATCGAGGACGCGGGCTGGAGGTCGTCCGAGGCAGCCGCGGCCACCCGCGAGGCCTCGGCTGCCACGCGATCCGCGTGCTCCAGGTAATCCGCAGGTGAGATGTCCTCGTCCTTGCAGCGGCTGAAGAGGGTCGCGAGCGCGGCGAGGAAGCGGGTCGGATCGCCCAGCGGGCGGTAGGCGTCGAGCTCGAATTCGAACAGGTGCTCGCGCAGGAAGATGACGACCTCGGGCCGCGAGAGGACCCGCAGGTCGGTGGGCAGGCCGAGCTCGAGGGCGTACTCGCGGATCAGGCTGTCGCCGAACGCGTGGAAGGTGGAGATGGCCGTGTCCGTGTAGCCATACGGGACCAGCTGGTCGACCCGGACGGCCATCTCCTCCGCCGCCTTGTCCGTGAACGTGAGCGCGAGAATCTCGGACGGCTTCGCTCGACGGGTGGCGATCAGCCAGGCAATCCGCCGGGTGATGACCTGCGTCTTGCCGGTGCCCGCGCCGGCCACGACCAGCAGCGGGCCGTCCCCGTGGGTGACCGCCCGGAGCTGGTCCGGATTGAGGCCGCCGAGGAGCGCTTCCATCCCCACGGCCGGCTGACCGGCGATCGCCGGATCCATCACGGGCACGAGCTCACGCCAGGCCGGCATCTGTTCGAGCGGCCCGGGCTCGCGACGGCGGCGGAGGCGCGCCGGGCTCATCGGTTCGTCCGGGGCGATGGACTCGGGGCGAGGGGGCATGGCGAGAGCATCGCGCGGGGCCGTGCCAGCTTGCCTGTCAGGCCGACGCCTGCTGGAGGGCTGCGGTCTCCTCGGCCGACAGCCCGGACTCCGCGCGGCCGGCCTTGATCGCCTTCGCGTAGACCCGGGTCCCGGATCGCGCATGCAGGCTGGAGAGCACCCAGCCATCGCCATTGGCATCGAGCAGCGCCAGCGCGAAGCTCTGGTTCCCGCCGGTCTCGTCGAACGGGTTGTAGCGCACCAGGCCGGCCCGTTGGAAGGCTCGCCGCTGCGCCCCCTCGAGGATCGCGGTTCGCGCCGCGATGCCATCGAGCTCGCGCGACACGGCGAACACCTTCTCGAGGTGCGCGTCGAGCACGGCTTCGAGACTCCGGCCCTCGGTGCCGCGGGTCATGCCCCTCAGCCGGCCGTCGAGCCGGCGCGTCCGGCGGGCCAGCGCGACGGCCGCGATCACGAGCACCAGGCCGACGGCCACCAGCCCCACGACGAGCGCGCCGAGGTAGGGCTGAACGAGCGCGTTGAGGTCGATCGGAGGGTCCTCCAGTGGGCGGGCCGAGTCTAGCAGGGCGCCCTCACCGGGAACGTACCCGGACGTCCTCGCGGCGCGCCCTTCGCCGCCACGGCCCGTGGCCGGTGCTATCCTCTGCCGTCGAGAGACCGGGCCGGGGCGCCACGCCGCCCCAAACCGATCCGACCCCGCGATGGAGGCCCTCAACAGATCATGGCCAAGCGCGCCAGAGGCACGACCACCCGGCCCGGCCAGCGCCGGCCGACGAAGCGACCGCCGGCCCGACCGAGCGTGGCGCCGCCACGGATCGAGCCGCGCCCGGCGACGCTCACCGAGGACGAGGAGGCCCGAGCCGCCCAGCTCGAGGCCGCGATCGTCGCCGAAGAGCAGGCGGCCGAGGCCGCGCGCCAGACCCGTCCGCAGCGCACCGGTGGCGGCCTTGCACCACGGCCGATGTCGAGCCTTGCCGTCGCGGCCGGCAACGAATACGCCTACGTTGGCCGCGACGTCCGCCGGATCGCAAAGGTCGGCGGCACCCTCGTCGGCGTCCTCGCCGCGCTGTGGATCGTCGTGCAGGTCACCGGAGTGACGCTCTAGCCGATTTCCGCCCGGTACCATCCGACCATGCCATCCTCCCGGCGGCTCACCGGGGCCCGTCCAGAAGCGCTCTTCCAGCCGCCGCCCGAGCGCCAGCCGCTCGCGGCGCGGATGCGACCGCGCAACCTGGACGAATTCGTTGGCCAGGACCACCTCGTCGGCGAGCGCGGCCCGCTCCGCCGCAGCATCGCTCGCGGTCACCTGTCATCGCTCCTGTTGTGGGGGCCGCCCGGCAGCGGCAAGACCAGCCTCGCCCGGCTCCTCGCCGGGGAGATCGGGGCCCACTTCACGAGCCTGTCCGCCGTCATGTCCGGGGTGGTCGAGGTCCGCAACACGATCGCCGAGGCCCAGGAACGCCTGGCCCTCCACGGGACCCGCAGCGTCCTCTTCCTCGACGAGATCCACCGCTTCAACAAGGCCCAGCAGGACGCCCTCCTGCCCCACGTCGAGGATGGCACCGTCACCCTGATCGGGGCGACCACGGAGAACCCGTACTTCGAGGTGAACGGTGCCCTGCTCTCGCGGATGCGGGTCTGGCGCCTGGACACCCTGACCGATGACGACGTTGCGACGGTCGTCCGGCGTGCCGTCGACGACACCGAGCGCGGCCTGGCCGGCGCACTCGGTCCGCCCGGCGGCGTCGCGCTGTCGGCGGAGGCGTTCGATCACCTGATCTCGCTCGCCGGCGGCGATGCCCGGGCTGCCCTCAACGTCCTCGAGGGCGCGACCGCCCTGGCCGAGTCCGAGGACATCCGCGACGCGGACGGCCATGTCAGTCCGCGACTCGACGATATCGAGGTCGCCGCCCAGCAACGGGTCCTGGCCTACGACCGGGCCGGCGATGGCCACTACGACACGGTCTCGGCCTTCATCAAGAGCCTGCGCGGCAACGACCCGGACGCGGCCCTCTACTGGCTCGCGGCCATGATCGCGGCCGGCGAGGATCCCAAGTTCATCGCCCGTCGGCTGATCATCTGTGCGTCGGAGGACGTGGGCAACGCCGACCCTCGGGCGCTCCAGGTCGCCGTTGCGGCCGGGCAGGCGCTCGATTGGATCGGACTGCCCGAGGCGCAGTACGCGCTGGCCCAGGCCACCATCTTCGTGGCGGTCTCCCCGAAGTCGAATCGGGTCGGCAAGGCGTACGCCGCGGCCATGGACGACGTGGTCCAGCACGGGTCCCAACCGGTCCCGAAACACCTTCGGTCCGCGACGGGGCGACAGCGCCACGACACCGGCGACGGAGCAGGCTACCTCTATCCGCACGATTTCGAGGACGCCGATGTCGACCAGCAGTACCTGCCCGACCTGCTCCACGGACAGGGGCGGCGCTACTACGTCCCGTCGGACCAGGGAGTCGAACGCCGGATCGGCGAGTTCATGGAGGGGCGCCGCGCCCGCCGGGTCGCCGGGCGCCCGAAGCGCGTCCCCCAGCCCGGCGGCAACCCGATGGCTGGAATGGGCGACGGGATGAAGGCCCACACCGAGGCTCGCAAGAAGCTGGCCGACACGCAGAAGCGAGACGCCGGGACCTGATCGGGACCGGGCGCCCCACATCGAGCGGTGGGTGGGACGACGGCCTTGCCCGAATCGGGTATTGACTGAGCGACTCCAGGGTCTATGGTCCCGCCCATGGCAGCGGTACCCGAAACCGGCTTCCTCGTCATCGCGGATCTCACGGGGTACACCGCGTATTTGGCGGGTAGCGAGCTCGAGCACGCCCCGGCGATCGCCGGGGATCTTCTCGAGACGATCGTCGGCCGCCTCGATCCACCATTTCGGCTCTCGAAGCTCGAGGGCGACGCGGCCTTCTTCTTTGTCGAAGACGGGCGGGCGGATGGATCGTTGCTCCTCGACGCGGTCGAAGCGTCGTACCTCGCCTTCCGGCGGCGGCTGCGGAGCATCGACCAGGCGTCGAGCTGCGACTGCAACTCATGCCAGCTGGCGCCGCGACTCGACCTCAAGTTGTTCGTCCACCACGGGTCGTACGTCCATACCCGGATCGCGGGCCGGGATGAGCTCGCCGGATCCGACGTCATCCTCGTCCATCGCCTGCTCAAGGGCGCCGGAGCGGCCCAAGCCCGCGGAATCGGTTTCGCACTCTTCACCTCACAGGCAGTCGCGGCGTTGGGCATCGATCCCGCCGCGCTCGGGATGGCGGCGGCTGAGGAGTCGATCGAGCACCTCGGCAAGGCCGTGACGTTCACGCTCGATCTCGAGACACGCTGGCAGGCGGAGAGCGGAGCTCGGCGCCTCGACATCGGTGATGCCGACGTCGTCCTCGACGTGACCGCAACGGTCGCCGCCGAGCCAGCCGTTGTCTGGGCGCACCTGACGTCGCCGGCGCTGCGGACCCTGTGGGAAGGCCCGCTTGTCATCGAGGAGACGTTGGCGGGCGGCCGGCGCGGCGTCGGGACGCTTGCCCAATGCGTGACCGGGCGCCTCGCCACCCTCGAGGAGATCGTCGACTGGCAGCCCTACGATCATGTCGGCTGGCGACTCGCCGTTCCGACGCTTGGACCGGTGGTCGCAACGGCCGATCTCGAGGCCGTCGATGGCGTTACCCGGGCCCGGCTTCGGTGGGAGTACCAGGGCCAGCTGCCGGTCGACCCGGCGGCGATCAGCCGGATCCGGAGTGAACGCGAGGCGGCATTCGAGCGTCTCGCAGCCGTTGTGACCGGCGCTCGCGGAGTCGAGGACGACGCACGCTCCTGATGGCTGCCGGTACTACCCGAAGGTCGTCGTCCCCGATCGCTACCCCCGTCGGATTCCGCCTGTGTCCTCGTGCCTCACCTGCGAGGAAGGAAACCGCGCGAGCCGGTCGCGAGGTGCACCACGAAGATGACCGCGATCGCGCCGATGGTCGCGATCACGATGCTCTCGACGTTGATGCCGTCGACGGAGCCGATCTTGAGCACGCTCGTGGCCACGAATCCGCCAACGAGTCCGCCGACGATGCCGAGTACGATCATCATCAACAGGCCTTCACGTGCGCGCATGACCTGGCTGGCGATGAAGCCGGCGATCGCGCCGACAACGATCCATGCGATGAAACCCATGACGTGTGTTCCTTTCGTGTTGCGCGGCCCGCCTCGAGCCGACGCTGTGCGGACGGGGCCCCGTCCCGTGGCGGGACCGCGAGACGGTCAGGCCCGGGTCATGCCGGCTCGCGTCGGAAGATCCCAACGGCCCAGATCACGATCAGCTCGAGGATCGTCCAGCCGACGAAGGCGACGACAGCCGCGACGTCGAGCGTGGAACCACCCGAAGACAGGGCGTTGGTGTTGAGAATCCCCTCGAACGGCGAGACGAAGACCTTGCTGACGTCCAGGATGCCCGAGACCAGCGCGTTGCCCGTGCGGGCGTCGAGCAGGAGCAGGACGATCCGCAGCCCGATCACGATCTGGATCAGCCCGAATACGAACATGATGACCCGGCGGATCATCTCGGAGCTCCCGGGGCCGGCGGTGGTGCTGCGCTGGTACTCGGTTCGCACAGTCTGCTGTCCGGCGGCCGCCGTTGGTTCCGGGCCCGCGCTCGTCCGCACTGGTTCCGGACCCGCTGCGGCCGCGGGTCCCTCGGTGCCGACCGTCTGGTCGACTCGATCGTCTGTCATGACTTCTCCTTGTGCTTGCAAGCATCCGGGGAAGCGGGGCAACGAGACACCCGTTGGAATGCCGTTCACGAGTGTCTCGCACGAAGGGCTGCCCTTCATGACGACCTGTCATCCGGCCCTCAACAGAGATGACGGGCCTTCATGCGTCGGTCGCGCTCCGGCAGCAGACTCGTGTCGTGACCGGCGTTGGCCCGCGCGACCATCCCAGTTGGTCGGCGGCGCCGACCAGGCGCACGGAGGCGGATCATGGATGACGTCAAGCGAACCTATCGCGGCATCGAGACCGACGCGAGGAAGGCCGTCCGTGGCGTGGATGGCACGAGCCTCAAGGACCGTGTCGGGAACGCCGGGGACGAGGCCAGGAAGGAACTCGGGAACCTGGGCGACAAGGTCCGCAGGACCGGCCGCGGGCCGGCGGACCGGCTGGGCAATTCGGCCACGACCCCCGGGAAGCGGCGGACGACCTAGGACGCTGCTATGCGGGGCCGCGGCCTTCGCGACACCGGTCGGGCGCCGCCAGAGTAGAGCGGGCTCTCGGCTCGCGCCGGAGCCCCGAGCGGTCGCTTGACCGGCGCCGGGGCAGCCGGCCGCTCCAGGCGGAGCACCCCGAGGGCCCAGTCCACGTCTGCGCGCAGGCGTGGGTCGACGCGGCGGCGAGCCGGGCGAAGCACGGCCTGGGCGGCCTCGCGCTGCCCATCCAGCCCGGCACGGGCGATAACCCGAATCGCAAAGGCAGCGAGGGCCGGGTCCTTGAGCCACGGGGTCATCGCCTCGATCGCCGCCGCACCGTGCGCCGCGATCGGATCGCGCAGGTCGATTCGGTGAGCAGGGTCTGCATCCCTGGCATCGGCGAGCAGCGCAGCCAGCACAGCAGATGCGTCGGTCATGGTGAGGTTTCTCCTGTTCGCGCGCTCGTCGGCGCGCACGCGACTCGGCAAGGATACACCGTATCTTCGCGTCTTCGAAGATACGAGCTACCAGAGACTTGCTCAATTCTGGATCGCGGGCTAGGCTGTGCCGCCATGTCAGCCCGAGCGCCTCGTCCAGATGACCCGGAGCGGCTCCGCCAGTTCAAGGCGGAGTTCTTCAAGGCGCTGGCCCATCCGGTCCGGATCGCCATCCTGGAGTTCCTCCGAAGCGGGCCCCGCCGCGTCGGCGAGATCCAGTCGTTGACCGGCGTTCCGGGCTCGTCCATCTCGCAGCAGCTGGCGGTCCTTCGCGGCCGGGGCATCGTGGTGCCCGAGCGAGCCGGCACCACGATTCGCTATCACGCGGCCGACCCGCACATCTACGTGCTCCTTGACGCGGCTCGGCAGATCTTCTACGGCCATCTCAGCGACAGCGCCGAGCTCCTGCGCCTGGTAGAAGCCGAAGCCGAAGAGGTCGCGGTCTCGGGCTGACGACGGCTCGGCGCAGCATCGCCGCCCGGCCGGCCGTCCCTGTCGTCGTGGGCGGCGAGGACCGGGCGTGATCGAGCGAGTCGTCGCCTGGACCAGGCTCGATCGCCTGCTGCCGCGCGGCGCGTTCCTCCTGGCGGTCCTGACCTTCGGCGGCTACGCCATGGGGCTGGTCCGCGACCGGCTCTTCGCCCGAACGTTCGGCGCGGGGACCGAGCTCGACGCGTACAACGCGGCCTTCGTCCTGCCGGAGCTGGCCCTGGACGTGCTCGTGGCGGGCGGCCTGGCGGCCCCGTTCGTGCCCATCTTCCTGAGCCTCCGCGAGCGCGACCTGGGCGACGTCGCGGCCCACGCATTCGGGCAGACGATCCTGACCCTGGCCATCCTGGTCATGGCCCTCGCCTCCGCCGTCCTGTTCCTCCTCGCTCCGTTGACCGTCGGCGTTATTGCGCCCGGCTTCCAGTCGACCGCCGAACGCGAGCTGTACACGGGCCTGTTTCGGGTCATGTGCGTGACGCCGGTGATCTTCGCCGCCTCGATCGCCCTTGGCGAGGTCCTCGTGGCCGACCGACGGTTCCTCTTCTATGGCCTCGCCCCACTCCTCTACAACGGCGGGATCGTCGCCGGGACCCTGCTCTTCGCGAGACCGCTCGGGATCTACGGCGCGGCACTTGGCGCCGTGCTCGGGGCGCTGCTCCATCTCGGCATCCGGGTCACGGGCATCGGCCGAACCGGCTTTCCGATCCGGCCACGGCTGGCGGTGCGGACCGCCGCGGTCCGCGAGTTCATCCGCCTGATGATCCCCAAGATGGCCAGCCACCCCGTCGACCCGCTGACGTTCCTGTACTTCACCGCCCTGGCGACGCGCTTCGGCGCCGGCAGCGTCAGCGCGGTCAGCTTCGCCCGGAACTTCCAGTCGGTACCGGTCAGCCTGATCGGCGTGTCCATCGCCGTGGCGGCCTTCCCGATCCTGTCGGCGGCGGCCGCCGCGGGCGACCGATCGGCCTTCGCCCGGACGCTCACGACCAACCTGGCCACGACGGCGATCCTGACCAGCGGCGCAGCACTCGGCTTGTTCATGCTGAGCCGGCTGGTCATCTCGGTCCTGCTCGGCGGCGGGGCGTTCGACACCGAGGATGTGTCGTTGACCGCCGGGCTGCTCGCCGCCTTCGCCCTCTCGATCCCGCTGGAGAGCCTCACCCACCTCCTGGCTCGCGCCTTCTATGCCACGCACAACACGCTGATCCCGGTCCTGGCCTCGGTTGCCGGGCTGGTCGTGATCGTGACCTCCGGCGAGATCCTGTCACCCGCCCTGGGGATCACGGCCATCCCGATCGCGTTCACCGCCGGGAGCCTGACCAAGGTCGTCGCCCTCGCCGCGCTCGTGCGACCGCGCGTCCGAGCGATCGGTGTCAGTCGCCCGCGCTGACCCGCACGGTCGGGACGACCGCGATGAACAGGCCGTCGCGGTTCGGATAGTGCCCTTCGGGCCGCTTCCAGACGAGGAAGTTGCGGACCATCTCGCTGGCGTCCTGGAAGGTCCCCGGTGGGTCGGACGGGCCCCAGATGCTCGAGATCCGCGGGTACCACGGATCCACGATGTAGGCGCCGGCGACGGTCGCATCCGGGAAGATCGCAGGGTCGGCATCCGCCTTGAAGCCGGTCATCACCCAGGTGTGAGCGCCGCGCCAGGCGAGCAGGATGACCGGCGAGCCGGTCGACTCGATCGCCGCGGCGGCATCGCGCAGGGCATTCTGCCGCGTCCTGTAGGCGCGGACTTCGTAGCCCGGCGCCCCGTACGCCTCAAGAGCGAGGGCCATCGCCCCCGGTCCCCAGTCGCCATTGTGGCTGTCGGAATAGCTCTCCCACTCGTGGACCCGGCTCTGCAGCTCGCGCTGGAAGCCGACCGAGGTGTCCGCCTTGCCCAGGAACGCGAGCGTGATCTGGACGCCGGCCGGGGAGCACCAGGTGTCCTTGAGCTCGGACGCGAAGATGCCCGCCGGGTCGGCCGCGACATCGACATCGACCGGGATCCGCGACGGGGCTGGGGTCGGCGTCGGTTCCATCGTCGGCGTCGCGGCGGGCAGCGCGGACGCACCGAGAGCCGCCGACGACGGAGGGGCCGTGCGAGTCGGGCTCGCGGATGGCGTCGCCGGTGGAGGTGTCACGAGGATGGTTTCGATGGTCGGCCGGTCCGGCACCGGGCCGGCCATCATCCGATCGATCTTCGCCACCGCTCGGTCGAACAGCCGTCCCGCCCCGAGCGCATCGGTCGCGACCGCCAGCCCGCCGACGGTCACGACCAGGATCGCCGCGATGGCGGCGATCCGGATCGACGGGCGCCGCCTCCGGCGCCCGGGCGAGCGAGACGTGACGCGTGACATGATCGGCGGCGGCCTCGAGTGAATGCGCGACCTCACGACGTTCGGGCGTCGACGTCTGCGACGGCCGACCGGCAGGTCGTCCAGCCTCCCATACCTTGCGAATCGTGTCGCGCGCTACGGCTCCAGGTCGAAGGCACGTACGTGGCGCGGACGGAAGACCGCGATGGGCCGACGATCGAAGGTGGCGATCCGATGGACCCCCAGTCGCTCTGCCGCCGCGACCAGCAGCGCGTCGGCAAGGCGCGGGCGATGCTCCGCGACCGCCTCGATCAGCTCCATGGCCCGGGCCAGGTCAGCGTCCGTGGGCGCAACGAGCCGGATCGCGCCACCGGTCACGGACTGCACCAGAGCGACCGTGGCCGCGGCACCGAGCTCGCGCTGGAGCAGCACGTCCAGCTCCCCGAGCGTCAGCGCTCCGAGCAGGAGAGGCTCATCGGCCCGGTTGAACCAGACCAGCGCGGCCGCGTGGTTCAGGTCCGCCCGATCGGCTGCGGCGAGCACGACGCTCGCGTCGAGCAGGATCGCCATCGGCCCGCGTCAGCGATCGCCAGTGCGGAGGCGACCCACCTCGCGACGGACGATCGAGCGCCCGTCGAGCGACAGGCGACCGTGCGCACTGCGGCCAACCGCGAGGAACGGCAGGTCCGGTGCCTGGTCGTGCTCGACGAGGTAGGCCTCGAGGGCGGCCGCGATCACCGCCGTCTTGGTCGTACGGGCCCGGTTCGCGAAACGGTCCAGCCGCTCGAGCAGGTCGGCGTCGGCCAGGATGGTCGTCCGGCGGGTCGTCATATGTCGGCATATATGACAGGCTGGCGCAGAAGCGTCAAGGCGTGCGACCATCCGCGTACGCCCTGACCGCCACCCAGGAGGATCCCGTGGACCGCTTCGAGCCCAACCTGCGCATCCCTGGCCCAACGGGCCTGCCACCGAGCGTCCGCGAGGCCGGCGCGCGCCAGATGATCAATCACCGTGGCCCCGAATTCGCGGCCATGCTCGGACGGATCCTGGCGGGTATGAAGCCCTTCTTCGGGACGACGAGCGACGTCGCGATGATCACGACGGCCGGAACCGGCGGCCTCGAGGCCGCGGTCGTCAACACCCTCTCGCCGGGCGATCGCGTCCTGGGGGTCTCGATCGGTTCGTTTGGCGATCGGTTCGCCAGGATCGCCCGAACCTATGGCGCCGAGGTCACCAAGATCGAGGTCGAATGGGGACAGGCCGCCGATCCGGCGGTGCTTCGCGCCGAGCTCCAGCGCGAGAACGGCTACAAGGCGGTTCTGCTGACCCACAACGAGACATCCACCGGCGTGATGAACCCGATCCCCGAGCTTGCGGCGGTCGTCCACGAGCTTGCTCCCGATGCGCTGATCCTGGTCGACAGTGTCTCGAGCCTGGGGGCGGTTCCGTTCGAGATGGACGCTTGGGGCGTCGACGTCGTCGTCACGGGTTCGCAGAAGGCCTGGATGGCCGCCCCGGGCCTGGCCATGATCGCGGCCTCGGCCCGGGCCTGGGCGGCGATGGAGACGGCGACCATGCCGCGGGTCTATCTCGACCTGCGCGCCCATCGCGAAAGCCACGCCACCGGGCAGACGCCGTGGACCCCGGCCATCGCGGTCGTCTACCAGGTCGATGAGGGGATCCGGCTGATGCAGGCCGAGGGCACGGACCACGTCTTCGCCCGTCACGAGGCGTGTGCCGCGGCCGCTCGGGCCGGTCTCACGGCCCTCGGTTTCGAGCTGTTCGCCGATCAGCGTTTCGCGTCGCGCACGGTGACGGCCGCCGTCGTGCCCGAGGACCTCGACTGGAAGGCGTTCAACGGCGAGCTGAAGCGCCGCGGCCTGGTCCTGGCCGGCGGCCAGGGCAAGCTCACCGGCAAGATCTTCCGGCTCGGCCACCTCGGCTCGGTGACCGTCGAGGAGATCCTGGGCGCGATGAGCGCCCTCGAGTTCACGTCGATCGCGATGGGGCGCGTGGTCCGACCCGGGTCGGCGGTCGCCGCGGCCCAGGTCGCCGCCCTGGAATCCTTCGGCGTCGCCGCGGGCGCCGGGGCGGCCACGGGCGCATGAGGATCCTGGTCGCCGAACCGATCGCCGCGGAAGGGGTCGCGCTCCTGCGGGCCAGCCACGAGGTCGATGAGCGGCCGGGCCTGGCTCGCGACGAGCTGTGCGCGATCCTGCCCGACTACGACGCCCTGATCGTGCGCAGCCAGGTCCACGTCGATGCCGGACTGATCGCGGCCGGCACGCGCCTGGTGGTGATCGGCCGGGCGGGCGTGGGGGTCGACAACGTGGATCTCGACGCCGCCACGCGGGCCGGGATCATGGTCGTCAACGCCCCGACCGGCAACACGATCGCCGCGGCCGAGCACACCCTGGCCCTGCTCTACGGCATCGCGCGCCGGACGGCCGCGGCCGACGCCTCGGTCCGGCGGGGCGAGTGGAAGCGGGCCCAGTTCACCGGCCTGGAGCTGCGCGGCCGGACACTTGGCATCGTCGGGCTGGGGAAGATCGGCCAGGCGATCGCGGCGCGGGCCCTGGCGATGGAGATGACCGTCCTCGCGGTCGATCCCTTCGTCACCGCCGAACAGGCGGCGAACCACGGGGTCGAGCTCGTCGACTTCGACGCGATGCTCGCCCAGGCCGACGTCGTCACCGTCCACGTCCCCCTGACCCGCTCGACCCGCGGCCTGATCGGGCGCGAGGCCATCGCCAGGCTCAAGCCCGGCGCGATCGTCCTGAACGTCGCCCGTGGCGGCGTCGTCGATGAGGCCGCGGTCGCCGAGGCGCTCCGGTCCGGTCACCTCGGCGGCGCCGGGATCGACGTCTTCGAGCACGAGCCGCCGACCGACTCGCCGCTCCTTGACGCACCCAACACGCTCCTGACGCCGCACCTCGGGGCATCGACGGCGGAAGCACAGATCCTGGTCGCCGAGGAGGTCGCGGCGCAGGTGCTCGACGTCCTCGATGGCCGGAGCGCGCGCTACGCGGTCAACGCTCCCCTGCTCACCCCAGAGACGGCCCGGGCGATTGCCCCGTACCTGCCGCTGGCCGAGATCCTGGGTCGCTTCTTCGCCCAGTTCTCGCGCGGTGGCGTCCACACGCTCACCCTCGAGATCGCGGGCGAGCTCGCCGAGCATGACGGCACGCCCCTGACGGCGGCCGTGCTCCGGGGCCTGCTCGAAACGTCCACGACCGAGCGGGTCAACCTGGTCAACGCCGGTGCACTGGCCAAGGCCCGCGGGATCACCGTGGTCGAGCGCAAGACCCCCGATGCGGGCGCCTTTGCCGCCCTGCTCACGCTCTCGGGCGAGACCGGTGGGCGCACGACGGTCGTGGCCGGGACCGTGGCCGCCGGCGAACCCCGGATCACCCGCCTCGACGACTATCACCTGGACATGGCGCCCGCGGACACGATGCTCATCACCCGGCACATGGATCGCCCGGGCACCGTTGGGCGGGTCGGGCTCATGCTCGGCGAGGCCGACGTCAACATCAGCGCGATGCACCTCGCCCGGAGCCGCCCGCGCGAGGACGCCCTGATGATCCTGGCCCTCGACGAAGACGTTCCGGAAGCCGTCTCGCAGGCAATCCGGAACCAGGAGGCGGTCCGCGACTTGTGGACCATTCGCCTGGGGGGCACCCGCTGACTGCTCCCTCGCCGGCCCTGATCCCCGATGGCCTGGACGGGACGCTCGTCCTGGTCCGGCACGGCGAGTCCACGTTCATCGTCGAAGGTCGATTCCAGGGCCAGGCCGATTCGCCGCTCTCACCAACCGGGCTGCGGCAGGCCGCGCTGGTCGCGCAGCGCCTGGCGCATCCACACCGGGCGCCGGTGCTTCCCGTCCCGGCCGGCCGATTGGTCGAGCTCGTCCACTCGCCCTTGGCCCGGACGACGCAGACGGCCAACGCGATCGCGGACGCCATGCGAACGACGGCTGAGCGCGCGCCGATCGTCCGGGCGGAGCCTGGATTCCTGGAGATCGGCCAGGGCGCCTGGGAAGGCCTCCTCGCCTCGGACATCGCCGAACGATTCAGCACCGAGCTTGCGGCCTGGCGTCGCCGGCCGCTCGAGACATGGGCTCCCGGCGGTGAGTCGCTCCCGGGCGTCGCCGATCGCGTGCGGCCGGCGCTGACCAGGCTGCTGGCGGGGCTCGCTGACGGCCGCCCAGCGGGCACCCTGGATCGGGCCCAGGTCGCCGGCTATCGCGAACCCGTCCCGGACCACCCCTGGTCGATCGTGGTCGCGCACGACGGAGTCTTCAAGGTGACCCTGCTGACGCTGTTCGGCCTGCCGCTCGATCGGTTCTGGATGTGGTCGAGCGACCTGTGCGGGATCACCATCGTCGAGTTCCGTGCCGGTCGTCCGGTCCTGCGCGCTCACAACCTCACCGCTCACCTGGCGGGACTGCTGGACGACGCCGCCGCAGCCGAACTCGAGGACCGAAGCCGCAGCGGCGCCCTCTAGCGCACGGCCGCCGCGGGTCTAGCACGCAGCCAGGGTCGCCGCAGAGCCTTCGAGCCGGAGGCGCGAGCGAGCACGGGAGCGAGCGCACCTCAGGGTGCGTGAGCGAGCGCGCGCAGCGCGCAACGCGCGGATCGGGCGCCCCGCGGCGACCCTAGCGGCGACCGCGGCGGTCCTTGCGGCGGAAGGCTAGCCGGAGGAGGCCTACCCGGAGCCGACGCTGCGCCGACCGAAGCGCCGCCAGCCGTTCCTCGCCGAGGATCCGCTGGCCATACGCGGATTCGACCTTGGCCCGGGCGACCGTTTCGAGCTCCGGACGCGAGGTAGGCAGTACTTCGCCCAGCGCGCCGGTGTACTCGTAGACGGTCTGCGTCGGGCGCGGGCCGAAACCGAAGCGGGCGGCCAGCCGGGTGACGGTTCCGTAGGCGAGGTCCGCCGAGGTCCCCGAGCGAGGCCCACGCTGCCACACGATGAAGGCCAGGCCGCCGATCGCGAGGAGCAGCAGCGCGGTGACCGCGATCAGCGGACCGAGCGAACCGCGGTTGGAACGGCCGGCAACCGATCCGCTCGGCTCGTTGGCGAAGGGATCGGTCTCCGGTGGCCGGGTGAGGAGCGCCCCGGACGACGATCGAGCCCCGGACGCGACGGGCCGTCCCGACGGAAGCGGAGCGAGCTGGGCGATCCCGCCACCGGTCGGGTCGAAGGTCACCCAGCCGACACCCGGGAAGTAGACCTCCACCCAGGCGTGCGCGTTGCTGTTGAAGATCCGTTCCGTCCCCGTCTGCCGGTCGCGCGAGCCGGGCAGGAAGCCCTGGGCGATCCGGGTCGGGACCTTGAGGTCGCGCAGGAGCACCGCCATCGTCGCCGCGTAGTACTGGCAGAAGCCACGCTTGAAGTGGGCGAAGCAT
This sequence comes from Candidatus Limnocylindria bacterium, assembly GCA_041484785.1. GTDB lineage: Bacteria > Chloroflexota > Limnocylindria > Limnocylindrales > CSP1-4 > SPCO01. The sequence goes on from JBGPIH010000026.1 coordinate 17,113, forward strand.
TCGACCGTGGAGACCCCGGCACAGTCGATCCCGCGCACGTCCGTGTCATAGGTGAAGGCGCTCGAGTGGAGCTCCTTGACGATGGTCGCCGCGAGATCGTACGGCGTATCCGAGGGAGACTCGGCGACGATCCTGGCCTCGAGATCCTGGGCGTACGGGCCAAGCGAGCCGGTCGCGACCCCGAGGTAGAGGCTGCTCACCTCGGCCGGGTAGGCGGTGCCGGCAGCGCGAAGGAGCTCCTGGTTGAGTTGCCCTGGCTCGCTTCCGTCGGCCTGGACGAGGGCCGTCACCCCGTACGGTCCCCGGCCGTCGCGATCGACGGTCGCGAAGTAGCCGCCCTTGCCCACGACGGTCAGCTGCGTGTTCGCGTCGACCTCGACCGGCGTCGCCGGCGACAGGACGGTGGAGCTCCGGAAGTCCGCGGGCGTAACCGTGAAGCTCAACGACTTGCGGCCGTCGGGCACCACGTCGTCCGCGAACCCGTCCAGGAGCGAGTCGCCCGAGGCGCGGTCAACGATGCTCGTGTTGCTCATGCTCCAACCCGTCAGATCGATCCGGTCGTAGGTGACCGCCCGCCAGTAGTAGTTGTTGTTGTCCCCGGGCGCCATCTGGATGGTCAATGCCAGCGACGAGTCAGTGGTCCAGACCTGTTGCACCGCGGCGGTCGGTCCGAACGTCACCCCGAACGACCGGTTGGCCCCGCCGGCCGGCAGGAACCGCTGGAACGTGCGGGACAGCTGGACGAGCTCGTCGCTTACGCCGTCCCATGCCCCGGCCAGCGGTTTCGAGGATGCGGTCTGGGTCAGCACGAGCGCGCCCATGACGGCGGCCGCGACAAAGGCCGTTCCGCCGCGCAGGTAGACCGAGGAGATCGAGGCGGGATCGCCGATCCTGCGTCGGAGCCACTCGGACTGCTCGTCGATGACGTGGCCGCGGATCAGCAGGAACAGGGCGGCGAGGCTGTAGACGACCAGGTAGAAGAGCTGGTCGTTGATGGTCACGGCCATGTTGCCGACGAGCAGCAGACCCACGACGGCGACGGCGCTCAACGGCCGGTGGTGGCCGAAGATGGCATACGAAGCGAACATCGAGGTCGCCCAGACGAGCAGGCCGAGCGTCAACAGGTAGTGCAGGAACTCGATCGTCGAGGCCTGGTTGTGGACGACCAGGTCCGAATACGCGGCCACCACGGACGTCGCCGTCGCCACGTACATGTCGTGCAGTGAACCCCCCTTGGGGAAGGCGATCGAACCGACGAACAGGGGGACCATCAGCGCCGCGGCGACGGAGCCCATCAGGTACGTCAGCCAGCGACCCCAACCGACCTTGGTGCCGATGAATCCGGCAAGCACGCCGCCGAGCACCGCCCATTGCAGGAAATCGAGATACTCGTTGCGACCCAGGACCCACCTGGCGTCGTCGAGCGACCAGGCGAAGGTCAGGCAGAGCAGGATTGCCAGGGCGAGGGTCGCCCACCCCTCGGCCGGAGCGAGCGGGATCCGCCGGTTCATCGGGCCAGGATCTCGCCGAGCGGACGGCCGGGCGTGATGATGAACGACGGGAGCTCGTATTCGGCGAGGGCATGCCGGAGCGCGCGGGCGCGCTTGGCCACCTCCTCGGCGACTTCCGGCGGCGGAGCGGGCCGGCTACCTCCCAGGACGGCCTCGCGACCCCCGACGAATCGATCGAAGGCCGCGGCATCGAGCGAGAGGACCACGCAGGCGACGCCCCTCGCTCGCAGCGAGGCGAGCGGCCGGACCCACGACGGGTCCAGTGACGGAGTGATGACCACCGCGGTCATGCCGCGCCGCAACCGCCCGACGGTCGCGATCAGGGTCTCGACGAGGGGCGTGTTGCTGTCGGCCTCGACCGATGCGAGCAGCTGCATGATCTTGAGGTGCTGGCGGCCGCCACGATCCGGCGGCAGGAAGGCCGTCCTCCCAACGTTGACCGTCATCCCGACCGCACGGCCCTCCTGGATCGCCTTGTCGGCGATCGAAGCCGCGGCTCGAACGGCGGATTCGACAGTGGAATCGTCGCCCCGCCCGGTCTGGATGCTGTGCTGGAGATCGAGCACGATCCAGGCATCGGCGGTCTGCTCCAGGTCGAACTCCTTGACCTGGATCTCGTTGTGGCGAGCGGTGCTCTTCCAGTGGATCCGGTTCATGCTGTCGCCCGGGGCGTACGGCCGAACCGTGGTGGCGAGCGGGGTGGTCTGCAGGGTTCGAACCGGGGCGACGCGGCTGCCCTCGAGCGACGCTGCCGGGAGGCGCCAGCGCGGCAGCGGTTCGAGACGCGGATAGACCACGACCGAGACGCCCTGGCCGACGGTCGCGGATGCCTCGAAGAAGCCGAAGGGGTCGCCGGTCCGGATGTGCAGCGGCTCGATCCGGAAATGACCGCGCCGCGACAGCGGGATGCGGATGAGCCAGGAACGTTCGCTCCGGCCGCCCAGCGTGATGGCTCGGCCGGGCAGACCGCCCGGCAGCGTGGTTGGATTGTGGATCTCCAGCCAGGGCTTGGCGATCCGGCTCCCGTTGCGCAGCGTGTACGTGACGCGGACCTGGTCGCCGACATGGCCGTGGAGCTGGCTCACGGCATACCCCGCCTCCAGGTCGGTCAGCCCGAGTCGGACGAGGAGGTACGAGCCACCCACCACGAGGATCGCCAGGTAGACCAGGTAGAAGAGGAACGGCAGCGCCGTCGAGAAGGCCGCGATCACCAGGATGACCGTGGCCACGAGCAGCTGGAGCTTGCGGATCATCGCGCGGACCCCGCCTCCCGGGTCGATCGAAGCGCTAGGCGTTCGTGCGGGCCGACGAGCCTCGAGAGGCCGCGCGCAGGTCCGTTGGTCCGCCGCCGGTGGGCCGGATCCCGTCGATCGCGGTCGACTCGAGCAGCTCGCGTACCACCTGGCCGGCCTGGACATCGTGGATGGACGAGCTGGTCTTGATGATCAGGCGGTGGGCCAGGGCGGGCTCGGCCAATGCCTTGATGTCGTCCGGGATGACGTAGTCGCGGCCGAGCAGCCCGGCGAGTGCCTGTCCGGCGCGGTAGAGCGCGATCGAGCCACGCGGCGAGGCGCCGAGGTACACGTCCGGATGCGTGCGCGTGTTGTTGACCAGGCGGACGATGTAGTCGGAGACGCTCGAGTCGACGTAGATCTCGCGGATCGCCGCCTGCATCTCGAGCAGGTCCGGCACGTTCAGGACCTCCTCGAGATCCTCGAGGGGGTGGGTCCGCTTCTGCTCGTCGAGGATGACGATCTCCTCGATCGGCTGGGGGTAACCCAGGTGCAATCGGAGCATGAACCGGTCGAGCTGGGCCTCCGGGAGGGCGAAGGTACCCTCGTACTCGATGGGATTCTGTGTGGCGATGACCAGGAACGGATCGGGCATCTGGTAGGTCGTGCCGTCGATCGTCGCCTGGTGCTCTTCCATGCACTCGAGCAGGGCGGACTGGGTCTTGGGCGTGGCCCGGTTGATCTCGTCGGCGAGGACGATCTGGCTCATGATCGGGCCTGGCCGGAACTCGAACTCCTGGGTCTTCTGGTTGTAGATGGACAGCCCGGAGACGTCCGACGGCAGCAGGTCCGGCGTGAACTGGATTCGCCGGACCGAGCAGCCCAGGCTTCGCGCGATCGCCTTGGCCAGGACGGTCTTGCCCGTACCCGGAACGTCCTCGATCAGGACGTGCCCTCGGCACAGCAGCGCGACCAGGGCGAGTCGGACCTCGTGGTGCTTCCCGACGATGACGCGCTCGACGTTGGCGATCACCCGATCGCCGGTCTCCTGGATCTTGGTCATCGGCCTCTCTCGCGAGTCAGGCGCGAGGCTTTCGCGCCGGGTCGGACGGGATTCGCTGGCGATGCGAACGGGGACGTGGCCGCGTCGCTGGCAGATAGTACGTCGGGACGGTCAGATTGGTTCCGGTGCCTTGGCCGACCCCGACGATCCCGGCCGCGACCCGCCGCGCCGTAACGAAGGCCGTCGTCGGCGGACGAAGCTGGCACGGAGGGGACGAGCACCAGCGCGCCGGCCAATCGAGGAACCCACGATGATCACCACGGACATGATGCCCGGACTCCAGGACCCGACCGCTTCGAGGACCCCCGAGCTCGCCATCATCGGCCTCGGGCGGATGGGCGGAGGGATGGCCCGGCCGCTGATTCGAAGCGGCCACTCGCTCGCCGAGTTGAAGCAGCGCTTCCCCAGGCCGCGCGCCGGCTCGATCATGGTTCCGCTCCGGAACCAGATCGGCGGACACGCCGTGGAGCGCTCATGATCGCGGCGACCGACCGGGCCGACGCGGTCGTCCTGTTCGGAGCCACCGGCGACCTCGCCTTCAAGAAGCTGTTCGGGTCCCTCCAGCGTCTCCATGCGGCCGGTCGACTGGATGGCGTTCCGCTGATCGGCGTCGCCCGCCGGGATGGCAACGACGACATGCTCAGGGAGCGAGCCCGAGCTGCCCTGGCGGCCTCCGGCGTACCGGTCGAGCCGTCGGCGGTGAACGCCTTCGTCGGAGCGATCGGCTACGTCAGCGGCGACTACGGCGACCCGGACCTCTACCGGCGGCTGGCCGGGCGCCTCGGGACGGCGCGGCGCCCGATCTTCTACCTGGCCATTCCGCCGGATCGGTTCGGCGACGTCGTGGAAGGGCTGGCCTCGGTCGGCCTGCAGCGAGCCGGGCGCGTCGTGCTGGAGAAGCCGTTCGGGCGCGACCCGGCGTCTGCCGCGGCGCTCAACGAGCTGCTCAGCGGGCGGTTCCCGGAAGCCGCGATCTTCCGGATCGATCACTTCCTGGGCAAGGAGCCGGTCCAGAACCTGCTCGTCTACCGCTTCGCCAACACGATCCTCGAGCCGGTCTGGAATCGCCACTACATCTCGAGCGTCCAGATCACCATGGCCGAGGCCTTCGGGGTCGAGGGCCGCGGCGCGTTCTACGACGCGGTCGGGACGCTCCGTGACGTCGTCCAGAATCACCTGCTCCAGCTGCTCACCTTCATCGCCATGGAGCCGCCCGGGTCCGAGGACGCCGCGGCCCTCCGCGACGAGAAGGTCAAGGTGCTGCGAGCGATGCGTCCGCTCGACCCGGCGGAACTCGTCCGGGGCCAGTACCGCGGCTATCTCGAGGAGCCGGGGGTCGCCCCTGGGTCCGACACGGAGACGTACGTGGCGCTGCGAACCGAGGTTGACTCCTGGCGCTGGGCGGGCGTGCCATTCGTCATCCGCGCCGGCAAGGCGCTGAAGGAGACCGTCACCGAGGCGATCGTGGAGTTCAAGGCGCCGCCTCGCCTGCTCTTCGCCGATCCGAGCGCACCCGCCCCGCATCCCAACCACCTGCGCTTCCGGATGAAGCCCGATGGCCGGATCACCCTCTCCATGCAGGCCAAGGCGCCCGATATCCTGGTCAGCCGGCCCGTGGACCTCGAGGTCCTCGCCGAATCCGCCACCGGCGGCGAGGGCCGTGAGGCGTACGAGCGACTGATCGACGATGCCATGTCGGGCGACCCCCGTCTGTTCGCGCGCGGCGACACGGTCGAGGCGTCCTGGGCGGTGGTCGCGTCGGTCCTCAACGAGCATTCCCCGGTCGAGATCTACGAGCGCGGGACCTGGGGTCCCCAGGCCGCCGACCGTCTCCTGGTCCACGCCACGGGGGATTGACGGCCCGCTGTGACGGGGCGCTAGGAGCCACCTCGAGTCGCCCGGAACGCCGCCACGAGCGCGGCGCGCAGGGCGGGGTCCGGTGGCTCGGCCGGGGTGGCGGCCAGTTCGATCGTCGTCCGAATCTGCGCGAGGTAGGAGCGGCAGCCCTCGCAGAGCTCCAGGTGTCGGGACACCCGCGCGCGCTCCCTGGCCGACATCGCCCGCTCCAGGTAATCAGTCACGAGCTCGACGAATGCCCGACAGGGCAGGTCGGACAATTCCTCCGTCGCCCGCACGAATGCGTCCCGGCAGGTGGCGCAGCCGGCGGAATGGGCGTCGAGCGCGGCCCGCTGGACGGGACCGACGTCGAAGTAGTGGTCGAGCAGCTCGCCGAACTCGGCGCAGGTGACCGGTTCCGCGTTCATCGAAACGCCGCCGTCCCGCCGTCGACCTGGCCCATTGACGTCTCTCCCGGCACGAGATGGCGCTCCAGGGAGCGACGGACCCTGGCCCGTGCGCGGTGCAGGAGCACTCGCTGGTTGGTCGCGGAGATCCCGAGGGCGTTACAGACTTCGTCCGCACCCCAGCCGTTGACGTCGCGCAGGGTGATGACCTCGCGCTGGCTGGGCGGCAGGTCGGCGATCGCCGCATCGATGAGGTCGCGAGTCTCGCGGGCCAGGGCTCGCTCTTCGGGAACCTCGTCCCAGCGAGCCGGATACGAGACCCAGTGCCCGGGCCATTCCGGGTCACTCGCCGGAAGAAACCGCTCGGCCTCGACCGCTGGCTCGGCCCCAGCGGATGGGTCGTCGAAGGCCGAGAACGGGATCTGGCGATGCTCGCGGGCGGCGCGGGTCCGGGCGATGTTGATGACGATCCGGCTGCACCAGGTTCGCAGGGAGGAACGGCCCTCGAAGCGGTCCAGGCCCTGGATGACCCCGATCCAGGCCTCCTGCACCACCTCCTCGGCGATCGCCGGGTTCGAGGCGTACATCCGGGCCAGGCGCAGGAGCGAACCGTTCAGGCGGTCCACGAGCTCGCCGAACGCGGCCGCATCGCCCGCACGGAGGGCAACCAGCTGCGCTTCCTCCCGGGCGACACCGGCCTCGCGGGTCCCCGCCCCATCCGCGGTCGTCATCGAGCCAACGGTACACTGCGTCACCGGCGTAATGCCGCTCGGCCTCCCGACCACTGCAAGCGTGATGGATCCACTCGTCTCGATCGCCGGCCTCCTCGTCGTCGCCCTCGTGGCGGCCGTCGCGCCCCTCGGGGCCACGGCCGTGCCCGACCGGCCCCGAGGATGACTCGGCGACGCGGCGCCGGGGCCGCGGACCCTCCGCCTCCCGCGCTCCTCGCGGAGCGCGCTCGATTGGCCGAGACCGCCGCCGGCACCGCCCGCTGGGATCGCTGGGGTCCGTACCTCGCCGAACGGCAGTGGGGCACCATTCGCGAGGACTATTCCCCCGGCGGGACCGCCTGGGATTCGTTTCCGCACGATCACGCTCGCTCCCGGGCCTACCGCTGGGGCGAGGACGGCCTGCTCGGCATCAGCGACGACGCCGCGCGACTGTGCTTCGCGGTGACCCTGTGGAACGGAGCCGATCCGATCCTCAAGGAGCGTCTCTTCGGGCTGACCGGTCCCGAGGGCAGCCACGGCGAGGACGTCAAGGAGATCTACCACTATCTCGACGCCACGCCGAGCCATGCCTACCTCAAGGCCCACTACCGATATCCACAGGGCGCCTTTCCCTATTCGGACCTGGTCGAGGAGAGCCGACGTCGCGGCCGGAGCGAACCCGAGTACGAGCTCGCCGACACAGGCATCTTCGACGGCGGGCGTTACTTCGACGTACAGGTCGAGTACGCCAAGGCGGCCGCCGAGGACATCTTCACCAGGATCTCCGTCACCAATCAGGGACCTGATCCGGCCGTCCTCCACCTGCTGCCGACCCTCTGGTTCCGCAACACCTGGTCGTGGGGCCGCCACCACGCCCGCCCGTCACTTGCGGCTGCCGGCTCGGTCGTGGGTGGCAAGGTCGTCCGCGCCGAGCATCCCCAGCTCGGCGAGTACCACCTGGTGGCCGGCGGCTCCCCGACCCTAATGTTCACGGAGAACGAATCGAACGCGGAGCGGCTGTGGGGCGTCGCGAACGCCTCGCCGTATGTCAAGGACGGGATCGGCGCGGCCGTCGTGGACGGCCAGCCTGACCGGGTCAACCCCGACGCCACCGGGACCAAGGTCGCCGCCCTCTATCGGCTGACCCTGGCCCCGGGCGCGACGGAGGTGGTCCAGCTTCGGCTCGCGAAGGGTGCCGCCCGCCCGCCGGCACCCGACGCGGATGGCGTCTTCAGCAGCCGGATCATGGAGGCCGACGCCTTCTACGCGACGCTGGCCGGGGAGACCCTCACGCCGGACGAAGCGCTCGTCCAGCGGCAGGCGTTCGCCGGGTTGATCTGGAGCAAGCAGTGGTACCACTACGACGTGGCCGAGTGGCTGGACGGCGACCCGGCCTCACCTCCTCCGCCTCCTGCGCGCCTGCACGGCCGCAACAGCGGCTGGCGCGAACTCAACACGGCCGACGTCCTGTCCATGCCGGACACCTGGGAGTACCCGTGGTTCGCGGCCTGGGACCTTGCCTTCCACTGCCTGCCGCTGGCGCTGCTCGACCCCGCCTTCGCCAAGAACCAGCTGGTCTTGCTCACCCGGGAGTGGTACATGCACCCGAA
>JBGPIH010000027.1:0-25451 GCA_041484785.1 Candidatus Limnocylindria bacterium
CGGGGCGATGATGGTCACCCGGATCCCCTTCTCGCGGAGCTCGCGATCGAGCCCTCCGGCCAGTCCCACCTGGGCGAACTTGGTCGCGGCGTAGACCGCCTCATCAGCGCCCGAGCGGAAGCCGGCGACGGACGCGACGATGACGATGTCGCCCCGACCCGCCTCGATCATGTGGGGAACGGCCGCGCGGATCGGCCAGACCGTGCCCGCCACGTTGGTGTCCAGCATCGTGGCCAGCGCCTCGTCGGTCTGGTCGAGGATCCCGCCGTACATGCCGATTCCGGCGTTGGCGATGAGGCTGTCGATACGCCCGAAGCGTTCGATCGCCGTCGCCACGAGCCGGCGGCACTCCTCTGGCGAGCGGACGTCCATCGCGACAGCGACCGCCTGGCCGGGATACTCCGCTTCGACCGCCTCGAGTCGATCGAGCCGGCGGGCGCCGATGACGACTCGGGCCCCGGCGGCCAGCAGTTCGCGAGCGGTCGCCCGCCCGATGCCCGAGCTGGCGCCGGTCACCACGGCGACGGTGTCCCTGAGCTCTTCCATGTCTGTCTCCCGAGTGCGCGGCGGACCGTTCGTACCGCAGCATTGTCGGCTACCGGCGAGGCACGGTGACGCCGATCCGGGCAAGGGCCCGTACCCGGCGAGCCTCGGCCGACATCCGCCCGGTGATAGAGTCAGTGGCCATGGAGCAAGGTCAGTGGCTGAGCTGACGACCCGGACCGCGGCGCCCGCGCCGGTCGTCGTCGAGCCCCGCACGATCTCGCTCGGTCGCGCGCGCGCTGCCGCGCCGTTACGCCGCGAAGGGCCGGCGAAACTCACCGGGGCCGCCAAGTACGCCGACGACCTGGTCGTGCCGGGCGCCTGGTACGGGGCGACCATCCGCTCAACCGATGCGCACGCCCGCTTCGTCAAGCTCGACCTGGATCCCGCCTTCGACTGGTCGTCCGTCGTGGTCGTCAGCGCGGCCGACATCCCGGGCGAGAACATCGTCAGCTCGATCAAGGCCGACCAGCCGATCCTGGTGCCGCTGGGCGGCGAGATCATGCACCACGCCGAGCCGCTGGCCCTGCTCGCCGCCCCGGACCGGGCGACCCTGCGGGCGGCCCGTCGCGCGGTCAAGGTCCTTGCGGCGCCGCTCGAGCCGGTGTTCGACCCACGCGACTCGGACCACGTGTTCGCGGCCTACGAGATCGCCGCCGGCGACCCGGAAGCGGCCTTCGCCGCCGCCGACCTCGTGTTCGAGGGCGAATACCGAGTCGGCCACCAGGAGCAGCTCTACATCGAGAACAACGCCATGATCGCGGTCCCCGGCGAAGACGGCGGGGTGACCGTGACCGGCTCGCTCCAGTGCCCGTACTACGTTCACTCGGCGCTGAAGCTGGGGCTCGGCCTCGACGATCGTGGCGCTCGGGTCGTCCAGGCCGAGACCGGCGGCGGGTTCGGTGGCAAGGAGGAATACCCCTCGCTGGTCGCCCTCCATGCGGCCCTGCTCGCGGGCAAGGCCGGCCGTCCCGTCCGGATGATCTACGACCGCCACGAGGACATCGCAGCCACGACCAAGCGCCATCCGGCGATCGTCCGCCACCGAACGGGCGTGACCCACGACGGGCGCCTGATCGCCCAGGAGATCGACGTCGTCATGGACGGCGGGGCGTACTGCACGCTGACGCCGGTCGTCCTGTCGCGCGGCGCGCTCCACGCCGGCGGCCCGTATCGCTGCCCGAACGTCCGGATCCGGGCGAAAGCCACGCGCACCAACACCCCGCCGAACGGCGCGTTCCGTGGGTTCGGGGCGCCGCAGGTCGAGTTCGCCGCCGAGACGCAGCTCAACCGGATCGCCGAGGCACTCGGCCTCAGCCCGCTCGACATCCGGCGGCGCAATGTCTACCGCGTCGGCGACACCACGCCGACCGGGCAGATCCTCCGTGAGAGCGTCGCCGCGGAGGAGGTGCTCGAACGGGCGGCCGAAGCCGCCGAGTTCGAGCGGCTGCGGGCGCGCCACGACTCCGCCCGCGAGCGGCGGGCCGGATCCGGGACGGTGCCCGGCTCGCCACTGCGGACCGGACATGAGCGAATCGCCAGCGGGGTGGGCCTGGCGCTCGGCTGGCATGGAGCGGGCTTCACCGGGTCCGGCGAGGTGAAGCTCGGGTCGGTCGCGTCGCTCGAGCTGACCGCCGAGGGCGCGATCCGCATCCTGACCGCGTCCACGGAGATGGGCCAGGGGACCAGGACCGTCCTGCCCCAACTCGTGGCAGAGGCGCTGGCCGTCCCGATCGAGTCGATCGAGCTGGCGGCCCAGGACACGGCGTACGTCCCGGATTCCGGCCCGACCGTGGCGTCGCGCACGACGATGGTCGTGGGCGGCCTGCTGATCAAGGCCGCGCGACGCCTCCGGGAGGCGGTCGAGGAGGCGACCGGCGGCCCGTTCGCGGCTACCTACGGCGTCTTCGCGCGAACCCACGGGGCGCTGCGGATCGATCAGCGCTTCGAGCCGTACCCCGACATCTCGTTCGACGACGAGACCTACCGCGGCGACGCCTACCCGGCATTCAGCTGGGCGGCGTGCGTGGCCCGGGTCGACGTCGAGCTCGACACCGGCGAGGTCCACGTCCTCGACGTGGTCGCCGCGGACGACAGCGGCCGGGTGATCCACCCGGTGCTGGCCGAGGGCCAGGTCGAGGGCGGCACGCTCCAGGCGGTCGGCTACGCCACGATCGAGGAGATCAAGCTGCACGACGGCCGGTATCTCAACGACCGGCTGGCGACCTACATCATCCCGACCGCCCTCGACGCGCCGCGGATCACGACGATCCTGGTCGAGGCTCCGTTCTCCGGTGCGCCGCACGGCGCGAAGGGGGTCGGCGAGCTGCCGATGGACGTGGGCGCGCCGGCGGTCGTCGCGGCCATCGCCGATGCGACCGGGGCCTGGATCACCGACCTGCCGGCCAGCCCAGAACGAATCCTCGCGGCGATTACGGGCGCGCCGGGCGTGGCCCCGTTGCCGCCTGGGGCCTCGGAACGCGCAGCAGGCGCGGGACGCACGGAGCCGGCCCGATGACGGCCTACCGCTTCACCGCCAACGGGACCCCGGTCGAGGTCGACGTACCGGGCATGCGTCGACTGCTGGACGTGCTGCGCGAGGAGCTCGCCTTGACCGGCACGAAGGAGGGCTGCGGGGAAGGCGAGTGCGGCGCCTGCACGGTGCTGCTCGATGGCGCACCGGTTGACTCCTGCCTCGTGCCGGTCTGCCAGGTGGCGGGCGCGACGGTCCTTACCGTGGAAGGACTCGCGACGGCACCCACGCGGCACGGTGGCCCAGAGGGGCTGGACGAGCTCCAGTCGGCGTTCTTGCTGACGGGCGGGGCCCAGTGCGGAATCTGCACCCCGGGGATGCTGATGGCCGGACGCGCCTATCTCGACGGGGGTGGGGGACCGGACGACCTGGCGATCCGCGAAGCGATCGCCGGCAACCTGTGCCGATGCACCGGCTATACCAAGATCGTCGAGGCGATCGCCATGGCCGCAACCCGTCGCGGAGGGTCAATCCAGTGAGCCCCGAGACGGATCGCATCGCCGTCCCGACCAACGGCAAGCGTCCTCACCCGATGCCGGAGCCAGCGGACCCGGACTCATCCGAGCGCCCGATGCCGGCCACGACGGCGCCATTCACCCCGACCCAGCTGGCGGTCGGCTTCGGCATCCTCGCCGCGGTCGTCGCGCTGGTCGCCAGGAGCCTCCGCCGGCGTGGCCGCTCCGGACGGCGCGGGCCGTTCGGTCGTCGCTGACCCGAATGCCCGTCGAGCCGCCGGTCGTCAGCCCCACCAGCCTGGCCGATGCATACGCGCTCATGTCCGAGGGGCCCATCACACCGATTGCCGGCGGAACGGACCTGATGGTCGCCCTGACCGGCGAGCTCGGCGATCCTCCCGCGCGGATGCTCGACCTGTGGCGTCTCGACGAGCTGCGCGGGATCGCCGTCGACGGCGACGCCGTGGCCCTCGGCGCGCTGACCACCTATACCGAGATCCGGCGCTCGGCGCTCTGCCGCGAGCACCTGCCGGCCCTGGTGGACGCGGCCGCCACGATCGGTGCCGCCCAGATCCAGAATCGCGGAACGATCGGCGGCAACGTGGTGAACGCCTCGCCGGCCGGGGACACCTTGCCGGTCCTGCTCGCGCTCGACGCCTCGCTGGTGTGTGGCTCGCTGCGAGGCGAGCGCGAGATCCCGGCCACGGCCTTCTGGCCCGACTATCGACGCACCGCGCTCGCGCCCGACGAGCTCCTGCTGCGAGTCCGGTTCCCGCTCGCGGCGGGTCGGGAGACCCGCTTCCGCAAGGTCGGCACGCGGCGCGCGCAGTCGATCAGCAAGGTCGTCATGGCGCTCAGCTACCGGGACGCCGGACCCTGGACCGACGTCCGCCTGGCGCTCGGCTCCGTGGCGCCGACGCCGATCCGGGCGCCGGCGACCGAGGCGGTGCTCGAGGGCCGGCCGCCGACGCCGGAGACCGCCGATCGCGCCGCCGAGACCCTGGCGGCCGAGCTCCAGCCGATCGACGACGTGCGCTCGACCGCCGAGTACCGCCGGCTGGTCGCCGCCCGCGTCCTCCATCGACTGATCCGCGAGGCCGGTGGGTGGTGACCGCCGTCCGCCCCGCGCCGGTCCCGCCGATCGAGATCCTCGACCGCATGCCGGCCCGAACCTTCGTGACGACGATGGCGCCGCTGTTCGAGGGCGCGCTGCGCTTCCTCGGCCGGCTGGCCGATGCCCGGCCCTTCGGTTCCCTGGACCAACTGTTCGAACGGGCGAGGTCGATGGCCCACGCCATGCCGCTCGCCGACCAACTCGAGCTGATCGACGCCCATCCGCGCCTCGGGGCACCACCCGCCGGCGTCTCAATCCTGTCGTTCATCGAGCAGGGCTACGACCACGAAGCGGCGGAGCAGGCTGCCCGCGATTCGATGGCCGACCGGAATCGAGTGGCCGGGGAGCTCGACCGCCTCAACGCGGCGTACGAGGAGCGCTTCGGGTTCCGCTACTGCATGTTCGTGAACGGGCGATCGAGAGCCGAGCTCCTGCCGGGGATGACAGCGGCCCTCGGCGCCGGCCGCCCGGGTGAGATCTCGCGGGCTCTCGACGCCGTCATCGACATCGCCCGGGATCGCGCGACCCGCCTGGGCACCGAACCGAGGGAGGGGACGCCGTGATCGAGCTCGGAGCCAACCGCTACGGCAAGGCCGCGATCCACCTCGTGCGGGTCGCGCGCGATCCGGCCGGCCATCGGGTCCGAGACCTCACCGTTGCGATCGCGCTGGAGGGCGACTTCGAGCGCTCGTACACCGACGGCGACAACTCGCTCGTGATCGCCACCGACACGATGAAGAACACGGCCTATGCGTTCGCCAAGGATCATCTCGACGGCTCGCTCGAGGACTACGGCCGGGCGCTCGCCGAGCACTTCCTCGAGTTCAGGCAGGTCGACCGGGCGACCGTCAACGTCCGCGGTCACCACTGGGGCGCCATCGACGTCGCGGGCTCGCCGGCCCGCGACGCCTTCGTCCGCGGCGGTGAAGGGACGCGCGTCGCGACCGTCTCGGCCACGCCGGGTGGCACGACCGTCCAGGCCGGGGTCGAGGACCTGGTCGTGCTCAAGACGACCCGTTCGGGGTTCAGCGGATTCCCGCGCGATCGGTATACCACCCTGCCCGAGACCGACGACCGGCTGATGGCCACGAGGCTCACCGCCATCTGGCGCTACGGCTCGCCCGATCTGGACGCGGACGTGACCTTCGCCGCGGTGCGATCGACCCTGCTGGAGGTGTTCGCCGACCACGACAGCCCGTCGGTCCAGGCCTCGATCTGGATCATGGCCCGCGAGATCCTGCGGCGCCACGAGGAGGTCGAAGAGGTCCGCATGGTCCTGCCCAACCTCCATCACTGGCTGGCCGACCTGGCGCCGTTCGGACTGGCCAACGACGCCGAGGTGTACGTCTCGACGACCGAGCCGCACGGGCTCATCGAGGCGACCGTGCGGCGCGGCGAAGAGGCCTGAGTGCCGCCTGGCGTCGAGGTCCGGCGCGGCCCCGTCCCAGGCTCCGAGCGGGTCCTGACGGAGGGAGCCCTCGCCTTCATCGCCGGCCTGCAGCGCCGGTTCGGCGGGCGCCGGCTCGAGCTGCTCCGCCGCCGGGAGGCGCGCCAGGCCGAGCTGGATGCGGGGGTCCGGCCGGATTTCCTCGCGTCCACGGTGGCGGTTCGCGCGGCGGACTGGACGGTCGCGCCGGCGCCGCCCGACCTCGACGACCGGCGGGTCGAGATCACCGGTCCGGCCGAGCCGAAGATGATGATCAACGCGCTGAATTCGGGCGCCCGGGTCTTCATGGCCGACCTGGAGGACGCGCTCTCGCCGACCTGGGCCAACATCGTCGGCGGCCAGGCGGCGCTGATCGATGCGGTTCGCCGTGAGCTCGCCTACGACTCGCCCGAGGGCAAGGCCTACCGGCTCGCTGAGCGGACCGCGACCCTCCTCGTCCGGCCGCGTGGCTGGCACCTCGTCGAATCGGGCGTCCTGGTGGACGGCGCCCCGATCTCAGCCAGCCTGTTCGACGTCGGGCTCTACCTGTTCCACAACGGGGAGGAGACGCTGCGGCGGGGCAGCGGCCCGTACCTGTACCTGGCCAAGCTCGAAGGCCATGAAGAGGCGCGACTGTGGAACGACGTCTTCGTCCACGCCCAGGGGGCGCTCGCCATCCCGCGCGGGTCGGTCCGGGCGACCGTCCTGATCGAGACGGTGCTCGCCGCATTCGAGATGGACGAGATCCTGTACGAGCTGCGCGAGCACGCGGCCGGGCTGAACGCCGGACGCTGGGACTACCTGTTCAGCGGCATCAAGAAGTTCCGCGGCTGGCCCGAGCTGGCGGTGCCGGACCGCGCGCAGCTGACGATGACCGTGCCGTTCATGCGCGCGTACACGGAGCTCCTGGTGCACACCTGCCATCGGCGGGGCGCGCACGCCATCGGCGGGATGGCGGCGTTCATCCCGAACCGGCGCGACCCGGCCGTGACCGAGACCGCATTGGCCAGGGTGCGCGAGGACAAGGAGCGCGAATCGAGCGACGGCTTCGATGGAACCTGGGTCGCCCATCCGGATCTCGTGCCGATCGCGACCGACGTCTTCGACCGGGTCCTGGGGCCGCGACCGCATCAGAAGGAGCGCCTGCGCGAGGACGTCGACGTCCACGCGGCACAGCTGCTCGACCTTCGCGTCCCCGGCGGTCGCGTGACCGAACCCGGCGTCCGCGCCGACGTCCGGGTGGCCCTGGCCTACCTGGACAGCTGGCTGCAGGGGAACGGCGCCGCCGCCATCGACAACCTGATGGAGGATGCCGCCACCGCCGAGATCGCCCGCTCGCAGCTGTGGCACTGGCGAACGCGAGGCGCGAGGCTTATCGATGGGCGGGTCGTGGATGGCGGTCTGTACGCTCGGATTCGCGACGAGGAGCTGGCCCGGCTCGGCGGCCCGTCGACGGGTCGGCTGGCCGACGCGGCGGCGCTCCTCGACCGGCTGGTCCTGGACGACGACTTCACCGAGTTCCTGACCCTCCCCGCGTATGTGCTGCTCGACTGACACCCGGTCCGGTCATGCCCGATCCTGCCTAGACGTCCGGCAGCCCTCGCTCGACGAATTGGCCGCCTCCGCGCCGTCCGACGAAGGCGCCCGAGCGGATGACCGGCTTGCCTCGCACGAAGACGTCGCGAACCGCGCCAATGGCCGTCATGCCGTCGTATGGCGTGTAGTCGCTGGAGTGGTGGAGGCCCGCGGCCCGGATGGTCCGTCGGGCGGTCGGGTCGAACAGGACGAGGTCGGCGTCGCGGTGCACCTCGAGGGCGCCCTTGCGGGTGAGGCCGAAACGTCGGGCCGGCGTGGTCGCCAGGAGGTCGACCAGGCGCTCGATGGTCAGGCGTCCGCGAGCGACACCTTCGGAGTAGAGCAGGGCGAGCAGCGTCTCGATCCCGGGTGCGCCGTTGCTGATCCGGTTGAACGGGACGCCGCCGGCTGCCTCGGCCTTCTCGACTGCGAGGCGGTCGGGGACGTGGTCGCTCGCGACCAGGTCGAGCGATCCGTCGGCAAGGCCGGCCCACAGTGCGTCCCCGTCCTCGGCGGTGCGAAGGGGCGGCGCGATCATGAACCGGGCACACGAGATCGGGTCCGGGTCGTCGTAGCGTTCCTCGGTCAGCACGAGGTAGTGCGGGCAGGTCTCCGCCGACACCCTGACCCCGTCGGCCCGGCCGCTCCGAACCTCGCGCAGGGCGTCGGCGGATGACAGGTGCACGACATGAACGGGGGCTCCGGACATGCGCGCGAAGGCGATCGCACGGCCCGTCGCGACCGCCTCGACGTAGCTCGGTCGCGTTGTAGCGTGGTAGTGCGGTAGCACGTCACCACGTTGCAAGGCGCGGGCCACGGCGGCGTCCAGCAGCACTGGGTCCTCGCAGTGGACCTCGAGCATTGCGCCTCGCGCGCCCATGACCTGCATGGCGTCGTACAGACGTCGATCGTCGAGCCGGAAGTCGAAGACCATGAACGCCTTGCAGGTCGGAACCCCCGCGTCGATGACCGCGGGCAGCTCGGCGATCGGGTCCTCCATCCGGCCGCTGACGACCAGGCTGACGGCGTAGTCGATCGCGCTGTCGCTGTTCGTCACGGCCCGCCACTCGCGAAGTCCGGCCAGGAGCGATCGCTCGGCCGCGGACGACGACCCCGTCCCTGGGTTGTTGAAGGACAGGAAGACCGTCGTGCCGCCGAACGCCGCCGCGACCGAATCCTGGAAGAACCTGTCGGGTTCGGCATCGGTGGCCACCCGGGTATGGGTGTGGACATCCACGACGCCCGGAAGGATGAGGAGGCCGGCCGCGTCGATCACCTCATCGGCGCCGGCCGCGAGACCTGCCAGGTCGGATTCGATCGCGACGATCCGCCCACCGTCCGCGGCGAGGTCGGCGATCCGCGAAGCGCTGGCGCTGACCACGGTCCCTCCACGAACGACGAGGTCGGTCATGCTGCACAGCGGTTCGCGCCGGCCGGTGGCCGGCTTGGCGCCTGGCGCTCACTACGACCATCGAGACGACGAATGGTCGTCCGGACAGGCCGAATCATGGCTTCAGGGCCTCGTCTTCGGTCGGTTCTGGGCGACAGGCGCATGGAATCGACGGGCCGGGCTGCGTCGACGGTCGTACCGAGCGCCTCGCGCAAACCAGGTGATCCGGCGGCGCTCATGGTGCGGCGCTGACCGTGGCAGCCGTGACGGCCGGCACGCCTCAACCTACCTCGACGATCCGGATCGCCTGCGCCCCTTCCCACAGGCAGCGCCGCCCGATCTCGCGCAGGAGGTCCTGCCAGCCCCCTTCGGGAACCACGGTCGCGAAGTGGTTCGCCGCCAGCTGCCCGACCTTCGACGCCGTCGTGCAGGCGCCATACGGGAAGAAGATCTCGCATTCGCTGATCCCACCTGGGTAGATCGCGAGCTGCCCCGGCGCCGGGTGCGAGGTGTGATTCTCGTAGTCGAGACCGGGTCGGAAGTCCCCGAACGGGATCCAGGTCGACTCGCCGCTCCAGCGGCAATGGATCAGCCTCGACTCGATCGGCAGCATCCGTCGAATGGCTTCGACCGTTCGCGGTGCCGCCTCCGACTCCCAGCGGGCAGTACAGTGAAGGTCGCCGACGGAGATCTGCAGGGTACCCATCCGTGGAGGATAGCTTGGCCAGCGGCCCGAATCAGCCGATCCCGACGATCTCGACGCACATCCTGGACACGGCACGGGGCATGCCGGCGGCCGGAGTCCACGTGACCCTCTATCGTCTGAGCGACGACGGTCGGCCGCTCCGCCTGACGCAGGCCCTTACGGACAGCGACGGTCGTGTCCGCGACCTGCTGGAGCGCCCGCTGGTCGCCGGTGACTACCGGCTCGAGTTCATCCTGGCCGGTGAACGCGGTGACCCACCCATCGCCGATACCGACATCGATCGCTTCTTCCGGCGTGTATCGATCGATCTGCGCGTCGTCGACCCGGCCCGGAGCTATCACGTGCCGCTGCTGCTGGCGCCGTTCGCCCTCACGACATACCGGGGAAGCTGATCCCGCCGCCGTGACGCCCTAGGTGTCACGGCCGACTCCAAGGATCGGCGGCATGGAAAGCGCCGTCCTCCCGCCGCTCACGGTCGTCAAGGACGACGCCGATGCGCCGAGCCCCACCAGAGTCCGTCTCGAGGGCGAGCGGATCGTCGTGGAACGGCTGGTCCTGCACGACCCGTCGCTGGTGTCGTTCCTGCGAGGGCGGCCCGCCGACGATCGAGGCGACCTGGTCGAACGGGCCGTCCGGATCGGCCTGCTGGCGCTCCAGGATGCCGGGGTCACGGTCAACGTCGACGTCGTCCGGGGCGAGTTCGAGAAGCTCGTCCGCCAGGCCGAATCGGTCAACGAGAAGGCGGCCCAGGCGTTGGAGCAGACCCTTCGCACCAACTTCGCCGACGGCGACGGCCGGCTGCCCCGGACGCTCGAGAAGTTCCTCGGCGATCGAGGCGCCCTGCGGGCGATGGTCGACGAGCTGTTCGACGAATCGAAGCGCGACAGCGCGATCGGCCGGATCGGCCGGATGCTCGAGCGCTACTTCGACGGCGACGCCTCCAAGCTCGCATTCCTGCTCGACCCGACCCGGCTCAACTCGCCGATGCACCAGTTCCGCCAGGAGATCTCGGCCGGCTTCAAGGGCCTCGAGGAGCGGCTGGTCGCCATCGAGGCGGCCGCGGCCGCGCGGGGGGCGGAGCGCGCCCGGTCGGCAGCCAAGGGCGCGGACTTCGAGGACCTCCTCGAGGCCATGCTCGCGGACCTGGCCCGCGGTGCCGGCGACCTGCTGGATCGGACGGCGACGGAGGCCGGGACGCTTCTCAAGTCGAAGAAGGGAGATTTCGTCCTGACCGTGGACGCGCGGGTGGCGCGCGGCGCGGACCTGCGGGTGGTCATCGAGGCGAAGGACCGGCCGATGTCCATGCGCGCGATCCGCGAAGAGCTGCGCGAGGCGAAGGAGAATCGCGGTGCCGCCGTGGCGGTCGTCGTGTTTACCCCGGCTCACGCTCCCAGCGGGGTGGCGCCGTTCACCCTGGTCGGGGACGACGTTTACTGCGTCGTCGATCCGGAGTCGCCGGAGCCGGCCACCCTGGAAGCCGCCATCCGGCTCGCCAGGCTCCTGGCGCTGGCCTCGCTCGTCGAGCGCGAGGTCGAGGTGGACGCCGCGGCGATCCGGGCGGCGCTGAACGCCGTTCGCGAGCAGCTCGACGTCGTTCGCGCCCTGAAGGCCCAGCTGACCTCAATCTCCACCGCCACCAAGGCCGTCTGGTCGGGCCTCGACCAGATGCGCTCGAACATCCTCGCCCGCGTGGCCGAGGCCGAAGCGGAGATCCGCGCCTGACCTCGATCCGGGGCGCGCTTGCGTCGGTGCGCTATCGTGACCGTCCCAGCGTCCCGGGCCGGGTATTCCCGAGGGCGGTTGGCGTGAACCTGCGAGGATCGACATGGCGCGTTCGATGTGGAAGGGGGCCATCCAGTTCGGGCTGGTGACCATCCCGGTCAAGCTCTATCTGGCGACCGAGTCCAAGGGCATCAGCTTCAACATGCTCCACAAGGACGACCTGTCGCGGATCCAGATGAAGATCTGGTGCCCGGTCGAGGACGAGCCGGTCGCGCGGTCCGAGACGGTCAAGGGCTACGAGTACGCGCCCGGTGAGTACGTCGTGGTCACCGACGAGGACCTCGAGCGCGTCCCGCTCAAGACCGTCCGCTCGATCGAGATCGAGCAGTTCACGAAGGCGGAGCGCGACGACGCGGCGGTCCGCTTCGTCAAGAGCGCCTACTACCTCGAGCCGGACAAGGTCGGCCGCAAGGCCTTCCGCCTGCTGAAGTCCGTCCTCGAGAGCGAAGGCCTGACCGCCATCTGCAAGGTGGTGATCAAGGATCGCGAGGCACTCGCCGCGCTCGATCCCTTCGGCGAGACGATGCTGATGACCACGCTCCATTGGCCCGACGAGATCCGCGCGACCTCCGAGCTCGACCTTGGCGACGAGGAGTACGACTTCAAGCCGGCCGAGCTGGCGATGGCCAACCAGCTCGTGTCGGCGATGACCGGCGAGTTCGACCCGGCGCAGTACAGGGACGAGTACCGCGAGGCCCTGGAAGCGGTGATCCAGGCCAAGGTCGATGGCCAGGAGATCGTCCAGGTCGAGGTCCCCGAGGAGAGCGGCAAGCTGATCGACCTGATGGCCGCGCTCGAGGCATCGGTCAACGCCGCGAAGGCCGCGCGCGACTCGAGCCCCTCGAAGCCGGTGTCCGTCTCCGATGTCAAGGCTGCCAAGGCGCGCGGGACGGCCGCGGCCGCGGCCGAGGCCAAGGTCCAGGACGAGGCCGATGCGGAGGCGCCCGCCCGGCCGGCCCGGAAGCGCAAGACAGCGTAGGCCCCGCCTCGCCCCGACGGCCCCGATGCCCCTCGACGAGTACCGCCGCAAGCGAGACTTCGCCAGGACTCCGGAACCCCCGCCGGCGCCCGCGCGCGACAGCGCCGGAGCTGGCACCAGTGCCAGCGGCGGTCGTTTCGTCGTCCAGCGACACCGCGCCACTCGACTCCATTACGACTTCCGGCTGGAGGTGGCGGGCGTCCTCGTCTCGTGGGCGGTCCCGCGCGGCCCGACCCTGGACCCTGCCCAGCGGCGGATGGCCATCCACGTCGAGGACCATCCGATCGAGTACTTCGATTTCGAGGGTGTCATCCCGGCCAGGCAGTACGGCGCGGGCGACGTCATCGTCTGGGATTGGGGAACCTGGGAGGCCGAGGCCCCCACGCTCGACGCCGCCGCGGCGATCGCGGCCGGTGAGCTGAAGTTCCGCCTCGACGGCGAGAAGCTGAAGGGCCGCTTCACGATCGTCCGGACCAGCGGTCGCAAGCGCACGGGCGACGACCCCGCCGCGCGTGCCTTCGAGGACGACGCGGGCGAGCAATGGCTGCTGATCCACAAGCGGGATGAGGCGGCCCAGGCCGGCTGGGATGCCGAAGACCACCCGCAGAGCGTGAAGACCGGACGGACCAACGACGACGTCAAGGCGGCGCGCGACGCGCTCTGGATCGGACAGGCGCCGGCGGCGAGCGCCGGGATCGACCTCGCGGGCGCCATCGAGGCGCCGATGCCGTCTCGACTCGAGCCGATGCTGGCGACGCTCGCCTCGACGGCGTTCAGCGACCCGGCGTGGCTCTTCGAGATCAAGTGGGATGGGTTCCGGGTCCAGGCGGTCGTGGCCGAGGGCAAGGTCCGCCTCTGGACCCGAAACCTGAACGACGCCGAGACCTACTTCCCGAGACTGCTCAGTCCGCCCACCTGGATCGAGGCGAACGAGGCGATCGTCGATGGCGAGGTGGTCGCGCTCGACGAGGCCGGACGTCCGGATTTCGGCCTGCTGCAGGAGCGACTCGGCGACAGGGCGGCCCGCGGTCTGGTCTACCAGGCATTCGACCTGCTCTACCTCGATGGGCGGTCGCTGCTCGGGGTCGCGCTCGAGGATCGCAAGCGCCTGCTGAAGAGCGTCCTCCGACCGCATCCGCGGGTCCGCTTCGCCGCCCACGTCGATGGCGAGGGCATGGCCTTCTACGAGGCGGCCCGGGCGCAGCGGCTCGAAGGCGTCATCGCCAAGCTGCGCCGGTCGCCGTACGAACCGGGCCGGCGCTCGACCGCCTGGTTGAAGCTCAAGATCCGTCCCGAGCAGGAGCTCGTCGTGGGTGGCTGGACCCCGGGCGCCGGCAACGCCAGGGATCTGGGAGCGCTCGCGGTCGGGGTTCATGAGGGCGGCCATCTGCGCTTCAGCGGCAAGGTCGGCTCCGGGTTCGACGCACGCACGCGACGCATCGTCCGGGAGCGCCTGGCACAGCTCGAGGTTGACGAGCCGCCGTTCGATCCGGCACCGCCGCGCGACTACCGCGGTCGGTGGGGCGGCGACCTTCGCGACATCCATTGGGTCCGGCCCGAGCTCGTCATCCGGGCCGAGCTCGGGGGCTGGTCGCGCGACGGGATGGTCCGCCAGGCCGCATTCAAGGGCATCGAGGACGGACGCGATCCGGCGTCGGTCACCCGCGAGCGACCAGTGGCGACGGCCGAGGCGGTTCGCGCCGCCGAGGCGATGTTCGAGACGGCCGGAAGAGGCGAGGCGGCCGGCGGAGGCGACGCGGCCGGCGGAGGCACCCCCTCCGGCGGCGGCCCCTCCGCCGCGGCCACGGGCGACGAGCTCGAGGCGCTGGAGCGCCTCGGCAAGGAGGGCAGCTGGCGGGTCGGCGGTCACGACCTGAAGCTGACCAACCTCGACAAGGTCCTGTTCGACGGCGAGCCGCCGATCACCAAGCGGGAGTTGATCGGCTACCTCGCCCGGATCGCGCCAACGATGCTGCCGCATCTCGCCAACCGGCCGCTGAATCTCCAGCGATTCCCGAATGGTGCCGGAGCACCCGGCTTCTGGCAGAAGGACATCCCGGCGCACGCCCCGACCTGGCTGACGCGATGGCGTGAGGTGGGGCTCGACGGTCGCACGGACCGCGACGCCAACGATCACCTCATCGCCGACCGCGTCGCGACGCTGGCCTGGCTGGGCAACCAGGCGAGCTTCGAGATCCACGCCTGGACCGGCAGGCTGCCCGAGCCCTGGCGCCCGACGTTCGCCCTGATCGACATCGACCCGGGCGATCGGACGACCTGGGACGAGACCCTGGTCCTCGCCCGGCTCTACCGCACCGCGCTCGGGCATCTCGCGGTTCGAGGCTATCCCAAGACCACCGGCAAGCGCGGCATCCAGATCTGGATCCCGATCGTTCCGCGCTACCGATTCGACGAGACCAGCGCGTGGGTCGAACGCGTGTCCCGAGCGGTCGGCGCCACCGTCCCGGACCTCGTCTCGTGGGAGTGGGCCAAGGAAGCGCGAAAGGGGCGCGCCCGGCTCGACTACACGCAGAACGCCTCGATCAAGACCCTCGTCGCGCCGTACTCCGTGCGGCCGGCGGCCGGCGCTCCCGTCTCTGCCCCGATCGCCTGGGACGAGCTCGACGATCCGGGTCTCCGTCCCGACGCCTGGACGATCCGTACGATCGTGCAGCGCGTTGCCGAGCGCGGCGACCTGTTCGCGCCCGCCCAGACCGATGCCCAGGAGCTGCCCGGGGTCTGACCCGGGGTGGCACCATGGGGCCATGCCCAACGAGATCACCCTGCGGACCCCGACCGCAGACGAGTTCCCGCGCTTCGTCGCGCCGCTGTCGATCGCCTTCAGCGAGGAGATCAGCGCCGCCGCGATTGAGAACGATCGCCAGACGATCGAGCTCGATCGCTTCTTCGGCGCCCTCGACGGTGCGTCGGTCGTCGGCTGCGGTGGCGCTTACTCCTTCCGCTTGACCGTGCCCGGTGGCGAAGTCGGGGCCGCCGGCGTGACCGCGGTCGGCGTGCTGCCGACGCACCGGCGGCGGGGGATCCTCCGCTCGATGATGCGCCTGATATTCGACCAGGCGCGGGAGCGCGGCGAGCCGGTCGCGATCCTGTGGGCATCCGAGGGCGCGATCTACCAGCGCTTCGGCTACGGGTTCGGAACGCTGCAGACCGAATTCGACGCCCCGAAGGACAAGGTCGTCTTCTCGAATCCCGTGAAGTCGCCCGGGCAGATGCGGATCGTCGGTATCGACGAGGCCGCCGGGCGCTTTCCGCCCGTCTACGACGCGATCCGTCGATCGACACCGGGGTTCGTCGCCCGAAGCGAGGCACGATGGCGGTTCGAGGTCCTCGCCGACGCAGAGTGGATGCGCCATGGAAACGGCCACAAGGTCCTCGCGCTGCTCGAGGAGAACGGCGACGCTCGTGGCTTCGTCATCTTCCGCACCCGGTCGGACTGGGACAGCTCGGGCCCCAAGGACGTGGTCTCGGTCCTGGAGCTGATGGGTCTCGAACCGGTCGTCGAGCAATCCCTCTGGCAGTGGGTCTTCAGCATCGACCTGGCGGGCTCGGTCAACGGGCGGCGCGGCCCCGTGCCGCACCCATTGCAGCTGCTGGTCACCGAACCGCGCCGCCTGGCCACCCGGGTGAGCGATGCCACCTGGCTGCGGATCATCGACCTGCCGGCGGCCCTCCAGGGACGGTCGTACCGCGGGCCCGGGACCCTCGTGTTCGACGTGACGGACTCGTTCTGCCCGTGGAACGCGGGGAGATGGCAGCTCACCGTTCCGGGCCCCCGAGGCGCGCCGGCCTCGCTCGACCGGGCGCCGGCGACGGCCGAGACCGACATCGGGGCCGATATCCGGGATCTGGCGTCCGTCTACCTGGGCGCGCTGCGCTTCGCGGACCTGGCCCGCGCCGGTCGAGTCAACGAGGGTCGGCCGGGCGCCGTCGCGCTCGCCGATCAGTTGTTCGCCACACCCGGCGCGCCCTGGAACACGACGATGTTCTGACGCTCGCCGGAGGCCTACAGGCGGAAGAAGCCGTAGAGCGTTTCGCCTGTCGATTGGCGGATGCCGGCCGCGTCGGCCACGACCGCGATGCCGTCGTCGTCGGGGTGATTCGGATCGTAGATCCGGAGCGTGACGGCATCGGCCGTCGCCTCCGCCGCGTAGGCCAGCACCTGGTGGCTCTCGGTCAGCCTGAACGGGTTGAGCCCCTGGTGCCGGAGCAGGCCGACCATGGCGAGGTGGCCCGAGCCGATCGTCGACGTGATCCTGGGGCCCTCGGTCTGGCGCGTCCGCCGCGCCGCGCCCGCGGGGCCCTGGGCGCCTATCCACCAGAAGCCGAGCGGCGTCCTCATCCATTCCAGCGAGAGGACCTGCCGGCGGACGAGGGCCTGGAAGAGGGGTGTCCCGTTGACCGGCGGGCTCGTGTCGGGTGGGATCGGCAACCCGGACTCGAAGCGCTCGCGGACGTACCAGGCCATCCCGCCGCACAGGCCGGCCGACGCGTCGCCGATGCCGATCCAGCGCGGGTCGAGCGGCCCGAGCCGGACGGTCGGACCCGGCGGAAACCGGTTCGCGAAGTGGAGGCCATGGGTGCTCGGCAGGAAGCCGGGGACGGCGCTCATGTCGGCCATCGTCGCACGGCGCGGCCGGTGCGTCGAGACGTGGAGACGAGTGGTCTCCCCGGGCGCCTCGTCCCGCGGCCGGCTGCCGTTGCCGGGACTGCGGGTACCATCCGGGCATGCCCAATCGCCTCGCGGGCGAGACCAGCCCGTACCTCCTCCAGCACGCCAACAACCCGGTCGACTGGTCGCCCTGGGGACCCGACGCGCTCGCCCGGGCAAAGCTCCTCGACCGGCCCATCTTCCTGAGCATCGGGTACGCGGCGTGCCACTGGTGCCACGTCATGGAGCGCGAGTCGTTCGAGGACAAGGTCACGGCCCAATTCCTCAACGACCACTTCGTGTCGATCAAGGTCGATCGGGAAGAACGGCCCGACCTGGACCAGGTCTACATGGCGGCGGTCCAGGCGATGACCGGGGGCGGGGGCTGGCCGATGTCCGTCTTCCTGACCCCGGACGGCCGCCCGTTCTACGGCGGGACTTACTTTCCGGACGAGCCGCGCCACGGGATGCCGTCGTTCCGCCAGGTCCTGGAAGGCGTGGATCGTGCCTGGCAAGGGCAGCGCCCGGAGGTGGAGGCGGCCGGCGGAAGGCTCGTCCAGGGTCTCATCGACCAGGCGCGACTCGACGCGGGCAGCGACGATCCCGCCCCGAGCCTGCTCGACGCCGCGACGGCTGGAATCGAGGCATCGTTCGACCCGGCCAACGGCGGCTGGGGGCGGGCACCCAAGTTCCCCCAGCCGATGACCATCGAGTACCTCCTTCGACGCCACCTGGCGACCGGCGACCCTCGACCGCTGGCCATCGCCCGCCAATCGCTTGACGCGATGGCCGACGGCGGCCTGCACGACCAGCTGGGTGGCGGGTTCCACCGCTACTCGACCGACGCGCTCTGGCTGGTCCCGCACTTCGAGCAGATGCTCTACGACAACGCGCAGCTGGCGCGGGTCTACCTGCATGCCTGGCAGGTCACCGGAGCGGCACGCTACCTGGGCGTCGCGACCGGCACGCTCGACTACATGGTCCGCGAGCTGACGGCGGCGGACGGCGCCTTCGCTGCCAGCCAGGACGCCGACACCGAGGGGACCGAGGGTCTCACCTTCACCTGGCATGCGGCCGAGATCCGCGAGACCCTCGGCGACGCGTCGCCGCTCTTCGAGGCCGCCCACGGCGTGACCGATGCCGGCAACTGGGAGGGAACCACGATCCTGAGCCGGGTCGCCTCGGCAGCGAGGTTGGCCGGCGACTTCGGGCTGACCGAATCCGAAGTCGAGGACCGCCTGGCCAAGGCAGGAGAGCGCCTCCTCGCCCGGCGAGCGGGTCGCCCGCAGCCGGCTCGCGACGACAAGGCGCTGGCCGCCTGGAACGGGCTGGCGATCGGCGCGTTCGCCGACGCCTCGGTCGCGCTGGCGGCCGGCAACCCGGGGGCCGCGGCCGGATACCGGACCGCCGCCGAGCGAGCTGCCGGAGCGATCGTCGACGGGTTGCTCGCGCCCGACGGGTCGCTCCGTCGATCGTGGAAGGACGGACGGGCAGTGGGGAGCGGCGTCCTGGAGGACTACACCCACCTGGCCGATGGCCTGTTGGCCCTGTATGACGCCTCCTTCGACGAGCGCTGGTTCACGATCGCCCGCCGCCTGATGGATCGGGTGCTGGCCCGTTTCGCCGATCCGGCCGGTGGTTTCTTCGACACCGCCGATGACCACGAGCGGCTCGTGACCCGACCGAAGGACGTGCAGGACAACGCCGTCCCGTCCGGCAACGCCGTTGCCGCCGACGTCCTGCTGCGGCTCCACGCCCTGACCGGTGACGGCACGTACCGGGCGGCCGCCGAGCGAGCGATGCGAACGGTCGTTCCGTTCGTGGGCCGCTACCCGACGGGCTTCGCCCGCTGGTTGTCGGCCATGGACCTGTCGCTGGCGCCGATCGTCGAGGTCGCGGTCGCCGGCGCCCTCGACGATCCGGGGACCGGCGCCCTGCTGGCCGAGACGCGCCGTGGCTACCGGCCCAACCAGGTCGCCGCCGCCGCTGCGGACCCGGGGACCAGTGTCATCCCGCTGCTCGCCGACCGCGTGGCGCTCGACGGCCGCGCCACCGCCTACGTCTGCCGCGGATTCGTCTGCCGGCTGCCCGCGACCGACCCGGCCACGCTCCGGGCACAGCTCCAGGCGGCCCGGGCCATGCCTGGGCTGCCCGGGCCGTGAACCCGGCAGCGATCGAACCACAGGCGGCGGCCACCGTCGTCCTGCTCCGACCGGGCCGGGCCGGGCTCGAGGTGCTGCTGACCAGGCGGCCGTCGTCGATGGCGTTTGCCCCCGAGATGCACGTCTTCCCGGGCGGCCGGGTGGATCCGGCCGATGCCGATCCGGCGCTGACCAGCCGGTCCGTCCTGTCGGCGACGGAGGCGGCCGACGCCCTGGGTGGCGACCTCGCCCCGGCGGCGGCGCTCGCAACCCATGTGGCCGCGATTCGCGAGGTGTTCGAGGAGGCGGGGGTCCTGCTCGCCGACGCTCGAGACGGGACCCGCATCGCCTCGGCCCGAGCCGTCTCAGCGGCACGCTCCGCGCTGGTCGGCGGCGACGCCGGCTTCGCCACGATCGCCGCCGAGCTCGACCTGCGCCTCCGAACGGACTGGCTCGCACCCCTGTCGCGCTGGGTCACGCCGCCGATTCTGCCGCGGCGCTTCGACGCCAGGTTCTTCGCGGCCCTGCTCCCGGCCGGCGCGCGGGTCTCGTTCGAGGGCACCGAGGTCGACGGCCATGCCTGGCTGACGCCGCGGGCCGGCCTCGAGGCGATGGCCCGCGGCGAGATCGCGATGTGGGTGCCCACGAGCGCCACCCTCCAGCAGCTCGAGCATGTGGCGTCCATCGACCAGATCCGCGAGCGCCTGGCCCCACGACGGTTCGGCGAGATCCGGGTGGATGCCCTCTCGCCCACCGTGACCCGGATCGTCATGCCCGCCGGCGGCGGTGTCGCCGGTCAGCCGGTGTGCGCCTACCTGGTCGGCCGGCGCCAGTTCGTCCTCGTCGATCCGGGCGATCCGACCGGGCCGGCCCTCGACCTGGTGGTCGCCCTCGCGCGGTCCGCGGGTGGCTCCATCGTCGCCATCGCCCTCACCCAGGTCGACCCGGACCACGCCGGCGGCGCCGAGGCCCTCGCCGAGATGCTGCAGATCCCGGTCTTCGCCGGACCCGGAGGCGGGCGACCGCTGCCGTACCCGGTCCGGGAACTCCGCGATGAGGAGGTCGTGCCATTGGGCGACGTTCCGCTGCAGGCCATCTCGACGCCCGGGCCGAGCGCGGACCACCTGGCCTTCCTGGTCGGTGACCGGCGGGACGTCGCGATCACCGGCGACCTCGACGGTCGGCGGGGCGCCCGGGTCGTGCCCGGACCGTGGGACGAGGCGGCTGCGGCCGCGTCACGCGATCGACTGCGCCGGCTGGCGCCGGCGGCGGCCTGGCTGCCCGGCCACCTCGACGATCTGACCTCCTAGGCTCGATCCGTGGGCAGCGCCGTGGCCAGGTTCCGCAGGACGTTGAGGCCCTGGTCCACCTGGTCGACGGAGGCATACGGTCCCGGCATCAGGACGCAGGGCCGGCCGGCCAGGGCGACGCCCGGCAGCTGGCCCCAGGACTCGGTCAGGGCGCGGCCGGCCGAGATGGACGCGGCCCGTTTGTAGATGAAGACGATCGCGGCCGGCCGCCACAACGCGATCTTCTGCCAGAGGTGGCCGACACCGTGGGTCAACTCGGCGTCCGAGGCGACGTCGCGAGCCGTCGGGAGCTTGAGCAGGTCGGTGATCCCGTGGCCGGCTTCGAGCAGCGCGTCGTCAGCGGTCTCGATGGGCGTGCCCGGCGGCAGGACGCCGGCCAGCATGAGGCGGCGCCAGAACGTCCGCCCGAGCCGCCCCTGGTGGTAGTGGCCCGCGGCGACGCTGACCGGCGAGGGATTGAGCCCGATGAACAGGAGCCGGTCGCGCATCGGCGGGAGATCGGCGAGGGTTTCGACGGCGACGCCGTTCACCGTGATCGCGGTGCGGTGCGGCCCCGGCCCCGGTCGGCGGGTCAGGGCGCTGAGCTCGTCCGGGGTCACGGGTCGCGCTCCGCCGCGAGGCCTCGTCGGTGGTGGCTCAGGCGGGCTTGTCGCCGTCGCCGTCGACCGGGGCGTCGGTGTCGCCCATCCGGGCCTTGATCTCGTCCTGCGCCTTGACGGCCTCGGACTTCGCCTCGCGAACGCCGCGGCCCAGGGCTTCGCCGAGCTTCGGCAGGGTCTTGGGGCCACGCCACATGATCACGAGGATCAGGACGATGATCAGCGGGATGATCAAGTCGGTCATGGGCGGATGGTACATCGCCCACGGAGCCCGGCCGAGGAGGCCGTCACCTGGGGCGGTGCGCGACCGGGATGACCAGGCGCAGGGCGGTGTGGGTGGTCGAGAACGAGACCACCTTGTTGTCGATCAGCCTGGCGCTCCTGGCCGCCGCGATGACCTCCACGTCGCGCAGCGTCGCGTCCTTGCCCTTGCGCGAGACGACCCAGATCGCGCCGTTCGGCCGGATCGTGGCGGCCAGCGACTCGAGTGGGGCGAGGGCCGCGATCGAGTCGGCGCCGAGGAGCACGACGTCGGTCTCCGGCTGCGGCCAGCCTTCGGTGATATCCGACGTCCGCTCGGCCAGGAGCCCGAGGATCTCGTCGTCATCCACCTCGATCAGCGCGACACGCATCCCGGGGCGGATGCCGAGCTTGTCGAGCAACGGGCTGGAATAGACGCGCTCCATCCCGGCTATCGTGCCACGCATGCTGCTGGTCTACGGGCCGCGATCGGCGACCTACGATTTCGGGCCGGGCCACCCGTTGACGCCGCGCCGCTTCGGTCCGGGGATCGACCTCCTCCGCTCGGTCGGCGCCGAGCCGGGTTTGGCGCCGGAGCCGGCGTCCGACGAGGACCTGCTGCTCTGCCACGAGCCGCGCTATCTCGAGGTCGTCAAGCGCTTCTCGGCCGCGCCGTTCGGCGGTGACGAGGGCGGGATCGGCGAGGGCGGGGACGATCCGCCGTTTGCCGGGATGCACGAGGCCGGGGCGATGGTCGCCGGTGGCACACTCCGGGCCGTCGAGGCGATCCTGCGCGGGGACGAGGAGCACGCCTTCCATCCCGGGGGCGGCCTCCACCACGCGATGCCGCG
Source organism: Candidatus Limnocylindria bacterium (assembly GCA_041484785.1). Classification (GTDB taxonomy): domain Bacteria; phylum Chloroflexota; class Limnocylindria; order Limnocylindrales; family CSP1-4; genus SPCO01. The sequence goes on from JBGPIH010000027.1 coordinate 22,314, forward strand.
ACGGGCATCGGGCTTCTGCATCTACAACGACCCGGCGTTGGCGATCGCCCGAGCCCGCCGGGCCGGGCTGCGGGTCCTGTACGTGGATCTCGACGTGCACCACGGCGATGGCGTCCAGGCAATCCACCGGGACGATCCCGGCGTCCTGACCCTCTCGTTCCACGAATCCGGGCGGTACCTGTTCCCGGGGACGGGAGGGGTGGGGGAGCTGGGGGAGGGCGCGGCGGCCGGGACCTCGGTGAACGCGCCGCTCGAGCCGGGGACCGGCGAGGGCGCCTGGCAGGATGCCGTCCGGACGCTGCTCCCCGAGCTGGCCGCCGCCTTCGGGCCGGACCTCATCGTCTCGCAGCACGGCTGCGACTCGCATGCCTGGGATCCACTCGCGCATCTGCGGGTCACGACGACGGCGATGGGCGAGGCGGCTCGGCTGGTCCACGCCGCGGCGCACCGGTTCGCCGCTGGCCGCTGGCTCGCGACCGGCGGCGGCGGGTATGACGCGTACCGCGTGGTGCCGCGGGCCTGGTGCCTCGTCTGGCTGGCCGGCGCCCACCGCGACGTGCCCGACGCGACATCGGCCGACTGGCGGGAACGCTGGGCCACTGAAGCCTCGCGCTACGGTCAGGTGCCGCTGCCGACGACGTTCGACGACGCACCGAACGCGGGCCTCGCCCTGGACGCGGCCCAGCTGGCCGCCGAGGCCGGCTCGCGCCAGACGACGGCGCTCGTGCGCCGGTTCGTGGTTCCGCGTCTCCTGCGCGAGGCTCGAGATCGCGGCTGGTGGGATCCGCTGGCGTCCTCGATCTCCACCCTGGTGGTTGACGACGCGCCCGAGGCGAACGTGCCGACCGTGGTGCGCGACGTCACGGCCGGTGCCTGGTCCGGCCTCTCCCTCGCTCCGAGGTCCGTGGCCCCGGCGGATCCGGAGTCGGGCCACGCGCTGGTTCTCGCGGCCCTTCGCGGAGGGGCGGCGGTTTCCGCGGCCATCGCCGGCCGACACGTCGTTGGGCTGGCGGTGGCCGGTCTGCCGGCGGCCGATGGCCGGCGCGACTTGCTCGCCCTCGGCGTCGCGCCGGCCTACCGGCGCGCCGGCCTGGCCGGGCGGCTGCTGGAGGCGACCACGGCAGACCGGGCCGAGATCACGGTTGCCGAGCGAGACCCATACGAACCGTTCGCCGTCGCGCTGCGACGCCAGATCGCCATGGCGCTGCTGGAACATGCCGGCTTTTCGGTTCGCGCCGCGAGCGGGCCGGCCGGCTCGATCGATCCGGCGGCCGTGGTGGCGATCCGTCGCACGTAGCTCGACGGCCCCTCGGTCCAGCCTGGAGATCGCCGGGATCTGGGTCGCCTCGGTTGCATCGGTTGCATCGTCGACGGGTTCGCTCGGAGAAGGAGCTTTAGGGCCAGGTTCAACGTGGTCATCGGTCGGTCGACCGATGACCCGTCGGGCAGGCATCGCCAGATTGGTCTGCGTCGGCCGCCATCGCCCGTTGGAACCTGGCGCGATGGGGCCCGAGAACGGAGGCACAGGAGATGACCGCAGGACTCAGGAGCCAACAGATCGCCGGAACCAAGGTAGCCCTCCCCCGGACCGCACTCGCGGGTCTGGTGGGTGTGGCGCTGCTGGTCGGCGGCCTGCTCGGCGTTGCCACGAAGTCGGAGCTCGACTCCATCTCGGCAAACCAGGCGAGCGCGCAGGTCGCGGCATCGAACCTCGAATCGCGTCTGCTCATCGAGCGCGGCGCGCAGATCGCCGTCGGTCGTGGCCCGCTCGTGGGTGATCCTGGGGCAGGCGGATCGCGGGCTCAGGTCGCGACCCATGCCACCGACCACATCGGGTTGACCGAGCGGCTGTTTCCCGTCACGACGGTGCACACCCTCGAGCACGGACCGTTGCGCTAGGCGCCGACCCTGAGGACGAGCGATCGTCGGGGGTAACACTGCCGGGCGGCCGTCCACCCTGCCTCCGCTGAATCGGCGAGGCGACCAGCCAGTCTGGTCGCCTCGCATCGTTGTCCGGGTACTGCATTCGTACATCCGATCTAATTGCTCGATCGTGCCTATACTGGCTCTCCCGTGGGAGCCTCGACCCGAACCCGCCGCCGACCGCACCCGACCGCGGATGACACCGGCCGGAACGGACATGATGTCCAGCCGCCCAGCGCAGATCCTCTCGACCGCTTTTCGCCCGCGGTCCGCGACTGGTTCCGCTCCAGCTTCGAGGCGCCGACCCAGGCCCAGGCCGAGGGCTGGGCGGCCATCTCGGCCGGCCAGCACACCCTGATCCACGCCCCGACCGGCAGCGGCAAGACCCTGGCCGCGTTCCTGTGGTGCCTGGACCGTCTCGCCCGGGAGCCAACCGTCCCCCCGGCGCACGGCCAGCTCGGGCAGGTCCGGGTCCTCTACATCTCGCCACTCAAGGCGCTGACCTACGACGTGGAGCGGAACCTTCGGGCACCCCTGACCGGGATCGGGCTGGCCGCGCAGCAGCTCGGTGAGCTGCCGCCCAGCATCTCGGTCGCGTCGCGGACCGGCGACACCCCGTCGGAGGATCGTCGCCAGATCGCCCGTCACCCACCGGACATCCTGATCACGACCCCCGAATCGCTGTACCTGATGCTCACCAGCACGGCGCGCGAGGTGCTCCGGAGCGTCGAGCACGTGATCATCGACGAGGTCCACGCGATTGCCGGCACGAAGCGCGGCGCCCACCTGGCCCTGAGCCTCGAGCGGCTCGAGCGACTGCGGGCACCGGACGCGGCCCCGCCGCAACGGATCGGCCTGTCGGCCACGCAGCGGCCGCTCGAGGCGATCGGTCGGTTCATGGCCGGCGTAGGCCCCGGCCGCGAGGTCCGGATCGTCGATGCGGGCGCCCGCAAGCCACTCGAGCTCCAGGTCGTCGTGCCGGTCGACGACATGGCCGCCATGGGCGAGGTCCTGCCGCTCGACCAGCAGCCCGGCGGCCCGGCCACCAGCCCGGACCTCCGCACCAGCATCTGGCCGGCGATCCACCCCCGGATCCTCGAGCTCATCCGCAGCCACCGCTCCACGATCATCTTCACCAACAGCCGGCGTCTCAGCGAGCGGCTCGCGCAGCGGCTAAACGAGCTGGCCGGGGAGGAGCTCGTCCGGGCTCACCAC
>JBGPIH010000028.1:0-25210 GCA_041484785.1 Candidatus Limnocylindria bacterium
CGCCTCGTCGTCGTCGATGTAGACCGTGGTCCACAGCTTGTCTGCGGGCAACCCGTAGACCTTCGTCAGCAGGTCCCACGAATACCGGATCGCCTCGCGCTTGAAATAGTCGCCGAAGCTCCAGTTGCCGAGCATCTCGAACAGCGTGTGGTGGCGCGGCGTCCGGCCCACCTCCTCGAAGTCGTTGTGCTTGCCGGCGACGCGCAGGCAGCGCTGGTAATCGACCGCCCGGGTGTACGAGCGCGTCTCCGCGCCGATCAAGACGTCCTTGAACTGGACCATCCCGGAGTTCGTGAAGAGGAGCGTGGCATCGCCGGCCGGGACCAAGCTGGCGCTTGGCACGAGCGCGTGCCCGCGCTCGGCGAAGAACTCGACGAACCGCCGGCGGATCTCGGCGGCAGGCAACGCCACGATCCGCGAATCCGGGACCTGGACAGGGGGTGGCATCACACCCAATGGTACCGAACCCACGGCCCCGGGCGGCCGGTGAGCCGGGTCGGAGCCCTGCTAGCATCGCCCCGTCGCGATTCGGCCGACGACGTTCAGATCCGGGAGGCGCCCGCATGGCGGCACTGGCAACGATCCTCGTCCTCCTCATTGCGCTGCTGCACGTCTACATCCTCGTCCTCGAGATGTTCCTGTGGCGGACGCCGCGCGGCCGTCGCGCGTTCGGAACCGACGAGGCGTTCGCCGAGCGCTCCGCGCCCCTGGCGGCCAACCAGGGGCTCTACAACGGCTTCCTCGCCGCCGGGTTGCTGTGGGGCGCCGTGGCCGGCGATCCGGTCGGCTTCCAGGTACGGGTCTTCTTCCTGGCCTGCGTGATCGTCGCCGGCGTCTACGGAGCGGCCACGGTCAACCGCCGGATCCTGCTCGTGCAGGCGGCCCCGGCTGCCGTCGCCCTGGCGGTCGTGCTGCTCGCGAACGCCGCCGGCTGAGCCGCAAGGCGGCACCGAGCGGCCGGTCCACGGCTCAGGCGGCCGGCTTCACTCTCCGTCGCCGTCGCCTTGTCCAGAGCGACGAGCCCGCGATGATCGCGCCGATCAACGCCCCGAGCGTCAGGCCGCGCAGGAAGCTCGCCGTGGAGCGATCGCCGGGCTCGACTGGGCTCATGCGCCCCTGCCCGTCGGGCCGAGGATCGCGACCGCGGACGAAACCGCGATCCCGACCCAGGCCAGCACGGAGGCCGGGACCAGCCGGAAGTCGCCGATCGACCAGATGTCGATGCCAAGGCGGTCGCCAAGGGCGTCGCCGGCCCACGCCCCGAGGATTGCCGCCACGATGATGATCGGCAGTCGACCGCCCGCGCTGCCCCGGATCAGGACGTAGAGGGAAGCGTGGAACACGCCGAGGAGCGCAGCCAGGATGATCGACGGATCCAGGCTCACGCGCCCGAACGGACGAGCTCGCCGGCCGTGCTTCGACTCGGCGGCAAGGCAGTGGCCGGGCGCGCGATCCGCCCGCCTCCCAGCACGACGTCGCCGTCGTACAGGACCGCCGCCTGGCCTGGCGCGGCGGCCCAGACCGGCGTATCCGTCTCGGCGACCCAGCGGGATCCTCGCGCATCGCCGGCCGGTGCCCGGCGGACCGTCGCCGGGATCGCGGTCGTGCGGTGGCGAATCCTGACCTCGGCGTGGAAGGAATCGCGACCGCCTGGTGGATCGCCGGCGACGAAGGTCGTTCGTTCCAGCCCGATCGTCGTCGTCTCGAGGTCCTGCCGACGGCCCAGGGTGATCGTGTTGGAGAGTGGATCGATCCGGCTGACATAGCGCGGCTCGCCAAGGGCAACGCCGAGCCCCTGGCGCTGACCGATCGTGTAGGCGGCCACGCCACCGTGCGCTCCCACGACCATGCCGTCGCGATCGAGCAGCGGCCCGGCCTCGGGGACCCATCCGGCTCGGTCGCGCAGGGCTTCGCGGTAGTCCCCGCCCGGCACGAAGCAGATCTCCTGGCTTTCGGGCTTGTCGGCGGTCGCGAGGCCCAACGAACGGGCCACCTCGCGAACCTCCGGCTTGGTCAGCTCACCCAGCGGGAATCGGGCGTGCTCGAGCTGGTCCTGGCGCAGGCCGTACAGGAAGTAGGTCTGGTCCTTCTCCGCGTCACGGGCACGCAGCAGGCGCGCTCGTCCGTCGGGCCCGATGTCCCGCCGGGCGTAGTGGCCCGTCGCCACCGCGTCGCAGTCGTACTGGTGCCGCGCCCGGCCGAGCAGCGCCCCGAACTTCACGTAGGTGTTGCAGTCCACGCAGGGCGACGGCGTTCGCCCGTCGAGGTAGGCGTCGAGGAACGGCTGAATCACGCCGGCGTCGAATTCCCGTTCGAGATTCATCACGTAGAACGGGACCCCCAGCTGGGCCGCGACCCGCCGGGCGTCGTCGGCCGCGTCGAGCGAGCAGCAGCTCTTCTTGAACTCGGAGTAGCTGTCGGCCACGTCGTGGAGCCGCATCCAGACGCCGACCACGTCGTGCCCCTGCTCGTGCAGGAGGGCCGCCGCGACGGAGGAGTCGACCCCGCCCGACATCGCGACGAGGATGCGACTCACGCCGGCACGCCCTGCCCGAGCGGGTCGGCCGCGACGGCCATCGTGCCGACGCGCATCGACGCCACGACCCGCGGCACGATCGCGCAGGCCTCGGCGATCTCCTCGTCCGTGGTCGTCCGCCCGAGGGACAGGCGGAGCGCACCGCGTGCCTCCTCGTCGGGGTACCCCATCGCGGTCAGGACGTGGCTCACCTCGGTCGAGCCCGTCGTACAGGCCGACCCGACCGAGCAGGCGATCCCTTCGAGATCGAGCGACATCGCGACCGAGGCGCCCTCCGTGTCACGGGCGATCATCGAGAAGAGGCCCGCCAGGCGCTGCCTCGGATGTCCCGTGGGCTCGGTGCCGGGGATCGCGAGGACCGCCTTGGCCAGCCGATCGCGCTGTCGGCGCAGGCGGGCCACCGTCGCCGCTCGCTCGGCACAGGCGAACTCGTAGGCCGCCGCCATGCCGACCGCCCCGGCCACGTTCTCGGTGCCGGCCCGACGGTGGCGCTCCTGCGTGCCACCCTGCTGCTGGGCCAGGATGTGGGTGCCGTGGCGCACGTAGAGGGCGCCGACGCCCTTGGGGCCTTCGAACTTGTGGGCGCCCAGCGATACGAGATCGGCCCCCAGCCGGTCCACGTCGATGTCGATGTACGGCGCGGCCTGGACGGCGTCGACATGGAGCAGGACGCCCTTGTGCGCCCGGACCACCGCGGCGATCTCGGCGATCGGCTGGATCGTGCCCACCTCGTTGTTGGCCAGCATGATCGAGACCAGGATCGTCCCCTCGTTGATCGCGTTCTCGAGCTCGTCCGGGTCCACCCGCGCGTACCGATCGACCGGCAGCTCGATGACTTCGAAGCCGAACTTCTCGAGGTAGCGCAGCGTGTGGCCGACCGCGTGATGCTCGACGGCCGAGGTCACGATCCGGTGTCCGTGCCCCTTGCCGGCCCAGGCCGCGCCCTTGAGCGCCAGGTTGTTGGCCTCGGTCCCGCCCGACGTGAACACGATCTCGCGCCCCTCGGCGTTGAGGCATCGGGCGACCCGTTCGTGTGCCTCGTCGAGGGCGGCACGCGCCGCGCGGCCGTAGCTGTGCGCCGAGCTCGGATTGCCGAAGCCCTCGGTCAGATAGGGGAGCATCGCGTCCAGCGCTTCCCGTCGCAGCGGGGTCGTGGCCGCGTGGTCGAGGTAGATCGGCATTGGCGGGATTGTACGCCGGGTCCCCCGCCGGCCCTGACATCTGTCCATGCCCCGACGGGACGCGCGCCGATGCCGGCCCAGCGATGGCGGCCGGCAAGCTGGCGGATATCGCCCACAGGAGATCGCCGCCATGTCCACCCTGCTCGTTCTGCTGGTCGTCGCCTCACCGTTCGCCCTGGTCGCGCTCGTGCTCGACACCCTGCGCGTTGCCGCGCGGCGCGGGGGCTTTCCCGAGGTATCGCTCACCTATCGGGCGTACGGCGCCTGATCGCACGCCCGGCCGCGCCGATCGACAACGGCGCTACCATCGGGGCGTGCCCGCGCCGGTCGCGCTCTTCGCCACCCTCGTCGGCTTCGGATTGGTGACCCTCGCCGGAGCCTGGTTGTGCGAGGGCTCGGCCCTCGACTTCTCCGGGCTCTTCCCCGCCCAGGGTCGAAGCGACTGGCCCACCGGCGTCCAGGAGGGCGACGCGCCGCGTTTTGCGGTCGAGCACGTCGATGCGCTCCGCCCGATCCACCCCGCGGACGGCGCGTCCATCCGCGAGCTCAACGGCCTTGATCCGGCAGGCGTATGGATCGAACCCGTCGTCCTGGATGTCCACCGGCTCGCCCCGAAGCGCTGACATGGTCGGCTTCACCATCGAACCGGAGGGGCCGTTTTCGCTCGCCGCCGCCAGGGACTTCGCCGGCGGCTTTGCGGCCGGCATCGGCGCCCATCAGACCGACGACGGCATCCTGGTGACGTTCCCCGTCGAGGGCTGGCGCGGAAGCGCCGCCGTCGATGTCTGGCAGGGCTCCGACGGGACGATCCACGGGGAGGTGAGCGGATCCGACGATCTCGCCAGCGTCCGCCGGCAGGCGGCTCGGTCCCTCTCGCTCGATCACGACGGGGCGGGCTGGACGGCTGTCGGCCGGGCGGATGCGGTCCTCGGCCGGCTCCAGGCCCGCTATCCGGGCTTCCGCCCCGTCTGCTTCTACTCCGCGTACGAGGCGGCCACATCGTTCGTGATCGGGCAGCGGATCGCGATGCGCCAGGCCCGGGTCGTGAAGGACCGCCTGGCGGCGGGCTGGGGCGACCGGATCGAGATCGGCTCGCAGGTCGCCCAACCCTTCCCGCGCCCGCAACGGCTGCTCGACGTCCGGGCGGTCAGCGGCCTGAGCGAGGTCAAGGTGGGACGTCTTCACGACCTGGCGCGGGCCGCGCTCGACGGCTCGCTGGACACCGAGCGGCTGCGGATGCTGCCCGAGTCGGCGGCCCTCGGCGAGCTCGAACGGCTGCCTGGCGTTGGGCCCTGGACCGCCCAGGCGATCCTCCTGCGCGGTTGCGGGGTCGCCGACGCCCTGCCCCTTGCCGACGGGATCAGCCGGGCTGCCGTCGCCTGGTCCTACGGCCTGGCGGAGCCTCCGGACGACGAGACCTGGACGCGGATCGCCGATGGCTGGCGGCCGTACCGGATGTGGGCGGCCGTGCTCCTGCACATGGCCTGGCGGCGCGAGCAACCGGCGGCACCAAGCTACCGGCAAGGGGCCTGACTCAACCGGCCGGGGCGCCCTCGCGCTCCGCCGAGCGGCGGAGCTCCTCGGACCGCCCGATCTCCCGGCGGCGGTCGTGCTGGGAGAGCGAGCGCTTGCGCAGGCGGATCGAGAGCGGCGTGACCTCGACGAGCTCGTCGGCGGCGATGAACTCCAGGGCGTTCTCGAGGGTCATCGGGCGCGCCGGCGTGAGCCGCAATGACTCGTCATGCGAATGCGTCCGGATGTTCGTCAGCTTCTTCTCCTTGGTCGGGTTCACGTCCATGTCACCCGACCGGCTGTTCTCGCCAACGACCATGCCCTCGTAGACCTCCACGCCCGCACCGATGAACAGCTCCGCGCGCTGCTCGAGGTTGAACAGGCCATAGGCGTTCGAGATACCCGCCCGGTCCGAGACCAGGACCCCGTTGGTGCGGTGGGCCACCTCGCCGGCCCACGGCCCGTAGCCCTCGCCGATCTGGTGGAGCAAGGCCGTGCCGCGCGTGTCGGTCAGGAGCTGACCGCGGTAGCCGATGAGGCCGCGGACCGGCAGCACGTACTCAAGGCGGACCCGGCCGTCGGCGTCGCTCGAGAGCTGCTCGAGGCGGCCCTTGCGATCGGCCAGCGCCGTCTGGATCTGGCCGATGTAGTCGGGCGGGATGTCGATGGTGATCCGCTCGTATGGCTCCTGCACCTCGCCGTCGACCTCGCGCAGCAGGACCTCGGGCCGCGACGCGGTCAGCTCGAAGCCCTCTCGGCGCATCTGCTCGATGAGGATCGCCAGCTGGAGCTCGCCCCGACCGCGAACCTCGAACGCCTCGCTCGAGTCGGCCGGACGAACCTCGATCGAGACGTTGCCGAGGACCTCCTTCTCCAGGCGGGCCTTGATCTGCCGGCTGGTGACGTACCTGCCTTCGCGCCCGGCGAGCGGCGAGGTGTTGACACCGAACGTCATCCGCAGGGTGGGCGCATCCACGTCGAGTCGGGGCAGCGGGCGCGGATCGGCAGGATCGGTGAGCGTGTCCCCGATCGTCACCTCGGGAAGGCCGGCGACGCTGACGATGTCGCCCGGACCGGCCTCCTCGATGTCCACTCGCTCGATGCCATGCGCGGTCTGAAGACTCGTCACGATCCCGCTCAGGGTGACCGTCCGGCCCGGCTCGACCGCACCGGTCGCGTCGGCGGCTTCCTCGCGGACGACCACGATCCGCTGGCCGGTCCGGATCGACCCATTCCAGATCCGGCCGACCGCCATCCGGCCCACGTAGTCGTTGGCGGACAGGTTCGTGACCAGCAGCTGAAGCGGATGGCCCGGCGTGTAGCTGACCGGCGGCGTGACCTGCACGAGGAGGTCGAGGAGCGGTCGCAGGTCGGTGCCCGCATGGGCCAGGTCGCGGGTCGCCGTGCCGGCTTTCGCGTTCGTGTAGACGATCGGGAACTCGATCTGGTGCGCGTCGGCGCCGAGGTCCATGAACAGTTCGTAGACCTCGTCGAGGACCTCGGCCGGGCGGGCATCGCCGCGATCGATCTTGTTGAGCGCGACGACCACCGGCAGCCGCCGGGCCATGGCCTTCTGCAGGACGTAGCGGGTCTGTGGGAGCGGTCCTTCCGCGGCGTCGACGAGCAGCAGGACCGAGTCCACCATCAGGAGCGAGCGCTCGACTTCGCCGCCGAAGTCGGCGTGTCCGGGGGTGTCGACGATGTTCAGGCGGACCCCGGCATGGTCCACGGTCGTCTGCTTGGCCAGGATCGTGATCCCCTTCTCGCGCTCGAGATCGCCCGAATCGAGGACCCGATCGACCAGGGTCTGATTCGAGCGGAAGGCCCCGGTCTGGCGGAGCATGGCGTCGACCAGCGTGGTCTTGCCGTGATCGACGTGGGCCACGATGGCAACGTTGCGCAGGTCGGCGCGAATGGCGGTGTCGGTGGCGGCGTGGGGCACGAGCGGGCGTTCTCCAGGGTGCGGGGACAGCCGATTGTGCCATGGAACGGGCGACTGCCACGGTTGGCGGGCCGCTACACTCCGGCCATGACCGTCGCCGCCGTCATCCTGTCGGCCAGCGCCGAGGGGTCGCTCAGCGATACCCTCGGCCAGCCACGCGTCAGGCGGCTTGCCGATCTGGCGTGGTCGGGGGGTGCCCTGCCGGTCATGGTCGTCTCGCCGGATCCGGGCGGCGCCGTCGCCGCGGCGCTCGCCGGGACAGAGGCCGTCTACGGCTCCCCCGCTCCACCCGAGGGCGGGCCGGCGGGCCAGATGGTCAGAGGGGCGGAGCTTGCCATGGGCGAGGTTGGCGAGACGACCGCTGTTCTGATCTGGCCGGCGCGCATGACCTGGGTGGGACCCGAAACGATCACCTCGTTGATCGAGGCGCACGGCGCCTACCCGACCGCGGTCCTGCGACCCGCGTGGCGTGGCGAGGCAGGATGGCCGGTCCTCGTGCCGATCGCGCTGCTCCCGGGCCTGCGAGCGGTGGCCGCCGACCGGATGCCACCGGATGTCATCGAAGACCTCGTCGCGTCCGTTCCATCGCAGACCCTCGAGGTCGGCGATCCCGGGGTGGTCCACGACGTCGGGACGGCACCTGCGGATCTGCCCGCGTACGAGGGACCGCCGGAGCCGCTTGCCGCCCACACCCACGAATGGGGCGCCGACGTCGCCGCCGAGGCCGGCCTGCCCGAGCCGTAGCGGGCCGGCGGCCGCTCGGCTCAGCCCGCGGTCGACCGGCTGCACGTCCGGCAACGCTTCCTCCCGGTCGGGAGCCCATTCGACGTCAGTCGGTCTCGACGGCCCGACCGGCCCGGCTCGAGGCCAATCCGTCCCGGATGCGCGCGATCGGCACGGTGGCGGCGGCGATTCCCCCGATCACCAGGCCCACGCCGACGAGCTGCGCCGCCGACGGCGCCTCGCCGAGCAGGACGATCGAGAGGATCACGGTCATGACCGGTTGCGAGAGCAGGATGATGCTGGTCACGACGGCCGGCAGGCGAGGCAGCGACATCGAGATGAACAGGTAGCCGGCCGACTGCGAGGTGATCCCGAGCAGGGCCAGCCAGGCAAGGCTGTGCGGAGCGGGCGCGAGGTCCAGGTCGCCGTAGGTCGCGCCGGCGATCCCCGCCGCAAGCACCACGAACAGCGTCGCGACGGCGACCGGACCCGCCGGCCGGCGGGCGTCCCGGCCACCCCTCCGGATCACCAGGAGGTAGCCCGCGTAACACAGCGCGGTGCCGAGTCCCAGGAGCACGCCCAGGCCGGGGTCCGCCCCGTAGGGCTTGCCCCCGATTGCGCCGGAGATCAGCACGACGCCGGTCAGCACCACGGGCAGGGCCAGCAAGGTCGCCCGTGAGGGCCGCTCGCCGAGCAGGACCCAGGCCACGAACCCGACGACGATGACCTGGAGGTTGCCCAGCACAGTCGCCAGGCCGGCCCCGACGGCCTCGATCGCGTGATGCCACAAGAGCAGGTCGCCGGCGAAGAAGAACCCGGCAAGCGCCGCAAGTCGCACGGTGGACCCTGGCAGCGCCCCGAACCGCCGTCGCTCGGAGATCGCGACGAGCGTCAGCAGCGGGAGGCCGAACAGCGCCCGGAACACCGTCCCCGTCGACGGCGACACCTCCGCGTAGCGGTAGAAGATCCCCGAGAACGAGATGCATGCGGCACCCAGCAGGGCCGCGAGGCGCGGCCGACGAGCGAACCAGTCGAGCGCCTGGAGGATCAGGCCCGCTTCTCCGTGAGCCCCACGAAGCGCAGGCCGAGCTCGGCGAACTGGCTCTCGTCGGGCACCGATGGCGCCTCGAGCATCAGGTCACTGCCCGACTGGGTCTTGGGGAAGGCCATCACCTCGCGGATGTTGGTCTGCCTGGCCAGGAGCGCCGCCCAGCGGTCGATACCGAGTGCGATCCCGCCGTGCGGCGGGGCACCGAACTCGAAGGCATCAAGCACGGCACCGAACTTCTCGCGCATCCCTGCCAGCGAATGGCCCTGAAGGAGGAAGGACCGCTCGAGCAGATCCCGGCGGTGAATCCGGATCGAGCCGCCACCGAGCTCCCAGCCGTTGAGCGCGAGGTCGTACTGAAGGGCTCGGGCACGGCCCGCGGGGTCGTCCGGGGCGGGTCGCGCCGGATCGCCCGAGGTCGTGACCAGGAGCGCCTCGTCCTCGGGCATGACGCCGCTGAACGGGTTGTGGGTGGCATCCCAGCGCGCGATCTCGGCATCCCACTGGTACATCGGGAAGCGGTGGATCCAGACGTAGGCCAGCACGTCCGGGTCGGCCAGCTGCAGTCGTTCGCCGAGCTCGATCCGAAGGCGACCGAGCACGTCCGACGAGATCGCGGCGGTATCGGCGACGACCAGGATCAGGTCACCCTCCGAGGCGCCCGTCCGCTCGATGATCGCGCGTTGCGTGTCACCCGACAGGAACTTCGCGGCCGGGCCCCTGATCTCACCGGCCGGCTCGAGCCCGAGGTACGCCAGGCCTTTGGCCCCGAACCGGCGGGCGCGTTCGGTCAGTTCGTCGATCTCCCGACGCGTGACCCCGGCCATCCCGGGCGCCACGATGGCCCTGACCCGGCCACCGCTCGACAGCGTCGAGTCGAAGACGCTGAAGCCCGACCGCGGAGCGCCGTCCGGCCCGACGAGCGCCGGCGCCAGGTCCACCAGCTCCATCCCGAACCGGACGTCCGGCTTGTCCGATCCGTAGCGTTCGAGGGCTTCCTCGAACGTCAGCACCGGGAACGGCGCCTGCTGGATGGGCCTGTCTGGAACCGTGGCCCGGGAAACCTCGATCGCCACCGATTCGACGAAGGCCATGACCGTCGCCTCGTCGACGAAGCTCATCTCGAGGTCGAGCTGGGTGAACTCGGGCTGGCGGTCGCCGCGCAGGTCCTCGTCCCGGTAGCAGCGCGCGATCTGGAAGTAGCGATCGATCCCGGCGACCATCAACAGCTGCTTCAGCTGCTGCGGGCTCTGCGGCAGGGCATACACGGTGCCGGGCTGGAGCCGGCTCGGGACGATGAAGTCGCGGGCGCCCTCGGGCGTGCTCTTGATCAGGGTCGGCGTCTCCACCTCGACAAACCCGTTGGCGTGGTGGACCTCGCGGATCGCCTGGACCATCCGGCTGCGGAGCAGCAGGCGACGCTGCATCGGCTCGCGGCGGAGGTCCAGGTAGCGGTACTTGAGTCGGAGGCTTTCGTCCACCGGCGCGTCCGGGTCGTTGATGTAGAACGGCGGCGTCTTCGATTCCGAGAGGATGGTCACGTCGGTCGCGCGAAGCTCGATCGCGCCGGTCGGCAGCTTCGGATTCTCCGTGCCGGCCAGCCTGGGAGCGACCTCTCCCAGGATGGAGACGACGAATTCGGGACGGGCCCGGCTCGCCACCGCGTGGGCCGCGGGCGAATCGGTCTGGTCGATCACCACCTGGGTGATCCCGTGGCGGTCGCGAACGTCGAGGAAGATCAGCTGCCCGTGGTCGCGCCGGCGGTGCACCCAGCCGGCGAGTCGGGCCGAGCTGCCGGCGTCTCCCGCCCGGAGCTGTCCACAGGTGTGCGTCCGGAAGGGCGTGGCGAGACTCGGGGTCGGGTGGGTCATGGCCGCCGTATCGTAGAGCCTACCGGCGGGGCACGGGCTCTCGCCGGGCGAATCCCTCGGGGTCATCCAACTCGACGTGCCGACCTGAGAAACACGCTGGACAGCGCGCCTGCGCTATGCGACTGTCTCGGCTCGGCGTTCGTCCGAAGTCGCGGCCTCCGACGCGACGCGAGCGACCGAGCGAGGAGGAGTCCCTTGAGGAAGATACTGGTCCGCGCCCGATTCGCGGCACTCGGCGTCGCGAGCCTCATGTTCGCGTTGCTGGGGACGGCCGCGCCGGCTCTGGCAGCCGGTCCGCAGTCGTGGAATGTCGACGCGGGAACCGGCGACGCGACGGGGGTGGCCGCGCTGAAGTTCTACCCGGCGGCGCTCACGGTCGACGCTGGTGACACCATCACCTGGAAGGTCGCCGGGAACGCCCACACCATCTCGTTCCTCACGGCCGGGCAGACCCCGCCTTCCCCGGATGATCCGGCTGCCGGGACCCCCGCCGGCGGGACGACCTTCGACGGCTCGACGTTCGCGAGCTCGGGGATCGTCGTGCCTGCGCCGGGACACGACACCTACGCACTGACCTTCCCGACCGCGGGCACCTACGCGTTCCATTGCCTCATCCATCCCGGTATGGACGGCACGGTCACGGTCGCCGCCGCCGGAACGGCGTATCCGCAGGATCAGGCGGCGATCACGACCGCCGCGCAGGCCGCCGAGGCCGCCGACATCGCTGCCGGCCACGCGCTGGAGGCGAGCTTCACCCCGTCGACCACGACGAATGCCGACGGATCCACGACGTACCACCTGGCAGCCGGTGTCGGTGCAGACCGCATCTCCATTCTCCGCTTCATCTCGTCCACGCTCGACGTCCAGGTCGGTGACACCGTCGAGTGGACGAACGGGGACAGCAACGGCGAGCCGCATTCGGTGTCGTTCGGCACCGAGCCACAGGACGCGACGGTGGCAGCTCCGGCCGGCGGCAAGACCTACGACGGCAAGACCGCCTGGGTCAGCTCAGGCCTGTTCGTCGGCCCGCCGATCCCGGCGCCGCATTCCTACTCGCTCAAGTTCACCAAGGCCGGGACCTTCAAGTACATCTGCGTCCTCCACGACATCGTGGGGATGACCGGCTCGATCACCGTCGCGGCGGCCCCGCCGCCCGTGACGCCCCCACCGACGTCCACCGCACCGATCGGTGCGGCGTCGGGCTCCAATGACGTGGGCCTGGCCATCGTCCTGCTGGCCGGGTTGTGCGCCCTCTTCGGAACCGCCAGCCTCATCCGCCGACGGAACCGAGCTCGCTGAGCTTCGAGCGGACCCGGACTCGCCCGTCTGCTCGGCGGGCGAGTCCGGGCCTGTTTCGTGACAGGCGGCGACGCTAGTCGCGGCCTCGCATCAGCGAGACCCGGAACGGTCGTAGCTCCCCGCGCGCGAATCCGCCCGCGATCACCGGGTCCTCGTTCATCAGGGCCCGTGCGGCGGCCTCGTCGGGCGCCTCGAAGATCGCGATCCCCGTGTTGGCCGAACCGAGCGTCGGCCCCACGAGGATGATCACCCCCTCCGCAAGAAGCCGTTTGAAGCGTTCGAAGTGGACCGACCAGACCCGCCGCTCTTCGTCCCTCATGGTCGCGGCGAAGTCCTCGCGAGGGGGATGGATGAAGTAGATCCACTCGCTCATCGCGGTCGGCCGGGCGTTCGGCCACGGACGGCCCAGGCTCGCGCGATCAGGTGGATCGAGCCAGCCGGGTCGAGCGCAACGGCCGCATCCCAGAACCGGCGCATGAGCTGCATCTCGCCGGCGTCGTCCCAGCGATCGACCGTCACGATCAATCGGGACCCGTGCCATGGCGATGGGCGCCGTGTGCGCGCTCGATCTCGCGCGCCAGGTCGGTCAACGCGATCGTCTTCTGCGTGCCCGCGGGAAGATCGCGCAGGCCAACGTCACCACCGGCCAGTTCGTCGCCGACGATCACCGCGAAGTGGGCACCGTCCCGTGCCGCGGCCTCCAGCTGCTTGCCCAGCTTCCGTCGGCCGAGCTCGGCCCGGGCGGTCAGGCCGGCGGCACGGAGCTGCGTGACGATCCGCAGGCGGGTCGCCGTGTCGTCCGGATCGGCGCCCACCACGACCGCCGCCGGCGCGGTCTCGGGCGGGACGGCGACGCCCGCGTCGGCCAACGCCAGCACCAGCCGATCCAGCCCGATCCCGAAACCGATCCCCGGGGTCGGCCGGCCGCCGAGCAGCTCGACCAGCCCGTCGTAGCGGCCTCCGCCACCGATCGCCTGCTGCTGCCCCTCACGGCCGGCCACGTAGTACTCGAAGGCCGTCCGCGTGTAGTAGTCGAGCCCCCGGACCAGCCCGGCTTCGATCCGGTACCGGATGCCCAGGGCGTCGAGGTGCGATCTGACGGCGGCGAAGTGGTCGGCGCACGGTCCGCACAGCCGGTCGGTGATCCGTGGTGCCTGCGCGTTCAGGGCCGCCATCGCCGGGTCCTTCGAATCGAGCAGGCGCAGCGGGTTCCGGTCCAACCGCGCTCGCTCAAGGGCCGGCAGGGCGGCGCGATGGGTCTCGTAGTAGGCCGTCAGCTCGGCGACGTACGCCGGACGGCAGGCCGCGTCCCCGATCGAGTTGAGCACGACCTCGACCCCGTCGAGGCCGGCCTCGCGGCTGAAGCGGATGCCGAGCTCGACGATCTCCGCGTCCACCGCGGGACCCGGATCCCCGATGGCCTCGACGTCGAATTGCCAGAACTGGCGGAAGCGGCCGGCCTGCGGCCGGTCGTAGCGGAACATCGGCCCGATCTGGGTCAGCCTTACCGGCTGTGGCCAGGTCTGCATTCCATGCTGGACGTAGGCGCGGGCAATCCCCGCCGTCGGCTCGGGACGGAGGGCCCAGGACTCCGATTCCTCGGTGCGCGGAGCCAGCCGGAACAGCTCCTTCTCGACCACGTCGGTGACCGCGCCGATCCCACGCTCGAAGACCTCCGCCTGTTCGAACAGCGGCGTCTCGATTCGGCGGTAGCCGTAGCGAAGCGCGATCTCGGACGCCAATCGCTCGAGACGAGTCCAGACCGGGGTCTCGGCCGGAAGCAGGTCCCGGGTCCCGCGTGGTGCTCGGAAGCTGGGCATCGCGCAGAAGTCTAGCGGCCGACCGGGGGCCGGGTCGCCGGAGTCACGGGCTCCGGCCCGTCTGGGTCATCCCGACCGCGCGTCAGCCAAGATCCCGCTGCACGGTGATGACGTCCTTGAGCGTCTCGATCCGGCTCATCACCTTGGCCAGCTGGGAGACCGAGGCGACCTGGAGGGTCGCGGTGACGACGGCCGTGTGGTCCGAGGTGACGGCGACCTGGGCCGCCAGGATGTTGACCTTGTGCTCGGCGACGACCTGGCTGATGTCGCTCAGAAGGCCCGTCCGGTCGTAGGCCTCGACGCGGATCGCGATCGGGTAGGTCTGCGTGGGCGCGGCCTCCCATTCGACCTCGATGAGCCGGCTCACCTCGCGCTCGTTGACCACGGTCGGGCAGGTCTGCAGGTGGACCGTCACGCCCTTGCCCCGGGTGATGAAGCCGACGATCGGATCGCCCGGGATCGGGTGGCAGCACTTGGCGAAGCGGACGAGGAGGTCGCCGACGCCCTTGACCCGGACCCCGCCGGTCCGCGGCACGTGCGGTGTGGGGGCGACCGTCGGCAGCGTGCCCTGGCTGTCGTCGACCACCCCGAGGCGCATGACCACCGACTGCGCGCTGATCGCCCCGTAGCCGACGGCGGCGTAGAAGTCATCGAGCGACTCGTGGTTGTACTGCTTCGCGACGTCGGCGATCCGGTCCGGCCCGATGGCCGCGATCGAGGTGCGGGCGAGCCGGCGCAGCTCGCGATCGAGTGACTCCCGACCGTGGACGATGTTCTCGTCGCGGTCCTTGCGCTTGAACCATTGGCGGATCTTCTCGCGAGCGTGGCTGGTCTTGACCACGTTCATCCAGTCCCGCGACGGCCCGTGCTCGCCCCTGGTCGTGACGACCTCGACGATGTCCCCGTTCTTCAGCCTGTAGTCGAGCGGGACGAGCCGGTTGTTGACCTTGGCCCCGATCGTCCGGTGGCCGACATCAGTGTGGATTCGGTAGGCGAAGTCGAGCGGGGTAGCGCCTGCCGGCAGGTCCTTGATGTCACCCTTTGGGGTGAAGACGAAGACCTGGTCCTGGAAGATGTCGAGCTTGATGCCCTCGACGAACTCGGTCGCGTCCGAGACGTCGCGCTGCCAATCGAGGAGCTGGCGGAGCCAGGCGAGCTTGGCGTCGTACTCGCGGTCCGACTTGGTGCCTTCCTTGTAGCGCCAGTGCGCGGCGATCCCGACCTCGCTGACCTGGTGCATCGCGTGGGTCCGGATCTGGATCTCGAGCGGCTTGCCGTCGAGGGCGATGACCGCGGTGTGGAGCGACTGGTAGAGGTTGTTCTTGGGAACCGCGATGTAGTCGTCGAACTGGCCCGGAATCGGCCGCCAGATCGAGTGAACGATCCCGAGGGCCGCGTAGCAGTCGCGAACGTCGTTGACCAGGATCCGGATCGCGTAGACGTCGTAGATCTCGCCGAACTCGGCGCTCTTGCGCTCCATCTTTTTCCAGATGCTGTAGATGTGCTTGGGGCGACCCTGGAGGTCGACCTCGATGCCCGCCGCCTCAAGGCGCGGTCGAAGCTCCGCGATGGCCCGATCGATGTAGCTCTCGCGACCGGCGCGGCGGGTGTCCAGCAGCTTGGCCAGCTCGCGAAAGCGCTCGGGCTCGAGCGTCTTGAAGGCGAGATCCTCGAGCTCCCATTTCATCTGCCAGATCCCGAGGCGCTCGGCCAGCGGCGCGTAGATCTCCATCGTCTGGCGCGCGATGCGGGTTTGCTTCTCCGTCGGCAGGCCGTACAGCGTGCGCATGTTGTGGAGCCGGTCGGCCAGTTTGATCAGCACGACCCGGATGTCCTGGGCCATCGCCAGGAGCATCTTCCGGATGTTCTCGGCCTGCTGCTGCTCGTGGCTGTGGGTGCTGAACTTCGACAGCTTGGTGACGCCGTCGACGAGCTGGGCGACCTCTGCCCCGAACCGCTCCTCGACGTCGGTCAGGCTGTACTCGGTGTCTTCAGGGACGTCGTGCAGGAGGGCCGCCTGGATCGCCGCGGGATCGAGCCCGAGCTCCGCCAGAATCTGGGCCGACGCGATCGGATGGGTGACGTACGGCTCGCCGGTCGCCCGATGCTGGCCCTCGTGCGCGACCACCGCCAGGTCGAAGGCCTTGCCCACGGGTTCCAGGTTGGCGCCCGGGTGCTCGGCCAGGATCGCCGCGTAAAGGGCCGAGCGAAGCGCCTCGAGATCCGGGCCGTCGGCGACCGGCGTGGGCGGTGCCACGGGCCGAGGTCGCGGCCCGCGCTTTCGCGCGGACTCGTCCGTCGGCGTCTTCGTGCGTGGCTGGATGGTCGCCATGATCGGTCAGGATACAGCGAGCCCCGACGCGGCCCGCCGTCGTGGCCGAAGGCCGGGCTCAGCCGAAGCCGGCGCCACGCAGCGCGCGCTCGGCCTCGGAACGCTCATCCCACGGCTGCGGGCCGTCCGGACCGATGATCGAGCGCTCGTGGCCCTTGCCCGCGAGCAGGACGATGTCGGACGGGCGGGCGCGCTCGATCGCGGCCTCGATGGCGGCCCGGCGGTCGGCGATGAGCAGGAGATCGTGACCGCGACGTCGTCCGGCAGCCTCGGCGCCGCGGGCGATCGCCTCGAGGATGGCGGCGCGGTCCTCGCCCCGCGGATCTTCGTCGGTGACGATCACCAGGCGACAGCGCTCACCGGCGATCCGGCCCATCAGCGGTCGTTTCACCGTGTCGCGCTCTCCGGCCGAGCCGAAGACGGCGATCAGGCCGCCGCCGCGCGAGGCGGCCGCCGGGGCGAGCAGATCGAGCACCGTTGCGAGCGAAGCCGGGCTGTGCGCGTAGTCGACGATCACCCCGAACGGCTGTCCGAGCTCGACCCGCTCCATCCGGCCGGGCACGAGCGCGACCGAGGCGAGGCCCTCGCGGGCAGCGGCCGGATCGAGACCGACGGCCTCACCGAGGGCGACGACCGCGAGCGCGTTGTGGACGTTGAACCGGCCGGCCAGGCGCAGGGCAAGCGTCGCCGCGCCCGATGGCGCGTCGTAGGCGACCCGCAGGTGCTGCGCATCCTCCTCCACCCGTGTGGCGCGAACATCGGCGCGAGGGTCCGTGCCATAGGTGAGCACCCGAGCGCCCGCCTCCTGGGTCACCCCGATGAACGCGCCCGCGGACGGGTCGTCCAGGTTGACGATCCCCGTCCTCGGCCAGCCCGAGCCGGCCCAGCCTGACGCCGAGGCGCGGATGGCCAGTCGCTCGAAAAGGGATAGCTTGGCATCGCGGTACGCCTCCCAGCTGCCGTGCAGCTCGAGATGCTCGTGGGTCAGGTTCGTCACGATCGCCACGTCGTAGGCAATCGAATCGACTCGGTGCAGGGCGAGGCCGTGCGACGTGGTCTCGATGACCGCCGCCCGATCGCCGGCGCGGGCCATCGCGCGAAGCGCCACCTGGAGCGCCGGCGCCTCGGGTGTCGTGGCGTGCGCATCGTTCGCCTCGTCGATCCCGCCGATCCGGGTCATCGCGGTGCTGATCATGCCGGTAGGGATGCCGCATGCCTGGAGGGCCGCGACCGCCAGGAACGCGGTCGTGGTCTTGCCGTCCGTCCCGGTGATCCCGATCACGCCCAGCTCGCGACTCGGGTCCCCATACCACCAGGCCGCGGCCGTGGCGACGGCAACGGGCGTGCTGGCGACGACGAGCTGGGGCAGGGCAACCTCCGCGACCGGGCGCTCGACGAGCGCCGCGCTGGCTCCGGCGCCGGCCGCCTGCGCCAGGAAGTCGTGGCCGTCGGCGTGCTGGCCCGCGATGGCCACGAACAGGCTCCCCGCTCCAACCGCCCTGGAATCGGCGGTCACACCGCGGATCGCGATGTTCGCCAGGGCAGTCGAGCCGATGGCCCGACCGTCGCGGCGGGCGCCACGCAACGCTCCGCCGGCGGTCAGCCGCTCGATCAGGCCGCCAAGCGGGGCGGCGGCCGAGGGCTCCGCCGCCCGGAGCAGGTCTGCCAGGCGCGGTTTGGTCATCGGCGCAACACGGTCGCGATTCGCCCCGCCAGGCGGCCGATCGCATAGCCGCGGGCATCGAGGACGCGCTCGTGCGCGCCGGTGAGCTCGAGCCAGCGCCCGCCGAACGCCCGCTTGTGCTGGTAGAGGCCGTAGAGCGGATCGTCTTCGCGCGGCTCCGCCCGGCTCCCCGCGATGTCCACGCCTCCGAGGTCCATCTCGGTGCAATCCTCGCGGATCGCCAGCTGGATCGCGCGCCATCGCAGCAGGTGGAGGGCTCCCGGGTGGTCGGTCCGGGTCGCCGCCCGATCGCCGGAATGCACGGTCGACAGCCGGCCACCGTGGCGGTACACCACGAGGCCGGCCAGCGGCTCGCCGGCAGCCGGCTCGGCAGCGAGGCGCGCCTCGAGGTAGATGAGGTGGCCGGCAGCCAGGGCCGCCCGCCACCAGGCCACGAACCCCGAGCGCGGCCCGAACGAGAAGTGGCGCCGCTCGCCGGTCTCGAGCAGCAGGTCGTAGAAGCGGTCCAGGGCTGCCGCGGCGGGCTCGTGCGGCGCCACGAAGCCCTCGCCTGCCCCGGGTCCATCGACCCGCCGGTCATGGCGGACGATGATCACGCCGTCGTGCTCGGCGCCGCGAATCCGCTGCCGCGTGGATCTCGCGATCGCCTCGAACACGGTGGCCTCGTCGACGCCATTCGCCAGCGGGAGCGTGACGCGGTGGCGAGAGGGCTGGATCTCCTCGATCGCGCGGAAGCCGGCCGCGCGAATCGCCGCGCCGTAGTCACGGTCCGTGGCCGGCACCTCCGGATCCGCGGCGATGACATCGACACCCTCGCGCCCCAGCGCGTCGGTGACGGCGATGAGGCGATCGGCAAGCGCGGACGGCCGCTCGCCCGGTCCGCCAGCCACGGGTCCGCGAGGCACGTACGCGCTGGCCCCACTGACGAGCGGCCAGGGACGGGTCAGCGCGAGGACCCGCCCGCCGTCCGCGGTCACCAGGAAGCGCGGTGACCAGCCGGAGGCGCGCCTGTGCTCGGCCCACGCCACCGACTGGTAGACGTGCCCGCCTGCGGCCTCGACCGTCCTCGCGTCCCAGTCGGCCAGCTCTTCGGGCCCGGCGTCCCGGACGTTCAATCGGGCGGACCGTACGCCGCGGCACTGCCGCGTGGATCCAGGCCGTGACGCCGGCGCGCCCACCAGACGCGGCCTCGCCCGGCAGCCTCGTAGGTGGCCCGCCCGAGCGGGTCGAGGACGAGGTCCCAGGCCCCGATGTAGCGGACCTCGCGACCACCGAAACCGGTCTTGAACTGGGCGATCCCACCGGTGGCCAGTCCCCACAGGTCGTAGCTCGTCGCCCCGGCTGCTTTCGAGCTGCGGATCGCCTCCCACTTCAACAGGTAGTTGGCACGCGATTCGCCGCCGACGGAGGTCATGCCGCCGTAGGGCTCGACGACGCGCGGACCGCTCCGGACGAGGAAGAGCGTGGCAACCGCGTCGCCGTCCTCCGTCTGGGCGAACAGCAGCCGCGCTCGGCCGGCCGGCGCGAACGCGTTCCAGACGTCCCGGTAGGCGGCCTCGGTGCGGATCAGGAAGCCGGCGCGCGTCGCGGTTTCGCGATAGATCCGATAGAACTCCGACAGGCGGGCCGCGTCTCCCTCCACGACCTGGATCCCGGTCTTCCGCGCCTTGTTGACGTACTGCCGCCACTTCCCGCGCAGGTCGC
The DNA here is from genome assembly GCA_041484785.1 of Candidatus Limnocylindria bacterium. Classification (GTDB taxonomy): domain Bacteria; phylum Chloroflexota; class Limnocylindria; order Limnocylindrales; family CSP1-4; genus SPCO01. Next base: position 19,653 of record JBGPIH010000028.1, read on the forward strand.
CCCACAGGGCCGCTTCGTCGGCTCGGAGGTCGACGATCCGGGTCGCCGCCGGCTGAATCGGTGGCGCCGGCCGCCAACCCGCAACCCGCAGGCCGCGGCGCAGCGAGCCGCCCGGGTCGTGCGGGCCGTCGGCCTCGACCTCGGGGTCGACGCGCAGGTGGGAGACCCGTCCGGCGACGGCCGGCAGCCGCCGACGGACCTCCGCGCTGAATGCCGCCAGGCCCTCCGGCGTCCAGTCGCCGGCGACCGGACCTCGGGGTGCATAGGCGAACGCCCAGGGTATCGGTCGAGGCCGGCGGACCAGGATCTGCGCTCCGATCTGACCGGACGGGACCGGGACGACCAGGCGGTGGGCGGACCAGCCGTTCACCGCCTTGACTCCGGCCCAGGCGCTGAGCTGGAGGTAGGAGCCCGGGTCACTGGCCTCGACGAAGTGGTCCCATGCGTCTGGGTCTGCGGACGTCACGACCGAGGCGGGCGGCGGATGACGTCGACCATGACCTCGACGATAGACGCCAGTTCCGGGATCCGCAAGACGAGCGAGACCGCCGCGTAGGCGAGGCCGAAGGCGACCGTCACGACCAGACCCTCGCCGACCAACGCCACCCTCGACGGGGCGAGTCCGATCGCGCGTTCGGTCAGGGTGGCCACCCCGACCGCGAGCCCGCCGGCGATCAGCGTCCCGGCGATGGCTTCCATCGTGACCCGGCCCAGGCCCTGGAGGCGGAGGTGGAGGACCCGCCGTCGCAGGATGGCGAGGAGCAGGATGGCCTCCACCCAGGCGGCGATCGCGATCGCCAGCGCGATCCCGCTCAACCCGAGCGGCCCGACCAGCACCACGGCCAGGCTGCTGTTCAGCGCGACGGCGGCCACGGCCGCGAGGACCGGGGTCAGCGTGTCCTGCCGGGCATAGAAGGCGCGCGCCAGGACGGCGATGAGCGCATGGGCCGCGAGCCCGGTCAGGAACCACAAGAGGGTCGTCGCGATCCGGTCGAGGTCGGGATCGCTGATCCGTCCGCCGCCGAACAGGATGTCGATCAGCGGCCGGCGCAGGACCGCGACCAGTCCCGCGATCGGGATCATCGCGTAGACCAGCAGCCGCAACGCCTTGGTCAGCAGCCCGGCGAAGTCGACCTCCCGACCGATCGCGCTCGCCCGCGACAACGACGGAAGGAGGACGATCCCGAGTGGGACCCCGATCACGCCGATCGGGATCTGGAGCAGGGTGAAGGCGATGTTGAAGTCCGAGACGGCACCCGTCCCGAGGGTCGAGGCGAGCGCGGTCACGACGATGAACGTTACCTGGCCCGCACCCAGCCCGAAGGCGCGCGGGACCATCAGGAGGAGCGCCTGTCGAGCCTGTGGATCCGCCCAGTCGATCCGGGGCTGGTAGCGAAAACCGAGCCGCGCGAGTGGCCGCAGCTGAACGCCGAGATGGCCGAGCGACCCGGCCACGACGCCGATCGCCAGGCCCTCGACCCCGAACGTCGGCGCCAGCAGGAGGGCCCCGGCGATGATCGCGATGTTGTAGACGATCGGGGCCACGGCCGAGGCCGCAAACCGGCCGCCGGCGTTCAGCACGCTCGTGGCCACCGCGCCCATGGACAGGAAGATCGGGCTCAGCAGCATGATCCTGGTCAGGCCGACGGTTCGATCGAGCTGGGCGGGTCCAAAGCCGGGCGCGATCGCCGGCATGACCACGGGCGCCAGGACGAACAGGAGGCCGGCCAGGACCGCGAGGGCACAGAGCATGAGGGTCGTGACCGTCGAGACGACCCGCCAGGCCCGGGCGCCTTCCTCGTTGGCGAGGAGGCCGGAGACCACCGGGATCAGCGCCGAGGAGAGCGCCCCGGCCGCCACGAGCTGGAAGATCAGGTCCGGGATCCGAAAGGCCGCGAAGAACGAGTCCAGGTCGGCCGACGCGCCGAACGTGTCGGCGATCACCACCAGCCGGACCCAGCCGAGGACGCGCGAGACGAGGAAGGCGCCGGACACGATCAAGCCGGCGCGGGCAAGGCCCCTGGCCCCGGTCACGGGGCGGCGTCGCGACGCGCCCTCGGGTGCGCCTCCCGATACGCGGTCTGGAGGCGGCCCGGCGAGACGTGCGTGTAGATCTGCGTCGTGGCGAGGTTCTCGTGGCCGAGCAGCTCCTGGACGACCCGCAGGTCCGCGCCCCCGTCGAGCAGATGGGTCGCGAACGAATGGCGCAGCGTGTGCGGCGAGACCCCGACCGGCAGGCCCGCCCGGTTGCACAGCCGGTCGAGCCGGTAGCGCAGGCCGCGCACCCCGAGCGGTTCGCCGAGGTGGTTCAGGAAGACCTGGGTCGGCGGCGGGCGATCGTCGGCAAGGCGGCCGACGAGCACCGGCCGGCCGTCTTCGAGATAGTCGGTCAGGGCCGCCCTCGCCGGTCTCCCCAGCAGCCCGATCCGCTCCTTGCGGCCCTTGCCCAGGACCCGGATCTCGCCGCGTCGAAGGTCCATGGCCCCGAGCTCGGCCGCCGCCAGCTCGCTGATCCGCAGGCCCGCGGCGTAGGCCGTCTCCACCAGCGCTCGATCGCGGAGCGCAAGTGCGGTGCGCAGATCCGCGTGGACCGGGTCGCCGATCGGCGGCGCCGCGAGGTCCGCCTCGACCACGGCGAGCAACCGGCCGACCTGCTCCACCTCCAGGACGCGCGGCAGGCGGCGCGGCAGGCGCGGCGTCGCGATGGCACCCCACGGGTCGCCGGGTGCGAGGTCGTTGCGGGTCGCCCAGCGATGGAACGCACGGATCGCCGCGAGTCGCTGGGCGACGGTGGTTCGCGCGTGACCCTCTCCCAGGACCGCGAGGTAGGCGCGCAGGTCAGCCCGGGACGGGTGGCGCCAGTCGCAGCCGCGGGCCGCAAGCCACGAGAGATAGGCACCGACCGCGGTAGCGTAGGCACGCTGCGTGTGCGGTGAGGTGTCGCGCGCGGCGAGCGATTGGAGGAAGCGCGCGAGGGCCGGATCGGTCGCTGGGTCGGCCGATTCCGCGCTCACGCGTCGGCGGCCGGCTCGACCGTGGGCGAGCGTCGCGAGCCGCCCCGGCTGCCGGCACGGGGCCCACCGCGCGCACGGCCGGTCGGCCGCCCCGCACCACCCGAGGCGCCAGCCCGGCGAGGCCGAGCGGGTCGGGCCAGCACCTCCGGGTTCGCGGGCCCGCCCGCGTAGCGAGCGCCCGGCACGACCGCGGCCGCGGCGGCCTCGCTGGTGGAGCCGCAGACCAGGCAGATCGCGGCCTCCTCCTTGCGGGCCAGCGGACCGTCATCGACGTCGTGGATCCCGCCGAGAGGCTCGAAATTCGTCGTGTAGTCACAGCGTGGGTACTTCGAGCAGCCCCAGAAGACGTTGCCGGTTCGGCGAGCCCTGCGCGGGACGAGGTGCCCGTCCCGGTTCTTCGGGCAAATCGCCTCGAACGACAGTGGATCGGGCGGAGGCGGGCCCTCGCGCTTGATGAAGTCGCAGTCCGGGTAGCGCGAGCAGCCGACGAACAGGCCGAATCGGCCCCGTTTGCCGACCAGCGTTCCTTCGCCGCACTTGGGGCAGACCTCGCCGGTCCCTTCCTGCGGCGGCGGCTCGTCGCCGGGAAGCGGTCGGCTCTCCTTGTGCTCCGGGTAGAGCGAACAGGCCAGGAAGCGGCCGTTGCGACCGAGCCGGATCACCATCGGGTGGCCTTCCGAACAGATCTCGTCGGTCGCCTCGGTGGTGAAGTCGCGGCGTCGCAGCTCGCGGCGCTTCTCGTCGACCCGGTCGCGCAGCGGGCCATAGAACGCACGCAGCAGCGGCACCCATGCCCGCTCGCCGCGCGAGATCTCGTCGAGCTCCTCCTCCATCCGCGCGGTGAAGGCGACGTCAACGTAGTCCCCGAAGTGCTCGACCAGCAGGTCGGTAACGATGCCGGCCACCGGTTCCGGTCGCAGCCGACGCTCCTCGACCCGGACATAGCCCCGATCCGTGATCGTCGAGATCGTGGCGGCATACGTGGATGGGCGACCGATCCCGTGCTCCTCGAGAGCCTTGATGAGGGTCGCTTCCGTGTAGCGCGGCGGCGGCTCCGTGAAATGCTGGGTCGGAATGACGTCCTCGACCGTCGTCCGTGCACCAACGGTCAGTGGCGGCAGCTGGCCGGTCTCCTCGTCATCCGCCGCGTCGTCGTCGCGACCTTCCGTGTACACCCGGGCGAACCCATCGAACAGGACCCTGGTCGCCGACGCGCGCAGCTCGTACGCGCCATCGGCGAGGTCGATCGTGGTGGTCTCCAGCTCCTTCGGGGCCATCTGCGAGGCGAGGGCCCGCTGCCAGATCAGGCGATAGAGCCGGAGTTCCTCGGGCTTGAGCGAATGTCCCAGGGAATCCGGGTCCCGGCGGAAGCTCGTCGGCCGGATCGATTCGTGCGCCTCCTGGGCGCCTTTCGACTTCGTCTTGTACACACGACCCTTGGGCATCGTGTAGCGGGGACCGTAGCGCGAGCCGATGACCTCGCGAGCCTCGCCCATGGCGATCCCGGCGATGGCCGTCGAGTCGGTCCGCATGTAGGTGATCAGGCCGACCTGGCCCTCGGGCGTCTCGACGCCCTCGTACAGCCGCTGGGCAATCGACATCGTCCGCTTCGGGCTGAAGCCGAGCCGGCGGCTCGCCTCCTGCTGGAGGGTGGACGTCGTGAACGGCGGCGCCGGCGAGCGCTTCTGGCTCCGCGTGCCGACCTTGGTGACCGTCGGTTGCAGTGCGCGGATGGCCGCGCCGTGGCGGGTGGCCGTCTCGGCGTCGGCCACGTCGAGCGCCGCCCCGTCGATGCGGACGACATCCGCCGCGAACCGCTCGCCCGCGGCGGTGGCCAGCAGTGCCTGGATCGTCCAGTACTCGCGCGCGCTGAACGCGTCGATCTCCCGTTCGCGCTCCACGACGAGCCGGACCGCAACCGACTGCACGCGACCGGCCGACAGGCCGCCCCGGACCTTGCGCGAAAGGAGCGGGCTCAGGGTGTAGCCGACCAGGCGATCCACGATCCGGCGGGCCTGCTGCGCGTCCACCAGGTGCTGGTCGATCTGGCGGGGATGCGCGAACGCTTCGCGAATCGCCGATTCGGTGATCTCGTTGAACGTCACCCGGCGGGTCTTGTCGGCGGCCATATGGGTGGCCTCGGCGACGTGCCAGGCGATGGCCTCGCCTTCGCGATCGAGGTCCGTGGCCAGGAAGATGGCGTCGGCGCCCCTGGCCGCCTTCTCGATCTCCGCGACCTGCTTGCGTCGATCCGCGGAGATCACGTACTCGGGCGCGAAGTCATGGTCGACGTCAACGCCGAACTTGCCCTTGCCCGGATTCTCGGGCAGGTCGCGGACGTGGCCGTACGACGCGAGCACCCGGTAGTCCGCGCCCAGGTAGCGTTCGATGGTCCGGGCCTTTGCCGGCGACTCGACGATGACGAGGTTCTTTGGCACGGCCGGGAGTGTAGCACCGGGTCCTTGGCGGACCCTTACCCGGCAATCGGGCGGGTCAGACCTCGCGAATGCGGCGGAGGAAGTCCTCGTCGATCTCGAGATCGAC
>JBGPIH010000029.1:0-24581 GCA_041484785.1 Candidatus Limnocylindria bacterium
CTGTCCGAGGGCAACATCTTCGCCGGCGAATTCCTCGCGCCGCAGATGTACTTCTTCCGGCCGGCCCCGGGCTGGAGCCAGTACCGGACCCCGATCGACGGCTACTACCAGTGCGGCTCGGGCACCCATCCCGGCGGCTGCGTCATGGGCGCCCCGGGCAAGCTGGCGGCGCAGCGGATCCTCAAGGACCTGGGCAAGGCCTGACCGAGGGTCCCGGGCAAGGAAGAACCCCGGGCGGTCGGACCCGGGGTTCAGGGGAAAGGCATCCTGGTTGCGGGGGTCAGATTCGAACTGACGACCTTCGGGTTATGAGCCCGACGAGCTGCCGCTGCTCCACCCCGCCTGCGTACGGTAGTCCCACCGGGCCGGTTCGGTCAAACGAGAGGGGTCGCCCGCCGTTGGGTCAGCCGCGGCCCGCCGATCGCCAACCCGATGACCAGGCTCGCCGTGATCACCGCGCTGAAGACGTACAGCGGATACAGGATGTCGACGCCGGCCAGCACTCCGGCGATCAGCGACGCGGTGATGAATCCGACCGTTCCGGCCGCCCCGAACAGCCCCTGCGCCGTCGACGATCTGCCCGCCGGGGAGTTCGCCGCGACCACCGCATAGAGCGCGGGATTGAGCACGGCGAAGCCGGTCGCCTCGACGAGGATCAGCGGGATCGCCACGTTCGGATCGACCAGCCGCGTGTAGAGCAACCCGGTGATCGCCGGCAGGATCGAGCCGATGACGATGAACCCGAACGAGCCGCGCCGGTCCACGAGTCGCCCGGCCATCGGCGAGAAGAGCAGGATCGGCAGCCCGAACATCGCGAACGTCAGCCCGATGAGCCCGAGGCCCGCCCCCAGGCGCTGCAGGAAGAGGCTCCAGATCACCTCGTACGTCCCGGCGGCGAAGTTCCCGCCGACGTTGATGACCAGTGCCGCGATCAATCCGCGGTTGAACAGCTCGCTCGGAGCGCCGGGGTCGGCAAGGGCACCGGGACGTCGGTCGCTCGCGGTGGCGTCCGCGGCACGCCGGGCGATCGATGGCGATTCGGGCGGGAACTCGGTCGCGTCCTGCGACGGCGCCGGATGGGTCCGTGACCCGGTGTCGCGCGCTCGCAGCGCAATCGGGATCGCCGCCAGGATGGCCGCGACGCCGCCGAAGACGAAGACGAAGCCGATTCCACCGAACCGATCCGCCCCGAACGCGCCGATGGCCGGCCCAAGGAGGAGGCCGCCCATCTGGGCCGCCCCGTACAGCCCGAACGCCTCGCCCCGCCGCTCCGGTGGCGTCGCATCCGTCAGGTAGCCGCGCGCCGCCGGGTCGTAGATCGCGGTGGCCAGGCCCGCCGCGGCGCGCAGCGCGATGAAGGCGAGTGGACCGGTCAGGGCGAGTGGCAGGACGCTGAAGACACCCGCCAGGACGAGCCCGGCAACCATCAGCGGCACGCGCGGGCTGCGGTCCGCCAGCCAGCCGAATGCCGGCTCGCCGACGAGGCGCGCGGCGGGCCAGGCGGCAATGACCAGGCCGAGGGTCGCCAGGTCCACGCCGTGGCTGGTGAAGTAGAGCGGCAGGACAGGCAGCAGACCACCGAATCCGACCCAGACGATGAACTCGGCGACGAGCAGCGGGACGATTCCGCCCCACAGCGTGAGCCAGCTCGAAAGGCGCACGGAGGGCGTGACGCGGGTCATCGCGCGAGCGTAGCGCCCGCCCCGACCGGCACCCGCCGGGATGCGCGCCGCAGAACGGATCCCGGCGGGCGCCACGTATGATCGGCGGGTGATCCTGCCGCCGTGGTTGCTCGCCCTTGGGCTCGTGCTGGGCCTGCTCGTCCTCTTCCCGGCGCGCCGCCTGCAGCTCGCCGGGTTGAGCGCCCGATCCATCGGCCTGTACGCGGCGGCACTCTGGCTGATGGGTTTCCTGCTCGCCATTCGGCCGGTCGGGGCGCGCTTCCTGGTCCCGATCCTGCTGCTCGCCTACATCGCGCCCTTCGTGGCCGCCCCCGAGCGCGTCGGGCGCGCCTTGCGCCGCGGCCAGCCGCGCGACCCGCCGACGCCGCCGATCAAGAACGTCACGCCGCACGACGATCCACCTGGGGCGGGCTGACTTACCGGGACCTTACGCAGCGGCCTGGTCCGGCTGATGGCTCCGGCGCACGGTCATGGTCGAGGTCCGCCAGGACCAACCGATCAGCCCGTCACACGGAACGGAGACCAGGCATGACCATCCCTCGCTGGCGCCTCGCCCTCGCGGCGGGCGCCCTCGCCACCGCCGCGGCCGTGAGCGCCGACGTGGACGCCACCGCCGCGGCCGTCAACGACGCCCTTCTCCCCGGCTCGCCGGCCCTGGTGGGCGACCCGAGCTTCGGCGGCACGGCCGCGCCGGCTCAGCTGCTGGCGCTCCGCGACCGCCTCGCGGGCCGCCTCGCCAACATCCGGGGACATCTCGTCCACGCCACCGTCACGATCACCGAGCGCGATGGAAAGCTGGAGACCTACCAGCTCGATCACGGGACTGTGTCGGCCGCCGGCAGCGGCTCGATCACGGTCGCCGAGGCCGGCGGATCGAGCGTCACGGTCGCCAACACCGCCCAGACGCGCGTTCGAAAGGACGGGAAGCCGGCATTGCTCGCCGGCCTGAAGATCGGCGACGAGGTCGTGGTTCGATCGACGATTGAGGGCGGCGCCGCCACCGCCCGGCTGGTGGTCGTGCCGCCGGCAGGTCCCGCGACCACAGCGCCGTCGAGCGGCGGCAACGGATAGCGGACGCGCCCGACGGCACCGCGAGTCGCCAGGTGGCGGGGCGAGCCCAACCGGGATCGGCCCGCCGCCTCATCATGGCGGGATGCGGTCGAACCTCGGCTGGCGCCTGGATCCCACGATCACGTTCCTCAACCACGGCTCGTTCGGTGCCTGTCCGGACGCGGTCCTCCAGCGTCAGCGTGCGTTGCGCGACTGGATGGAGGCGGAGCCGGTCCGGTTTCTCGACATGGAGCTGCCCGGGCTGCTCGATGACGCCCGAGCCGCGATCGGACGCTTTCTCGATGCCGACCCCGAGGGCATCGCCTTCGTTCCGAACGCGACGGCCGGCGTCAACACGGTCCTCCAGTCGCTCCGGTTCGAGCCCGGGGACGAGCTGCTCGCGAACGACCACGAGTACAACGCCACCCTCAACGCGATGCGCGCGGTCGCCGCTCGCGATGGCGCCCGGGTCGTGATCGCGCGGATTCCGTTCCCGATCCAGGACTCCGGACAGGCGCTCGGGCCGATTCTCGACGCGGTCACGGCGCGAACCCGGCTCGTGGTCGTGAGCCAGATCACCAGCCCGACGGCGCTGATCCTGCCGGTCGAGGAGCTGGTCACGACGCTCATGGATCGCGGGATCGACACCCTGGTCGACGGCGCGCACGCGCCGGGGATGGTGCCACTGAACCTGGACCGCCTTGACGCCGCCTACTGGACCGGCAACGGGCACAAGTGGCTGTGCGGCCCAAAGGGCGCGGCGGTGCTCTGGGTCCGCGCCGACCGGCGCGAGGGGATCCATCCGCTCGTCGTCTCCCACGGAGCGAATTCGCCGATCGTCGATCGGTCGCGCTTCAGGCTCGAATTCGACTGGACGGGCACGCCGGACCCGACCGCCTACCTCACGCTCCCGGCGGCGATCGAGTGGATGGCGACGTTCGCCGGCGGCTGGCCGGCCACGATGGCCGCCAATCACGAGCTGGCCCTGGCCGGCCGGGATCGCCTCGCGGCAGCACTCGGAATCGAGCCACCGGCGCCCGATTCCATGCTCGGGTCGATGGCGGCCCTGCCGCTCGCCGGAGTCCCGGACGAGGCGGCCGGCAAGGCCCTGGGGCGCCAGCTCCTGCTCGAGGATGGGATCGAGGTGCCGATCGGGACCTGGCCGGTCCGCGCCGCACGGCTCGACGGCGCCATGCCGCGCATCGTCGTCCGGATCTCGGCCCAGCGCTACAACGAGCCGGCCGACTACGAGCGGCTGGCCGACGCGCTCGTCCGGCGGCTGGCGGCGGAGTAGATCGCCTCGAGGAAGCGGCTCGGGACGCGGCCGAGTCGTTGCGTATCACCCAGGCCGGCGGCGCCGGCCAGTCGCTCCCACGACGAGTAGCTGAAGGGATGCGGAACCCACGGGTTGCCGCGATCCGCGTCGTACTCGACGACCACGAATCGCCCGCCCGCCCTCAGGTGCAACGCCAGCGCCCCGATCACCGCCACCTGGCGATCGCGAGGAACGAAGTGAAGGCTGTTGGCCGCCACGATCCCGTCCAGCTCGGGGAGTTCGAGAGGCCGGGACAGGTCGGCGACCAGCGTCCGGATGGCCACGCCGGGGAACCTGGCCGTCACGAGGCGGGCATTCTCCCGGAGCGCTCCCGCGTCGCGATCGACGGCGACGATGCGTCCGCCCGGTCCGAGCAGGTCGGCCAGCGCGAGCGTGAAGGCCCCGGTCCCGGCCCCGATGTCGGCCCACGTGCCTCCTGGCTCCACGGCGGCTCGCAGCAGCCCGACGTGGTCGGCGTGATCCACCGGCCTACCCCGTGTTCTGGAGGCCCGCCGCCACGCCGTTGACGGTCAGCTGGACGAGCCGTAGGACGCGCCCTCGCTCGGGGTCGTCCGGGGCGAGCGCGCGCAACCGGGCAAGCAGCCGGACCTGCAGCTCGGACAGCGAATCCACGTACGGGTTGCGCAGGGCCACCGATCGCTGGAGGACCGGCGATCCGTCGAGCAGCCGGTCGTGTCCGGTCAGCCGGCACACGAGCGACACGGTCCGCCGGTATTCGGACTCGATGGCGTCCCAGCGCCGGTCGTCGCCCGGGCCGGTGGCCAGCGCCGCGTACAGGCGGGCCACACCCATGTCCGCCTTGGCCAGGCTCATCTCCGCGTTGTCGATGAGGCTCGACAGGAACGGCCAGTCGCGAGCCAGCCGGGCGATGGCCTCGAGACCGGCATCGCCATGCGCGGCCTGGTACGCCTCCAGGGCGGATCCCAGCCCGTACCATCCGGGCAGGTTGATCCGTGCCTGCGACCAGGCGAACGTCCAGGGGATGGCCCGCAGCGCGTCGATCGTCGGCGCCGCGTCGCGCCGGCCGCGCGCCGCCGGCCGCGATCCGAGGCGCAGGTCCGACAGCTCCCGGATCGGGGTGACGTCGCGGAAGAACGAGGCGAAGCCCGGATCGTCGTGGACGAGCGAGCGGTAGGCGGCCCGCGAGGTCGCGGCCAGCTCGGCCAGGATGGGCGCCCCGACGTCGTAGGCCCGCCGGAGGCGAGCCTCGTGCTCCGGGGTCGATGCCAGCAGGACCGCCCCGACCGCCTGCTCGAGATGACGCCGGGCGATCGTCGGGTCCGAATAGTGGGCGGCGATCACCTCGCCCTGCTCCGTGACCTTGAGCCGTCCATCGAGCGAACCCGGGGCGAGACCCAGGATCGCCCGGTTGGTCGGACCGCCGCCCCGGCCGATCGCGCCGCCGCGGCCGTGGAAGACGGTCAGCTCCACGCCCCGTGATCGTGTCGCCTCGACCATCGAGATCTGGGCCTGCTGGAGCATCCAGGCGCCGGCCAGGAACCCCAGCTCCTTGTTCGAATCGGAGTAGCCGAGCATCACTTCCTGGCGATCGCCGCGCGACCGGAGTCGCTCGCGATATGACGGGTCGTCGAGGAGCGCGGCGATGATGGATCCGGCGCTCTCGAGGGCTCCACTCGATTCGAACAGCGGGACGACGTCGAGGGTGAGCCCGTAGGTGCTGCCGCCGTCGGCCATGGCGAGCCGCGCCAGCTCCAGCACGTCGGTGACGTCGGCGGCCGAGGCCGTGAAGCTGACGACGTAGCGATGGCAGGCCTCGGTCCCGTGGCGGGCCTGGGCCGCGGCGATCCCCTGGAACGTGGCCAGCACCTCCCCGAGGCTCACGCCCGGGGCGACCTCGGTCGACGGCGGCCGGCCGGTACGGATCGCCGCGAGGGCCGCGGCGTGGACGGTCGAGTGCTGGCGGATCTCGAGGGAGGCGAGATGGAACCCGAACGTCCCGAGCTGCCAGCGGAGCTCGGCGACCTCGCCCCAGGCCACCCGACCGAGGCCGTCGGCGACGAGCGCGTCCCCGATCTCGACGAGCTCCGCGTCGAGGTCGGCCGGGCCGCCGTAGCGCCCGCTCAGCGGAGCGGCGGCGCCGGTGAGCGCCGCCCGGGTCCGGCGCAGCCGCTCGGCGATGAACCCGAAGCGCTGGCGGTAGGGCTCGTCCGGGAAGCGGCGCCGGAGCTGCCGGTCGGTCTCGGGCAGGTCCTCCGCATCGCGGGCCAGGCGCGAGGCGAGCGCCCGCGACACCCCATCCGGAGACGCCGCGGCCGCGATCGTCTGCATCAGGCGCGTGGCGACCGCCTCGTACCCGTGCAGGATGTGATCGGCGTGGATGCGCAGCGTCTTCTCGGTGATCTCGGCGGTCACCCCGGGGTTGCCGTCGCGGTCGCCGCCGATCCAGCTCCCCCAGTGGACGAACGGCCCGGCCAACGGTGGCCGGGTCCCGCTCCGGCCGGAATCGGAGGCCGGGGCGCTGGCTCGCCCGGACACCGGATCGAGCGCCGCGTCCAGGACCCGGTAGAACCGTGGCGCGAGCGTGAACAGCGTGGCGTCGAAGAAGGCCATCGCAGTGCGGACCTCGTCGAGCGGGGTTGGCGCAACCAGTCGCAGGTCCGAGGTTCGCCAGAGCAGGGTGATCTCCTCGCGCAGTCCGCGACGCACGTCGCGATCCTGCGACGGCGTCAGCCGGGGATCGTCGAGCTGCTCCAGGAGCGCTCCGCAGCGACGAAGCGCGACGAGGACCGTCCGGCGCCTGGCCTCGGTCGGGTGCGCGGTCAGGACCGGCGAGACGGCCAGGCGGGCGACGGCTGCCTGCAGGTCGGCGTCCGTCCAGCCGAGCCGCCGAAGCTGCCCGATGGCGTCGGCGACCGAATCGTCGAGGACGCCGTCGCGCGCCGCGCGCTCACGACGGCGGAGGGCGCGCACGCGACCGTGCGCCTCGGCCAGGTTGACCAGCGCGAAGTAGAGCCCGAACGCGCCGATGACGGCCTCGGCCGATTCGAGATCCAGGTCCCGCAGATCGTCGTCGAGGCGGGCCCGGTCCTGCGGGTCATCGTCGCGCCGCAGGGCGATCGCCCGACGGCGGATCCGCTCGACGAGGGCGAACAGCTCGGGCCCGGCCTGCTCGGCGATGACCTGACCGAGCAGCGCGCCGAGGAGGCGGACCTCGACCGCGAGCGGATCGCGGGCGCCCGCCGTCCCGATCCCACCGGGCTCGGCAGCGACCGCCGCCGAGGGTTGCCGCCGGGTCACGAGACCGCCTCGCCTTCACCGTTCCGTGCCCCAGCCGCCACCGGGCCGCAACCGTCCTGACCGGCAACCTTCCGTAGGCTTGTATCGTGATCGCGGTGACGACCTTCGAAGCGAGCTCGGGACCGACCCGGATTCCGGATCCGGTACCCCTGCCCGGGCGCCCGCCAGCCGGTCGGACGCCCCGCCCGGCCAGCACGGCCGACCAGCTGGAGCAGCTCCGGTTCCTCCACGAGGTGGCGCGCCTCGCGACGACCGCGCGGACGTGGGACGAGCTCCTCGAGACGGTCGTGGACCGGACCCGCGATGTGCTCCACGCCGACGTCTCCTCGCTCTACCTGCTCGATCGCGACGGAGCGTACCTGACCCTCGCGGCGACCAACGGGCTGGATCGGTTCCAGATCGGCCGCGCCCGCGTCCCGTTCGGGGAAGGCGTCACCGGTCGGGTGGCCGCCAGCCGCCGCCACCTGGTCGTCGCGGACGTCAAGGCCGACACGCGTTTCCTGTGGGTGCGCGGGATCGACCAGCGCCGCTTCGTTGCCTCCATGCTCTCGGTGCCGCTGACCTGGCACGACCAGATCGTGGGCGTCCTCAACGTTCAGACCGAGGTACGGCGCGACTTCAGCGAGGCGGACGTGGCCCAGCTCGGCGCCGTCGCCGACCTGCTCGCGGGCATCATCGAGAAGGGTCGCCAGCAGACCGAGGCCGAGGCCCGGGTCGAGGCGCTCAAGGCCATCGACGAGGCCCGGAGCGAGCTGATCGCGCTCGTCACCCACGAGCTGCGGACACCGCTCGCGGTCGTCCGCGCCTACACGGACCTGCTGGCCGATGAGCCGCCGCTGCGCGGCCGCGTGTCGCGCGACCTGACGCGCCGCCAGACGCGGGCGTCCTGGCACCGGGCGACGCTCGAGCAGATCGAGCGACTCGACCGCCTGGTCGACTCCATCCTGGCCTCGGTGCGGGTCGTTCCCGAGGGCCCGGCGGCCGTCACGCCGGTCGATCTCGGCGGGCTCGTGGCCGAGGTCGTCGCGTCGCTCCGGCCGATCCTGGAACGCCATCGCCTCGAGATCGTGCCGAGCGTGCGGCTGCACGCCCTGGCCGATCCGCCGCGCCTGCGCCAGATCGTGGAGCACCTGGTGGAGAACGCCGTCAAGTACGCCCCGCCCGAGACGGCCATCCGGATCGACTGGGCGCTCCACGAAGGCGTCGTTCAACTCGGTGTCTCGGACGAGGGCCCCGGCATCCCGGACGAGTGGCGCGAGCGGATCTTCGAGCCCTACGCTCGGCGCGACACGCACACCGCCCGGGGCTCGGGAATCGGGCTCTATGCCGCCAAGCGCCTCGGCGAATCGATGGGCGCCCGCCTCTGGTGCGAACCGGCGCGTCCCCACGGCGCCCGGTTCGTCGTCGCCCTCCCGGCCGCCGTGGCCATCTGACCCGCAAGAGCGAGGATCATGATCAGCATGCCCAGCCGCCCCCTTCGCATCCTCGTCGTCGACGACGACCCCGCGATGGTGGGGGCCATCACCGCGCTGGTCGGAACCGAGGGTCACCAGGTCATCACCGCCTATGACGGGCTGACCGCCGTCAAGCGGTTTCGCGAGGAGCACCCCGACCTGGTCCTGCTGGACCTGGCGATGCCCGGGCCCGACGGATTCAACGTCGCCGGCCAGATGCGGGCGGTCGGCACGGCGCCGATCCTGGTGCTCTCGGGCGAGAGCGGCGAAGCCGCCAAGGTCCGAGCGCTCGGGATCGGGGCGGACGACTACCTGACCAAGCCGTTCGGCAAGGGCGAGCTGCTCGCCCGGATCAGCGCGATCATGCGGCGGGTGGACCGGTCGGCGGCCTTCGGCGCCCCCGGTGGCGGCCCGCTGACTGTCGGCGACCTGGTGATCGAGCCCGGGCGTCACGAGGCACGGGTCGGCGACGTCGCCCTCACCCTCACGCCGACCGAGTTCCGGCTGCTCGAGGCGCTCGCCCGCGCGGGCGGAGACATCGTTCCGCACCTGCAGCTGGCGCGCTCGGGCTGGCCGGCCGAGCCGGACCCGGACCTGCTCTGGTTGAAGCCACACCTGGCCCGCCTTCGCTCCAAGGTCGAGGCGGCCGGCGGGCCACAGGTCGTGGCCGTGCGCGGCGTCGGCTATCGGATCGTCGCCGACGAGGGCCGACCCGGCTGAGGGACCCGGCCGCGGGGATCGGTTGCCGCGGCCACGACGGCTTGAGGGACCGGCTGGGTCAGACGGCGAGCGCGAGCGGTCGACCGTCGCTGTCGTGCATCGCCTCGGCGCAGTCGATCCGGCAGCCCCGGGCGTCGCGACCGCCGAATCCCTGGAAATGGACGAAGGCATCGCCGGACGGCGCCAGGCGACAGCCGCAAGTCGCGCACGTCACCGGCGCCCGGCGACCATCGCGAACAGCGATCGGGTGGATCTCGGGGTCGGACGGATGGATCATGGCGGACACCTTCGGCGTCGGGATCGGGTGAGGCTGAGGAGCGCGCGCCAATCCCGGGAGACGCGTCCCCACTATCGATCGAGGATAGTGACCCCCGCCTCCTGCGTCGGCGTCGAAACGGAGCCGGCTGGGTTGCGCTCCGGTTGCGGATCGCCGGCACCGGCAGCGGCGGGCTGTCCGATCGGTTCCACGAGCCAGAAGGCAGCCGCCAGGTCGCCATCGTGGAGGAGCCGGCCGGCGAGCTCGGAGCCGGCCGCCCGCTGCCCGTCGAGAAGACGAACCAGCTCGACCATGCGGGCCTGGCCGTCCGGCCGTTCGGCCAGCGCGGTGCCGAGGCGAGCGGCGACGACGCTGCGGCCGTCGAGCGCGGCGGCGTGGCGACCGCTCGGATCGTAGAGGTACGCCCGGCCGCCGGTCATGCCCGCGCCGAAATTCGCCCCGATCGGCCCGAGCACCACGACGGTGCCGCCGGTCATGTACTCGCAGCCGTGGGGCCCGATCCCCTCCACGACCGCCTCGGCGCCGCTGTTGCGAATGGCGAAGCGCATCCCCGCCCGGCCGACGAGATGGAGCCGGCCCGCCGTGGCGCCGTACAGGACGGTATTGCCGGCGATGGCTTCCGACGCGGCAGCGCTGCCGAGATCCGCCTCCGGGGTGACGGTGATCCGGCCGCCGGACAGGCCCTTTGCCACGTAGTCGTTCGCCTGGCCGGTCAGGCGAAGCTCGATGCCCGGACCGGCGAACGCCCCGAACGACTGGCCGGCGGCGCCCCGAAGCTCCAGGCGGACCGGGCCGTGCAGCTCGCCGCGCTCCAGCGCGCCGGTCAGGCTCGCCCCGAACGAGCGATCCGCGGTGGAGACGCGCAGGCCGGAGGCCGCGACCGATCCCTGCCCGTGGAGCGCCCCGGTGATGGCGCTCTCGAGCGCCGAGGCCGGCGCACGCTCGATGTCCCGGCCCGCGCTCGACGGGTCGGCCCGGCGGGCGGCACCGGCCGGCCACGGGCTCGCGCCGATCACCGCCGCCAGCTCGGCCCGCGCGGCCGGCGAGGGGCGAAGGAGCCGCCGGCTCTCGCCGACGATCTCGCCAACGGATCGGGCGCCCGCCAGCGACAGCTCGTGACGCAGGTCCTCGGCGACCGCGGTGAAGAAGCGGACCACCGCCTCGGGCGTCCCGGCGAACTTGGCCCGCAGGTCCTCGCGCTGGGTGGCGATCCCGGTTGGGCACGTGTCGAGGTGGCACTGGCGGGCCATGTCGCACCCGATGGCCACCAGGGCCGCGGTCCCGAAGGCGAATTCCTCGGCACCCAGGAGGGCGGCCACCAGCAGGTCCCGGCCGGTCTGCAGCCCGCCGTCGGTCCGAAGGGCGACCCGGTCGCGCAGGTCGTTGCGGAGGAGGACCTGGTGGACCTCGGCGAGGCCCAGCTCCCAGGGCGCCCCGACGTGCTTGATCGACGAGAGGGGCGAGGCACCGGTCCCGCCCGCGTGCCCGGACAGGTGGATGTACGACGCGCCGGCCTTGGCCACACCGGCCGCGATCGTCCCGACCCCGCGCCCGGCCACGAGCTTGACGCCGATGCGGGCCCCCGGGTTGATCGCGCGCAGGTCGGCGACCAGCTGGGCGAGGTCCTCGATCGAGTAGATGTCGTGATGCGGCGGCGGGCTGATGTAGCTCTGGCCGGGCTGGCCGCGGCGGAGCGCCGCGATGTAGGCGGTGGCCTTCCGGCCGGGCAGCTGGCCGCCCTCGCCGGGCTTCGAGCCCTGGGCGATCTTGATTTCGAGCTGGTCGGCGCGGGCGAGATAGGTGGCCGTGACCCCGAACCGCGCCGAGGCGACCTGCTTGATCCTGGCGTCGTGGCGGCGGCCATCCGGCCCGGGCGTGTACCACGCGGGGTCCTCGCCGCCCTCGCCGGTGTTGGCCGACCCGCCGGCTCGCTGGATTCCGATGGTCAGGGCCTGGTGGGCCTCGGGACTCAGGGCGCCCACGCTCATCGCCGACACGACGAAACGCCGGACGATCGACCTCGCGTCCTCGACCTCGGCGAGCGGCACCGGCATGCGGGCGTGCCGGACGCGCAATTCGTCGCGCGGCACCGCATGCTCTGCCGCCGGGCGGGCCAGGGCCGCCCGGTACCGTGCCAGCTGTCCGTCGAGGTCGTCGATCGCGATGCCCTGCGGACCGCCAGCCGCCAGGAGCGTGATCTCGCCGGCGATCCGGGGCGAGAAGAGATGCGCCTCGCCGTCGGATCGGTAGCGCGCGTATCCGGGATCCGGCAGGCGCGGCTCGCGACCGGGCGGCGGCTCGCGGATGGCAAGCGAGGCGGCCAGGCGGCGGATCTGGCGCCCAGCCAGGTCGCCGACGGTCGTCCGACCGGGCCAGGCGGCGGCGGTCGGGAAGCACCTGTCAATGACCGACGCGTCGAGGTCCAAAACGTCGATGAGGGCGCCGCCGATGTACGACGAGACCGCGCTGATGCCCATCCGGGCGAGCGTCTTGCGCAACCCCGCCTCGAAGGCATCGAGGAGGGCCCCGACGGTGTCGAGCGGCGTCTTCTCCTCGGCGCCGCGCGATCCGGCCAGCTCGGCCGCGAGCTCCATCGCCAGTCGCGGCTGGACGGCCGTGGCGCCCACCGCGAGGAGCATGGCCATCGAGTGGACGTCGAAGACGTCGACCGCACTGACCGCGAGGTCCGTCCGGCCGCGCAGCCCGGCCGCGGTCAGGGCCGTGTGGACCGCACCGGTCGCCAGGATGGACGGGACCGGCAGGCGATCCATCGACCAGGCACGATCGGTCACGACGAGGAGCGCGGCACCGCGCTGCGAGCGCGCCACCGCGTCGCGGGCGAGTCGATCGAGGGCGGACTCGAGGCCGGCCGGGCCGCCGCCCGGATCCCAGGTCGCGTCGAGTGTCGCGACGGTCGCACCGCTCGCGCGAATCGCATCGAGCAGGCCGTCGAGATCGGCCACGATCGGGCGCTGGAGGCGAGCCGTCCGGGGCGCCCGCGGCATCCCGCCGAGCAGCGCCGGGCGACGCCCGAGCTCCACCCGGAGGTCCATCACCACGCGCTCCCGTTCCGGATCGATCGCCGGATTCGTGACCTGGGCGAACGCCTGGCGGAGGTGGTCGGCGACCGGTCGGTCCAGCCGGCCACGCCCCGGCGTTGGCGTGTCGTCGCCCATGCTCCAGAGGGGCTCATGGCCCTCGAGCGCCATCGTCTTGATGTCCAGCCGTGCGCGCTCGGCATCCAGCCCGGCGAGGTGGCGCAGCGCGTGCGATGTCGTCCCGGCGCCGTCCTCGGGGATCGCCGCTTCGATCCGGTCCTCGTGGACGGGTCGCGGCGCATCGTGGATCGCGAGGCCGCGCAGGACCCGGTGCTTGGCGTCGGCGTCCTCCATGATCGCGTGGCGGGCGGGCTCCACCAGGAGGAGCTGACCGGGTCCCAGCCGGCCGCGGCGAACGGTCTCGGCGGCGCTCAACGGCACGGCGCCGGCCTCCGACGCGACCGCGACCAGCTGGTCGCGGGTCACCGAGAACGCGGCCGGGCGCAACCCGTTGCGATCGACCAGGGCACCGACCCGCCGGCCGTCGGCGAAGACGATGGCGGCCGGGCCGTCCCACGGCGCGAGGAAGCCGGCCGTCCGCCGTCGCAGGGTCGCGACGTGCGGATGCGGTGCCCGCCGCAGGGCGAGCGCCTCAGGAATGGCGGTCAGCAGGGCCGGCGTGAGCTCCCAGCCGGTCACCAGCAGGAGCTCGAGCGCCTCGTCGAGCGAGAGCGAGTCGGAGCCGTCGGGCGAGAGGAGCGGGCCGGCCGCCAGGAGCTCGCGAGCGAGGGCCGAACCGACCGCGTCGGCGGACCGGCCGCGGATCTCCTCGCGATTCCCGCGCACCGTGTTGATCTCGCCGTTGTGGGAGATCGAACGGAACGGCTGGGCGAGCCGCCAGACCGGGTGGGTGTTCGTCGCGTAGCGCTGGTGGAACACCGCGTAGCTGAGCCGCAGCGGAGCCCGCAGGTCCGGATACAGGTCGGCCAGTCGCCCGCCTATGACCAGGCCCTTGTAGACGATCGTCCGGGCCGAGGCGGACGGGATGGCGAGCTCGGCGATCGGCCCGCTGGCGGCCCGCGCCGCCGTCTCGAGTCGTCGCCGGGCGATGATCAGCCGGCGCTCGAAGGCGTCATCGGCCAGCGGGCGAACGTCGTCCGCGCCACGGGCCGGACGCGCGATGATGGCCTGGGCGAAGGCCGGTCGCGAGGCGGTCGCCGCCGCGCCCAGGGCCGAGGTGTCGCTCGGGACGGTGCGCCAGGAGCCGATCGGCAGGCCGGCCTCGGCGAAGACCCGCTCGACCAGGGCACGGGCTCCTCGTTCGAGCGTGCGGCTTCGTGGCAGGAAGAGCGAGACGATCCCGGGCCGACTGGCCGCCGCCGCCGGACCGGCCAGCAGCTCGAGCAGCGAGCCGTCGAGGGGCAGCGCCACCCCCGCGCCATCGCTCGATTCGCCGTCGGCCCCGAAGGCGCCCCGGTGACCGAGCGCACCCAGCCCGGCGAGCGCAAGCGGCAGGACTCGATCGCGCGAGCGCCCACCGGCATCCGCGACGAAACCGACGCCGCAGGCGTCGTGTTCGAAGCGCGCGTCGTACAACGGAGTGACCGGACGACGGATGCGGAGGCGCTGGCTGGGCTCCATTGGCTGTTCTCCGAGAAGGAGGGACGGATCGGCCGCCGTCGATGAGGGGTCGACAGCGGCCGATCGCGATGCGGCGACGTCACGACGAGGGGGAGGTCCTCGCCAGGAGGCGCCCGTCACACTTGATAGGCAACCTCGCCGTGAACCGAGAGATCGAGCCCGAGCGCCTCATCGGCGGAATTGACCCGGATCCCGAGGATGACGTCGACGAGCTTGACGATGACGAAGGTGCCCACGACCGCGTACCCGATGGTCGCCCCGACCGCGACGGCCTGATGGACGAGCTGCAGGCCGTTCCCCTCGAGCAGGCCGGTGAAGGCGGGCTGGACCGCGGCGGTCGCGAAGACGCCGGTCGCCAGGGCGCCGAACATCCCGCCCACGCCGTGGACCGCGAAGACATCGAGGGCGTCGTCGACCTTGATCCGTTCGCGCAGGAGGGTCGCGCTGTAGCACAGGCCGCCCGCCCCGAGGCCGATGATCAGGGCGCCGCCGGTGCTGACGAACCCGGACGCCGGGGTGATCGCGACGAGCCCGGCCACCGCACCGCAGGCGGCGCCGATGACGCTCGCCTTGCCCTTGTGGAGGTAGCTCGCCAGCACCCAGGTGATGGTGGCCGAGGCGGCCGCCGTGTTGGTCACGATGAAGGCGCTGGCCGCCAGCCCGCCGGCACTCAGCGCGGAGCCCGCGTTGAAGCCGAACCAGCCGAACCACAGCAGGCCGGCACCGAGCACCGTCATCGGCACGTCGTGGGCCGTGAACGGCTCGCCGTTGGCCGTCCGCTTGCCGATCAGCAGGGCGACGATGAGGGCCGAGACACCCGAGCTGATGTGGACGACCGTGCCGCCGGCGAAGTCGAGCGCGCCGAGCTTGTAGAGCCAGCCGTCGGTCGACCAGACCCAGTGCGCGATCGGCGAGTAGACGAAGACCGACCAGAGGATCGTGAACAGGACGAAGGCTCCGAAGCGCTTGCGCTCGGCGAAGGCGCCCGTGATCAGCGCCGGGGTGATCGCCGCGAACATCAGCTGGAAGGCCGCGAACAGGACGAACGGAACGGTCGTCGCGTAGTTCGCGCTGGGCGTCAGGCCGACGCCGTTGAACATCGCGAAGTCGAGGCTGCCGATCAGCCCGTATCCCCCGAGGTCGGGCCCGAACGCGAGCGAGAAGCCGACGACCACCCAGACGACGCTGACCAGGGCAAGGCCGAAGAAGCTGTGCATGACCGTCGAGAGGACGTTCTTGCTGCGGACGAGTCCGCCGTAGAAGAGGGCCAGCCCGGGCAGCATGATCATGACCAGGGCCGTCGACGTCAACAGCCAGGCGGTATCTCCTGAATCCATCCGCGTCCATCCTCCGGCAATCTCGGGCCCGCGCCGCGTGCGGGCGTGCTCCGAAGGCTACGGAGCGACCTGGTCACGGGCGACCCCATGGCAGGTCCGACAAGGATTCGGTTCGGTGCCGAACGCGCCTGTCCGGAGCGCCACGGTTGCGACTCGGGACCGACCGCGGCTCAGCTCAGCTCGAACCGGTACTCGTCCAGATCGCGAACCGGCTCGTAGCCGATGGCCTGGTAGATGTGGTTGGCGGTGGGGTTGGCGAGGTCGGTGAACAGGAAGCAGAACCGTCGGCCGGCGTCGAGGAAGTCACCGGCGATCGCCAGGAACCCGTCGACGTCGGCGAACTGGCGGAGCTCGAGGTTCACGGCGCCATTCTGTCGGCCGATCTGCGAGGGCGTCCAGTCGGCGGGCCGGACGGGCCGGCCGGAAGGCACTCGCCGGACGATTGTTCGGGCCGCGGACGAGGCCTCGGCAAACGTCCATCCCCGGCGGTGACGGTTGCCGATGTGGGCGTCCGGAAGGGTCCGAGACGATGCCGTCGACCGCACATTCGCGCAAATCGGAGATCGACCGTGAACGACTTGACCGTGCTCTTTCAGATGGCCTCCGTCCTGGCCGTGACCGTGGCCCCCTTCGTCATCCTGGCTCGGCTCGTCGCCGGTCGGGAGGACTTCGGGTTCGACTCGATCATGCGATACGACGCCACCCTCCCGTGGCCGACCGGCGTCCAGGAAGAGGAGCCGCAAGCCTGGCGAACCCGCTCCGTCTTCGCCTGACTGCCGGCCGCAGGGGCCTCGCGGGTCCCACGCGGGGTGCCTGGCGAGCCGGGTGGGATTCGAACCCACGACCAAGGGATTAAAAGTCCCGTGCTCTGCCGCTGAGCTACCGGCCCGGGGACAGGGTACCCGACCGCCCGGGCCGCGGGCTTCGAGCGGCGCTCGCACCGCGGCCGCGCTCGAGCGCGGTTCCTATGTCGGCGGCGCGACCGGCGTTGGCAGCGGTTCGCCCCGGACGCCGGCGAGCAGGTTGGCCGCCGCCATCTCCGCCATCTTCCCTCGGGTCGCCCGCGAGGCGGACGCGATGTGGGGCACGATCAGGCAGTTGGGCAGGCCGACCAGCGGATCGTCCATCGGGATCGGCTCAGGGTCGGTCACATCCAGCGCGGCCGCCCAGATGACCCCGTCGCGCAGCGCATCGGCCAGGGCGATCTGGTCGATCACCGGACCGCGCGAGGTGTTGACCAGCACCGCCGTCGGCTTCATCAGAGCCAGCGTCCGGACGTTGATCAGGTGGCGCGTCTCGGCGGTCAGGTTGACGTGGAGCGAGATGAAGTCGCTCCGCGCCAGCAGCTCCTCGAGGGTCACGAAGGTCGCCCCCAGCGGCTCGGACACCTCGTCCGGGACTCGGCGCACGTCGTGGTACAGGATCGTCATCCCGAACCCGGCCGCGCGCCGGGCGACCGCCTGGCCGATCCGCCCGAAGCCGACGATCCCGATCGTCGCGCCATGGACATCCGGCCCGAGCAGGAGGAGCGGGCCCCAGGTCTTCCAGCTGCCGGCCCGGACGTAGTCGGCGCCCTCGACGAGGCGGCGGGCGGACGCCATCAGGAGCGCCCAGGCCAGATCGGCCGTCGTCTCGGTCAGCACGCCCGGGGTGTTGCCGACCGGGATGCCGCGCCGCGCGCAGGCCGCGACGTCGACGTTGTCGAAGCCCACGGCGTAGTTGCTCACGACCTTCAGGCCCGGGCCCGCGGCGTCGAGCAGCTCGTCGTCGACCCTGTCGGTCAGCAGGGTCAGGACCCCGTCGCAGCCGGCGACCCGGCGCAGCAGCTCATCGCGGGGAGGCGGGAGCTCGTCCGCCCAGACGTCGGCGTCGCAGGCGGCTCGCACCGCCGCCAGCCCCTCGTCGGGGATCCGTCGCGCAACGAAGACGCGCGGGCGCGCGGGCGCCGCGTCAGGCACGAGGCAGACCCTCGACAAACCCGCGGATCCGCGCCAGCGCCTCGGTCAGATTGGCCCGCGACGTGGCGTAGCTGATCCGGATGTGATCGCCCCCGTGCTCGCCGAAGGCGGTTCCGGCCAGCACGCAGACACCCGCCTCGTGGAGCAGCCGCTCGGCCAGCTCGGCGCCCGCCAGGCCCGTCCCGGACACGTCGGGAAAGACATAGAAGGCCCCGACCGGGGTGGCGCAGCGGATCCCCGGGATCGCGTTGAGGCCCGCCACGATCAGGTCGCGTCGCGCCCGGAACTCGGTGACCATCGCGTCGACGTCGTCCTGGGGCCCGGTGAGCGCGGCGACCGCGCCGACCTGGACGAAGGTGGGCGCACAGCTGACGGTGTTGATGATGAGCTGCCCGACCGTCCCGATGAGTGACGGCGGAACCACCGCGTAGCCCAGCCGCCAGCCGGTCATCGCGAACGTCTTGGAGAAGCCGTCGAGCACGATCGTCCGCTCGGCCATGCCGGGCAGCGAGCCGATCGAGACGTGCTCCGCGCCGTCGTAGGTGATCCGTCCGTAGATCTCGTCAGCCAGGACCCACAGGTCGTGGCGGATGGCAAGCTCGGCGATCGCCTCGAGATCGCTGCGGGTCAACACCCCACCGGTCGGGTTTGCCGGCGAATTGATGATCAGGAGGCGCGTTCGCGGCGTCACCAGCGACGCCAGCTCAGCCACGTCGAGCCGGAAGTCGTTGGCCATCCGGATCGGGATCGGGACGGGCGTGGCGCCCACGAACCGGGTCAGCGATTCGTAGATCGGGTAGCCGGGATCGGGCACGATGACCTCGTCTCCGGGGTCCACCAGCCCCAGGATCGCGTAGAGCATCACGCCCTTGCCGCCGATGGTCACGAAGACCTGGGACGGATCGGCCGCGAATCCCTTGCGCGCCGTGACGTCGGCCGCGATCGCCTCCCGCAGGGCCGGGATCCCGGGGAACGGCGCGTAGTGCGTCTGGCCGTCGTCGAGGGCGCGTTTCGCGGCCTCGCGCGCGTGCGCCGGCGTGTCGAAATCGGGCTCGCCGAGCTGGAGGTGCACGATCGAGCGACCTTGCGCCTCGAGCACCCGGGCTCGCGCCGACACCTCGAACGCGCTCTCGGTCCCAAGGGAGCCCATGCGGGCCGCCACACGAAGCATTCGACCGGTCCTACGGCAGGAGCTGTCGGACGGCGAACAAGACGTTCGCCGGGCGCTCGGCCAGGCGGCGCATGTACCACGGGTACCAGTGCTCGCCGTAGGAGATGAGGGCCTGGACCCGGTATCCCGCGGCGGCCAGCCGATACTGCTGGTCCTCGCGAATGCCATAGAGCATCTCGACCTCGAAGCCGTCGCGACCGATCCCCGCCGCCGCGACCTGGTCGGCGACCTGCTCGATGAGGTTCACGTCGTGGGTCCCCAGCCCCAGCCGGATCGGCCGGCCACGACCATCGAGCAGGAACCGCACGGCCAGCCCGAGGAAGTTGGCATCGATGCTCCGCCGGTTCGAGTAGGCGATCGACGCGGGCTCCTCGTAGGCGCCCTTGACCAGCCGGATTGCCGGATCGAGCGGACGCAATCGTTCGATGTCGGCCGCCGTCCGGCGCAGGTAGGCCTGCAGGCAGATGCCGGTCATGGGCTGCACCGCCCGCAGTCGCTCGTACAGCGAGATCGTGGCCTCGCAGTAGGCGCTCCCCTCCATGTCGATCCAGAGATACGAACCTGCCGCGGCGGCATGCTCGGCGATCCGTACGAGATGGGCCAGGCAGGCGTCGGCGTCGTGGTCGAGGCCGAGCTGGGTCGGCTTGACGGAGACCTCGCCGTCGATCCCGGCGGCCACGATCTGATCGATTGCCGCGACGTACTGGTCGGCCACCGCGTTGGCCGCCTCCAGGTTCTCCAGGTTCTCGCCGAGGTGGGTGTACAGGGTCCGGATACCGGCCGCCTGGAGCGGAATCGCGGCGCCGAGGGCATCGGCCAGCATCTCACCGGGCATGAACCTGCGGACGGCACGGCGCACGAACCGCATCCGCGGGAGGCGTTCCTTCAGCCACCGATTCTTGGCAGCCCACAGGAACAGATGACGCACGGTGCCTCCTCCTGCCCCTGGCCTCAGAGGCTATCCAGATGGTACGCGACCGTGGGGCTAGAATCGCGCCGCATGACCCGCTTCTACGACATCGACGGCGCCAACGCCCTGCTCCCCGAGCTGGGCGGCATCGTCGCGGTGCTCGGCGAGCAGCGCGCGGAACTCGTGCGCCTGCGCGACGACGTCCTGGCTGCCGGCGGCAATGGCGGCGAAGCCGCTCCGACGACCGTCGGCGGCGCGGCCGGTGGCTCGGAGGTTCCGCCGATCTCCAGCGAGCTGCGGCTGACCCGCCTGCGGATGCAGGGCTTGATCGATCAGATGGCGGCCGGCGTCGCACGGATCGACGCGCTGGGCCTCACCTTGCGCGACATCGAGCGCGGCCTGGTGGACGTCCCGGCGCTCGTCGCCGGGCGCCAGGTCTGGCTGTGCTGGCAGCTCGGTGAAGCCTCGATCGGCTGGTGGCACGGGCTGGACACCGGGTTCGACGGGCGACGACCGCTGGCCGACCTGGAATGACCACCCGATCGGTCGTGATCGGCCCGGACGGCCGCGCCAAGGCCTACCGCCCGCTGCCGGCAGCCGACCGGGCGAACGCCATCGCGGCGGGTTTCGCGGCATACCAGCAGGGCGACTTCTTCGCGGCCCACGAGCACCTGGAGCCCGCCTGGATGGGAACGGACGACCTGGTGGAGCGCGCCTGGCTGCAGGGGTTGATCAAGCTCGCCGCGGCCTACGTCCACGCCGTTCGCGCGAACCCGGCCGGGATCGCGAAGAATCTCCGGGGGGCGCGAAGCCGGCTGGCGGAGGCCGCGGTGACGGCACCGCACGTCGCGGTTCCCGGCGGCTCGGTGCTGGACCTGGCGGACCTGATCGCCGCGATCGACCTCCGCCTGGCGGATCTGGCGGCCCACCCCGCGGCGGCAACCCTCGAACCACCCGTCCTGCACAGGAGCACCCCGTGACCTTGCCCGGCTCGATCCGGAGCATCGACGTCCATGAGGCCGACCGCCGCTGGCGCGAGGACCCGGCACGACCCATGTTGCTCGACGTTCGCGAGCCGAATGAGTTCGTCCAGGTGCGCGCCCCAGGCGCCGTCCTCCTGCCGACCTCGACCTTCGTGGCCCGCTTCAACGAGCTGCCCGCCGGCCGGCCGCTGCTCGTGATCTGCCACACGGGAGGTCGCTCGGCGGCCGTCGTCGGGTACCTCGCACGGACCGGTCGACTCGATGCCGTCAACGTGATCGGCGGGATGGACGCCTGGGCTCGGGCCGGACTCCCAATCCGGCGCGGCCCGCTCGAAGCGGGCGAGGGTGACCTTCCGGCGGGCTGACGCGCCCGCGGCTAGCCGTGACCGCGGCGGAGGACCCGACCGATCATGGCGCGCGCCTGCGCCTTGTGGGCGAAGGCCCAGCCGACCAGGAGCAGGATGATGAAGTCGACCGTCCCGACGCCGGCCGCATTCAGGTAGCCGAGCTGCTGGCCGACCTCGCCATCGATCTTGAGGCCGGGGACGGTGGCACCCACGAGGCCGAGCTGGAAGAACGGGCTTTGTGGCGCGGTGCCGGCGCGGGCACTCGACGCCAGGACGCCGCCGACGGTGGAGCCACCCACGAGGACGACTGTGGGTCCGGTCACGACCGCGGCGGCCCCCTCCAGGCCGGGCGCCGGCAGGTCGCCGACGTCGAGGTGCTTCCACTCCTTGAGGTCGCCGGTCGAGGTCGGGATCGCCCAGTAGACCTCGGACTTCGGGCCACTGCCGTCATCGCCGCCGGCCAGGTAGAGCGCGCCGTTCGCGCCCCAGCCGGCCGCGTTGGTTCGGGCGACGGGGAGATTGGCGCTGTCGTTGACGTCCCATTCGATGACCTTGCCCGCGTTCGGATTGACGGGCAGTCCGGCTGCCGCCGCCTTGCCGAAGACACCGCGCTGGACGGCACCGACCGGGCCCCGCCCATCGCTCCCGCCGTACAGCCAGACGTAGTCGCCGACGACCACCGCGGTCGCGTCTGCCTGCGCCGAGTGGAGCGGCTGCTCCACGTTCCATTTCCCGAGCGCGCCCTTGGGATCGAGGAGCGACTTCCAGGTCGTGGTGACCGGCCCGCTGGCGTTCCGTCCGCCGATCAACAGCAAGCCGTCCGTCGTGACAGCAGCCGCCGCGCCGCTGCGTGGCTCGGGCAACGTCAGCGCGTCGGGCGCCGCTTTCCACTCGCCGAGCGACCCGGTCAGGCTGTCCGGCGTCAGGACGAAGACGGTGCTCGTGGGCACGCCCGACGCGTCCGTGCCTCCGATCACGTAGATGCTGCCCGCGGCGTAGGCCACGCTCGCGTCGGCCCGTGGCGCGGGCAGGTCCGGCCCGTTCGCCCAGGTGTCGAAGTTGCCGGAGCCGACCGTTCGAGCCACGAACGTAGCCTTCTGGGCCGTCGTTCCATCCGATCCGCCGACGTACAGGATCTTGGTACCGACCTGGAGGACGGCACCATCCGTGCGGGCCGCCGGCAGGGCCAGCTGGGCCGGTGACGGGTGCCACGGGACCAGCGCCCCGACCGGAGCCGGGCACGGAAGGGTTTCGTTGCTGGGCGGGCAGAGGTTGATCGGCGACCAGGCGAGGACGCCCAGGTCGACCGTCCGTCCGACGGTCAGGTAGTAGGCGCGATCCGGCAGGTAGCCGAGGATGAAGATGATGATGATCAGCCAGGCGAAGGCCTTGACCGAGGCCCACGTCCAGCCGTCGGCGTCGAGCAGCCCGAAGACGGCTCGCCGTCGCGGCACCGACATCCCCGCTCCGAGCGCCTGCTGGGCCATCGTCCTCCATCCTCATCCGCCGGCCGATCGGCCGGCGGCGACGCGTTACTTGACGGTGAGTGTTCCGGTCATGGTCGGGTGCACGTCACAGGTGAACGAGTACGTTCCGGCCTTGAGCGCCGGGACGTCGTAGTTCCTGGTTGCCACGCCGCTGAAGATCTCGCCCTTGAACACCGACATCCCGGCGGCGTCCTTGATGTCGACGTTGTGCGGGATCCCGGCGTCCTGGTTGTCGAAGGCGATGACGAAGGGCGTGTCGGCCGGGGCGGTCACGTCGGTCGTGGTGAAGGCGATGTTCTGGGCCACGACCGAGACGGTCGCTCCACCGGCCGGGGCGGACGCGCCTGGCCCCGCCGAGCCCGACGGCGCTGCGGATCCGGACGGCGCCGCGGAGCCCGAGGCGAATTCGTCGGTCCAGCAATCCGGGAACGCCGTCGCGCCGGCCGCCGGCTTGTAGTTCGGATCGACCCAGCCCTTGAACGTCTCGACCTGGCCGGAGATCGGGTCGTGCACCGGTTCGCCCAGCGAGGGGTCGCGGACGGTGTAGGTCTGGTCGCTTGGCGCGCGGATGAACGCGATCAGGTCGTCGATCTGGATGTAGTTGAGCGGGCCCGGCGGAGTCGCCGTGTTCGACCAGACCGGCATCAGCGAGTTCGGGTTGCCGCAGACGTAGCGGCCGCCGGCATTGAGCACCTGGCGCAGGTAGTTCGCGTTGAGGTGGGCGAACAGCTTGTCCTGGCGGTTGAGCGCCGGTCCGATGCCGCCCTCGCCCTGCGTGCCGTGACAGCGCGCGCAGTTGGCCTCGAACAGGTTGTAGCCGCGCTCGACCGCGGTGACCTGCTGGGCGTTCGCCTCGGCATCGAGTCGCGGCGTGCTGATGCCCAGCGGCCCCAGCTCGTAGAACCAGTAGCCCGCCACGAACAAGGCAACGAGGACGACCACCAGGAAGCCGACCCAGCGCGCGTTCGACGATTGGCGGACCACCTGTGCCGCCCGTTCCGGCGTGACCTCGAACGTGCGGACCTGCGGCGGCGATGTGAACCGCTCGACCGGTGCCGGCTCGACCGGCGGTCGGGGGACGGGAAGGCGTTGTTCGGGTCCACCCTCAGGCGTGTCGGCCATCAGATGCAGCCGGTGGGGGTTCGCGGCGGGATGATCCCGGGCTGGCCAACCGCCACGGGCAACGGCCCCAGGGTGATCTTTCCGGTGTTGATGGTCAGCGCCCCGGCCGCATCCACGCTGATGGAGAAGCGGTCCATGCTCCGCGGGGCCGGACCGTACTGCGGCCCATCGGCCTTGATCCCGAGCCGGTCATAGCGCGACCCGTGACACGGACACTCGAACCAGAAGTTCTTCAGGCACGGGTTGGGCTTGCAGCCGAGATGCGGGCAGCGCTGGTAGAGCGCTCGAACATTGAGCGCCGTCCCGTCACCGACCGGGTCCTCGCCGGCCAGGAACTGCTGCTGGCCCGGGTCGTGCAGGACGACGAAGGCGCGCGCCTCCGGGTAGTACGCCGGGAACCCCTGGTCGATCGGCAACGTGGAGTTCTGCAGCTTGACCGTGGCAAGGTCGCCGATCTTGATCGGGGCGCCAAAGCCACCCTTGAGGTTCGGCCAGGCGAAGCCGATCGTGCCAGCGGTCACCTCGAGCAGCCACAGGCCGATCCCGGTGCCCAGGGCCGCGCGCATCACCTGGCGCCGTGACAGGCCCTGGACCTGCTGCTTGCGCAGCGACTTGATCGCTTCCTTGGTCAGGGCGGCGGGCTTGTCGATCGGCTGGACGTGGTAGTTGCTCATGAACGCACCTGTCCTCGGCGAATCGTCACGGTCAGAGGGCGAAATGGAGGCCGGGGCTGGTCACGTACGGGATGACGAACGTGTAGCCAGGTCCGCGGAAGAAGATGCCCACGAAGGTCACGATCAGGCCCAGGCA
>JBGPIH010000030.1:0-24498 GCA_041484785.1 Candidatus Limnocylindria bacterium
CAGGCCATCGCTGACCGTGCCGGCGCAGTCTCTGCGACCGGCGCCCTCGCCAGCGCCGCGGCGTGCCAGGTAAAGAGCGCGGGTCCGATCGCGGCCAGCCCGCTCCAGGCGATCGCGTCCGTGAACGGCGACGCGCCGGTCGATACGTACGCCTCCAGGCACTGGGTCAGGGCGTCCATGCCGTCGCCCGCGATGACCGCCGGCGGGCAGCCAGCCAGCAGGTCCGGGTCCAGGACCGCCACCGCGGCCACGAGCCGCTCGTCGCGGAACGACTTCTTATACGGTGCCCCTCCGTGGGCCGCGGTGGTCCCGTCGCGGCCCGAGAGGACCGCATTCTTCGTCGCCTCGGAGCCCGTCCCGGCGGTCGTGGGGACGGCCACGAACGGCGTCGGCGGGCCGGGGTAGGGGATGCCGCGGCCGACGCCCTCGAGGTGGTCCAGCGCGGCCGTCCCGGATCGGAGCAAGCCGGCGATTGCCTTGGCCGTGTCGAGGGCGCTGCCGCCGCCGATCCCTACGACGACATCAGGAGGATCGAGCCGGCGCGCCGCGACCGCCACGTCGACTAGCTCCGCCGATGGCTGGCCGTCGACCGCCATTTGCTCCCAGGCGATGCCGGCCGCATCCAGCCCTGCCGTGATCTCGGGCCAGGCCGGCGAGGCCCGGAGGGACCGGGCACCAGTCACCAGAAGGGCACGACTTCCGAACAGAGCGACGAGTGCCGGGATTTCTCCGCGTCGACCGGCTCCGAAGACAATCCGGGGGAGGCGGGAGACGCCGAATGACGGCACCGCTGCTAGGACGGCGGGGCCGCCCGCGATCGCATGCCCAACCTCGTGCGGTTCGTCAGCAGCCGGCATCGCTGGTCCCTTCAGCCTCACGCCTCGCTGCCGAAACCATCATGAGGCCCTCCCATCGTTCTCCGCGGCGTGGCTCGGCCATCATCGGCGCAACCCGGTCATGCCAGGCAAGGTAGTGGGCCGTTGTCTTGTGGGCGGCCGCGGCGTCCGCATCGACATACGCCTCGTAGAGGCGGCCTATGCTCGCCTGCGGGAGGTGACTAGCGCCGCTTGATTCCAAGGTCCTGAGTCACACTACGCACCATCAGATCCAGAGCCCTTCAGGGCGGCGACTTCTTCGCTGCGCGGGGTAGCGCCGACCTCAGCTGGATCCGGGCCCGTGACTTGCGTTTGGCTGGCGCGGGGATGGCCATCGTGGCTGGAGCAGCCCGCGCGCCTGATGCGCTGACCCGACCTCGGTCGTCAAGCCGCCGCTCAGGACCGCGTAGTCGTGCGATGGCAGCAGGTAGTCGGCGGCGGCGCGCATCCGGTCCATTGAGTCCATCGATGCATCGACGTCGACGTGGAAGCCAGGCGGAAGGTCCCGTTCCACGTTCTCGTAAGTGCACACCGCGTCCCCGGAGATACAGAACGTCCCGAGCGCCGTGGCCGCGACGATCGCTTGTGACCCGGGTGTGTGCCCAGGGACGGGCAGGACCGAGAGTCCCGGCGCGATTGTGGTCGCGCCGTCGAGCAGCTCGATGTTGGGGACCAGATAGGGAGGGTGCGCCCAGCCGCCGGGCGCGGACAGGAAGGCCTTTTCGAAGAACCTTCCCGGCGCCGCGGCGTAGCGCATCTCTGTGCGCTGCACGAGCACGCGAGCTTCCGGGAATAGATCGCAGTTGCCGGCATGGTCCCAGTGGAGGTGGGTCAGCACGACGAACTCGACGTCCTTCGGGTCGACCCCTGCGCGCCGGAGGGCGTTGACTGGCTCCTGGTCCGGCGACCTGCTGAAGTCCTCGCCGATGAACTCCGCGGGCTTGCCGTGGGCCGCAACGCTCGTGTCGATCACGACGGTCATAGGGCCGGTCAGGACCCACATGATCCTGGGTATCCGGGCCACCTCGCCGAACCCAGACGTGTAGGTCAGCATCGACTTCTCGAGCAGGGATGTCCCGGTATCGAGCGCGAGAATGCGCCAGGGAGTCCCGGTCCGGTCTTCGCGGCTGGCGTCGGGCACGAGCCTTTCCTCCGTAGACCACACTCGATCGCGACTTGGCGTGCAATATACGATATCTCAACAAGCGCTGAGGCCGTCGAGGAAGACACTTCGGGATGAAGATCACTGGCGTTCGGACCGTCACCTGCGACATCCCGCTGGCGCGACCGATCGTCATGGGCGACCTCCGGTTCGAGTCGCGCGAGTACGCGATCGCCACGATCGAGACGAACGTCGGCATTACCGGGATCGGTTTCGGTATGACCCGCAACGCCCCAATTGGCACCATCGTCGATCGCAACCTCGCCCCCCTTCTCCTCGGCGCGGACCCGCTCATGACCGAAGAACTCTGGGAGCGGCTCTACTACCGCAACCTGACGATCGCGGGGCGCGGGGTGTTCATGCGGGCGCTCAGCGCCGTCGACGTGGCCTTGTGGGACGTCAAGGCGCAGGTCGCCGGACTACCCATCTGGAAGCTGCTCGGCGGCGCCCGCACTCGGGCCCCGCTGACCGTGGCGGGGGGCTACACGGCGGCCGGCAAGACCAACGATGACCTCGCGCGCGAGGTGGACGACTACGTCCGTCGCGGCTTCGGGATGATCAAGATCTCCGCCGGCGACCTGGCCCAGGACACGTCGCGGCTGACCGCCGCGGCGGAGGCCATCGGGGGTCGTGCCCGGCTCGCCTACGACGCCCACTGGGCGTGGCGCACGCTCTTCGACGTTGTCCCGACCGTGCGGTCCTGGGAGGCGATCGGTCTCGCTTTTCTGGAAGACCCATTTGCGCCGGAGCTCGTGCACCTCGCGCCGTCGCTGCGGGCCGCGACCGGGATGGCGCTCGCCCTCGGTGAGGACGCCGTAGGGCGGTGGGCCTTCGAGCAGATGTTCGGGATCTGCATCCCCGACGTCCTGCGCGTTGACGCCACGACGATGGGTGGCCTGAGCGAGGCGGCGAAGGTCTGCGCGATGGCAAGCGCCCGCGGTGTGCCCGTGCTCCCGCACGTGTTTCCGGAGATCCACGTCCACCTTGCCGCCGCGTTCCCGACCGTCATGGGTGTCGAGATGACGGTTCCGGAGTACGAGATCGACCTGGTGTTCCGGCTGTTCCGCGAATGGATCTCCGTCGAGGGCGGTGAGATCGCGGCCCCCACGGCGGCCGGGCTGGGGGTGGTGCTAGACCATGAGGCCATCAAACGCTACCGAGTCGCAGAGACGCACCTGGGTGGCGCCTGAGTGTCCAGATACGGGGTATCGACCCTGAGCAACTCGGAGAGCTTGGCCCATCGCTCGCCAACTCGATCGGTTTTGCGGTGACGCCCGTCGGATGCGTCCATCAGGACCCCTGACCGGTTCGTGCGACGGAGCGGCCTCGCGGACCAACCGGAATTGCACGGCGACTTGGGTTGGAAGATACGATATCTTAGATCCACCCGCCAGCTGAGCGAGGATGCCAGATGCCCGAGGATCTCGAGCCAGGCGACCGGATCGCGGTCGCGCCGCGGCTGAGCGCCCTCGCACGACCCGGAGGCAGCTTCGCAATGCTGGCGATCGACCAGCGCGAGTCGCTACGGACCCTGCTGGTCGCGGCGGGGGGAGCCGGGACCGATCAGGACCTCCGCGACTTCAAGGTGGCGGTCGCCCGGAGCCTCTCACCGGCAGCCTCGGGGATGCTTGTCGATCGCGACTACGGCCTCGCTGCGGTCGCCGAGTCTGGTGCGCTGGCACCGAGTTGCGGCCTCATCGTCGCGGTCGACCGCCTGATCCAACCTCCGGGAGGCGTCCTGGAGTGGAGCGAACTGGATCGTGCTGCAATGACGGAGGACCTGGCGGAGCAAGGTGCTCGGGCCCTCAAGTTCCTCGTCGTCTGGCGACCCGATCAGCCTGTATCCCGCCGTGCCGACATGGTTGGTGACTTCGTCGATCGGTGCCGGACCCTCGGGCTCCTGTCCGTCCTCGAGGGTCTTGTACAGGTGCCGGGGGGCGGTCTGGGGCCTGATATGGATGCCGCGATCCAGGCGGCCGCTGAGGAGTTCGCGCCGTACCGGCCGGACTTGTACAAGACGCACGTGCCGACGCACGGACACGGCACGGCGGAGGAGATGACCGCCGCCAGCGAGCAGATCACACGGGTCCTCACTTGCCCGTGGGTCGTCTTGTCCGCAGCCGTTCCCGTGGACCTCTTCCCTCAGGCCGTCGAGGCGGCGTGCAAGGGCGGCGCGTCCGGCTTCCTGGCCGGCCGCGGTGTCTGGGGACCGTCGGTCAGGGCGCCGCAACCGGAGGTCGACCTCGCAACGGGAGCCAGGGCGCGTTTCGACCGCCTCGTCGCCGTCGTGGACGCACACGCGCGGCCGTGGCCCGACGTTGTCGTCCGTAGGGCGGCTCCGACATGAGGCCGCACCGGGGAGGTAAGCGTCCGCGCGTCCTCCTCGGGATCGACATCGGGACGTACGCTTCCAAGGGGGTGGCGTGCCTGCCGGATGGCGAAGTCCTCGCCGAGGCGAGGATGGCCCACGGGATCTCGACGCCTGCCGGCGGCCAGGTTGAGCAAGATGCGGACGCGGTCTGGTGGCACGACCTCGAGGGCCTCTGTCGCCAGCTGGACGACGCGGTCGGATTGTCGAGCGAGGTTGCAGCGATCTCGATCACGACGTGCGGGCCGTGCCTGTTGCCGGTCGATGCTGCCGGACGCCCGCTCCGGCCAGGGATCCTCTACGGGGTCGACGTTCGGGCGACCGACCAGATCGCTGCGCTGGAGGCCCGGGTTGGTCGACGGGCGATCCGGTTGCTTGGTCGGATGGGGCTCAGCAGCCAGTCCGTTGGACCCAAGATCGTCTGGCTCGCGGAGCAGGAACCCGCTCTGTACGCGGAGACCGCGCGTTTCCACACGGCCACGTCCTACCTGGTGTTCCGGCTCACCGCGACCGAGGTGATCGATCGCCACCAGGCGAGCTACTTCGCCCCGTTCTACGGCGCCCGCCGCGGCGGGTGGGATCTCCGGTACGCCCAAGGTCTCGACCTTGCCCGGCGTCTCCCGCCGATCCGCTGGACCACGGAGGTCGCCGGCACGGTCAGCGACAAGGCGGCGGCGCTGACCGGTCTTCCGGCCGGGACGCCGGTCCTTGTCGGCACCAGCGACGGTCCGACAGAGGCAGCGAGCGTGGGTGCCCTGCGACCCGGCGTCGCGGCACTCACCTACGGCAGCACGACGACTGTCACGACGTTTGGTGACCTGCCTCGGCCGCCGCGCGGTCTCTGGGAGAGCGAGGGGATCTTCCCGGGTCGCCGAGCGATCGGGTGCGGGCTGTCGACGAGCGGCGCGATCACGTCGTGGCTGCGCCGGGAGTTCTCCCGCGAGCTCCCGCAGGGCACGGGTGAGGAGATCGCGGATGCGCACGCAGTCCTGAATCGTGAGGCGGCCTCCTCGAGCCAGGGCGCGAACGGCCTCCTCCTCCTCCCATACTTCAGCGGCGAGCGAACCCCGTTCTCCGACCCGCTGGCCCGCGGCACGATCGCAGGACTTGGGCTCAGTCACACGCGTGGCGACATCTCCCGGGCGATCTTGGAGGGCACGGCCCTCGGGCTGCGTCAGTTGTTCGAGGCGCTCGCCGCTCAGGGCGTGCGCTTGGACGGGGTCCGTGTTGCGGGAGGTGGCACCCGCAACCGGCTCGCGATGCAGATC
The DNA here is from genome assembly GCA_041484785.1 of Candidatus Limnocylindria bacterium. Lineage (GTDB taxonomy): Bacteria > Chloroflexota > Limnocylindria > Limnocylindrales > CSP1-4 > SPCO01. The sequence goes on from JBGPIH010000030.1 coordinate 5,674, forward strand.
GTGTCGGACGTGACCGGGATCACCCAGGAGGTGCCCGCCGTCACCATCGGCGCGGCGTACGGCGCAGCGTACCTCGCAGCGCTCGCGACTGGCGTCACGAACGAGCACGCGCAACCCGACGGCTGGGTCCGGGTCGCCGATCGGATCACGCCCGACGCGGCGACCACGGAGGCCTACGGACGTCTGTACGACCTGTTCCGCCGCCTGTACCGGGACACGGCGTCGATCAACCACCAGCTTGCGAGTGGCGTCACGGCCACTGCTCGGCAGGAAGGAGCCTCGCGATGAAGGCGGTGGTCCTGCATGGCCCGGGGGATCTCCGGATCGAGGAGGTCGCGGACCCGGTGCTCCCCGCCGGCGGGGTGATCATCGAGCCCGTCACGGTTGGCGTGTGCGGATCGGACGTGCGGGTTTGGCGGCACGGCAGCCCGCGGCTCACTGGCCCGCAGGTGCTGGGCCACGAGATCGGGGGCATCATCCGCGCATCGGACGTCGCGACGCTGCCGGTGGGAACAGCGGTTGCGGTCTGTCCCGGCGCACCCTGCCTCGAATGCACCGCCTGCCAGGCCGGCCGGCACAACCTCTGTCGCCGGAGGAAGGTCCTGGGTTACGACACGCCCGGTGGCATGGCCGAGGCGTGCGCCGTGCCGTCGGCTTGGGTTCGCTCCGGGGGCGTTGTGCCGCTGCCTCCGTCGCTCCAGCCGGCCTTTGGGGCCGTCGCCGAGCCGACGCACACGGTCCTCAACGGGCAGGACGAGGCCCGGATCGCGCCCGGGGAGTCGGTCCTCGTCCTCGGTCTCGGACCGATCGGGGTGCTCCACGTCGCGGTGGCCAGGTCGCGGGGCGCTTCACCCGTATTCGGCGTCGACATCAACCCCGAGCGTGTCGCCGGCGCGGCGGTCTTGCTCGGGGCGTCGGCCGCCTTGGCGATGTCCGATGGATGGGAGACCCAGGTGCGAACGGGGACAGCGGACGCGAGCGGGTTCGACGTCGTCGTGCTGGCGACCGGCGCGAAGGCGGCCGTCGCAACGGCGCTGAGCCTCGTCGCGCCCGGGGGCCGGGTCCTCGCGTTCGCCGGCATGCCGCCCGAGAGCAGCCTGGTCGATCTCGACCTCAACGCGATCCACTACCGGCAGATCTCCTTGGTGGGAGCTTTCGGTGGGACGCCGCCACACTTCCGGCGCGCCGTCCGGTGGCTATCCGAGTCGTCGCTCGACCTGCGCGCGTACACGCCGATCCGGTTCCGGCTGGACGCCGCCCTTGAAGCTATTGCTTCGGTCGCGCGCGGCGAGGGGCTCAAGACCCTTCTCGAGATTTCCTGATGGATGGCGCGTGGGGTGACAGAGTGTGGCGGAGATGAGCGGGGAGATGTCCTCCGGGCAGTCCGGCACGGGACCCCTGGATACCGGTCACCCGTCAATCTGGATCGTTGGCAGCACGATGGTGGACATGGTGGCGTACGCGACCCGAATCCCGGCCGTGGGCGAGACACTTGTCGGCGACAGGTTCGACCTGGGCTTCGGCGGCAAGGGCGCCAATCAGGCCGTCATGTGCGCCCGCCTGGGGGCCGACGTGACGATGGTCAACGCCGTCGGAGACGACCCATTCGGTTCGCTCACCATCGAGAACCTGCGGGCCGAGGGGATCAACGTCGAGCATGTGATCACGGTGGCCGGCCAAAGCACGGGCGCGGCACCCATCTGGGTCGAGCGCGACGGCTCGAATCGGATTCTGGTCATCCCGGGGGCAAACGCACACCTGAACCCGGTCGCGGCCGCAACGGCAGTCGCCGCAGCCGCGTCGGTCGATGTCGTTGTCGGCCAGCTGGAGATCCCGCAAGAGGTCACCGCCGCCGCGTTCCGCGCAGCGAAGGCGAGAGCGGCGACCACGATCCTCAATCCCGCACCCGCCGCGCTCCTCCAGGAGGCGTTGCTCGCCGTGACCGACTGGCTCGTTCCCAACGAGCGCGAGTTCGAGCACCTGTCAGCGGGCGTGGCCCTCGGCACGCTCGATGCCACCGACCCGACGGCACTCCGCGCCGTTCAACAGCTCACTCGGGCTGGGCTGGTCGTCACCCTCGGGTCCGCCGGCGCGGTCGCTCTCTCTCGGGACGGACGCTTCTTCCGCGTGAGCGCGTCGGCGGTCACGGTGGTGGACACGACCGGGGCCGGCGACGCCTTCGTTGGCGGCCTGGCGTTCGGACTGGCGAGCGGGATGGAGCTGGACTTCGCGGTCCGAGCCGCGTGCGCTCTGGCGAGCGACAGCGTTCAGCGTCCAGGCACGCAGAAGTCGTTCCCGACCGTGATCGAGGCGGCCCGGATCGTGCGTAGGGCGGCGGCGCCGCCTTCCTGACCGCGGTTCCGCGGGTTTCGCGCCGGGTCTGGCCGACCCGGTCAGGCCCCACGCCCGAGGCCCCGCGCCGGGCGCACGCGGGTCAGGCGGCCGGCGCGGCCCCCGTCAGCCACCGGGCTGGGTTCACCACAGTGATCCGATGGATCGCGTCCTCGGAGACGCCACGCTCTCGGAGCGCCGGCAGGACGACCCGCGCGATGAACGAGATCCCATGCGGATTGGACTCGATGTGTCGGCGCTGGTCCTCGGTCGAGAGGACGCCCGCCCAGACGGGGTCATCGTGCGCTACGACCAGGTGGTCAGCGTAGCCCAGCTCCACGAGCCGCCGGATCATCTCGATCCGGCCCTCGACCGTCTGGCCGCCGTACTCCACCAGCGCCCCATTCGGGATGCGGTCCATCCCGATGAAGTACCCGCGGTCGGCGAGCCCGGTCAGGTAATCGGGCTCGTATGTGTCGTCCGCATGCCCGATCACGACCCGCGACGGGTCCACGCCGAGGCGATCGAACAGGTCTGCCTGCGCCTCACCAATCCGGCGGATTGCCTTCGCGTGGGTGATGATCGGCGCGCCCGTCTCCCGGTTGGCGATGGCGGCTGCCTCGATGACCTTCGTCTCGAACGGGGTGACTTCCTCCTCGCTCGAGACCTTGATGACGCCGCATCGGATCGTTGTCCCGTCGGCTCCGGAAGCGAGGTCCTCGATGTACTGGTCTGCCAACTCCGCCACTGTGCGGTTGGCCATCATCACCGAGGGGAGCAGCCAGTGGCCCGTCGCCGCGATGATCGTGACGCCCGAACGCCGGGAGACTTCCGCAAGGATCTCCACGTCGCGCCCGAGGTCGAAGGGCGTCGCGTCGACGATCGTGTGTACGCCGTTTGCCCGGGCGTCGAGGAAGGCGTTGACGCCGCGCTCGATGAGCCTGTCGACCCCGCCAGTCAGTCGCGTGAGGCTGCGCGCCGCGCCCGCGCTCGCGCAGACGACATGCTCGTGCACGAGGGTCGATCCGAGTCGTTCAGCCTCGATGGGTCCCGTGACGGACTCGACACCCACGGTCACGCGCCTATTCCTTCTGGAAGTACTTCGCGATGGCCGGGTCGGATAGTCGCGACATGGTCCGCTCCGTCAGCACGGCCCGGTACTGGCGCACCGACTCGATCGCCCGGTTCGCGTCGCGTGCCTGGATCGCTTCGGACCGCGCGACGGAGAGCGCTAGGAGCAGGTCCCAAGACTCCGGATCGGGGTAGACCAGCGCCTTGTCGTAGCGGAGGCCGGCTGGGCCCAGCACCGTCCGGATCAGCCGGTGAAGGCGCGGGTACCCGGTCGCCGCGAAGATCCGGGAGTGGATCTCCACCGCAAGCTGCATGAACCGCCGTTCGTCGCGGTCCCGGCGAGCCACCTTCAGGTTCTCGGTAATCCTTCCGATCTCGACGAGCTCGGCATCCGTGAGCTTCTCCACCACGATCGCATAGGCCGGCATCTCCAGGGCGTCGACGAGGAATCCCTGCTCGAGCATCTCGGTGACGGACAGCCAGCGGACCGTCGCCCCGCGATACGCGGCGACATCGACGAGGCCATCGGCTTCGAGCATGAACAACGCCTCGCGCACGGGTGTCTTCGACACGCCCAGCCGAGTCGCGAGTTCGGTCTCTACCAGGCGGTCGCCAGGTTCAAGCTCGAAGTTCACGATCATGTCACCCAGGGTTTCGAAGACGGCCCGCTTGTACGTGCGCAGCTTGAGGTCAACGGACGCGCCGGGCGTCGTCCCTTGCGCTGAGGCGCCGTCGTCGACGCGTGCCGTGCTCGAACCTCCCATCTGACCCTCGTCCCTTCGTCCGGATCGACCGGAATTCGCCTCCAGTCTGGCCTTGCGAGGATACGGCATGGCGTACTACGCTAGCACGTGAGATATGGTATTCGATCTTCCAGAATCGTGGAAGCGCCGGCCGGGCCGGCTGCGATGAGTGAGGCGTGATGACCATGGGTGGCCCGCGAGAGAGCAGTCGCCGGCTGGACATGTACCGCCTGCAGTTCCGGCTGCGGACCTTTGAGCGTCGCGCGCACGAGATCTACTTCGAGGGCCTGATCAAGGGTACGAGCCACCTCGCGCTCGGGCAGGAGGCCATCGCCGCCGGCTTCGCGAGTGCGATGCGCTCGGACGACTACACATTCTGCACGTATCGCGGCCACAACCATGTCCTCGCGCGCGGAGCGTCCATGACCGCGGTCTATGCGGAGCTGATGGGCCGCGCCGGCGGCCTGATGCGGGGCAAGGGTGGCTCGATGCACCTGACCAGCGTCGAGCATGGGGCCCTCGGGTCTTACGCGATTGTCGGTGCGCACCTGCCCATCGCGGCGGGGGCCGCCTGGTCCGCCCAGCTCCGCGGGAGCGGCCAGGTCTCGGTCTGCTTCTTCGGGGACGGGACCACGAACATCGGCGCCTTCCACGAGGCCCTCAACGCGGCCGCCGTGTGGAAGCTTCCCGTGATCTTCGTCTGCGAGAACAACCAGTACATGGAATACACGGCCATCGGGTCGGTCACCGCGGTTCCTAGGCCGGCCGCGGACCGAGCATCTGCCTATGGCCTCGAGGCGATCATGATCGACGGCAACGACGCCGACGTCGTGTTCGACACGGCTGTCACGGCGATCGACCGCGCCAGGAGCGGGGCGGGCCCGAGCCTCGTCGAGGCGCTCACATATCGCCACGGCGGCCACTCGCGCGCCGACCCCGGCACGTATCGGCCAAAGGAAGAGGTCGAGGCGTGGCTCGCCCGTGACCCGATCACCACGTACGCCAGTCGCCTCGTCGACGAAGGCGTTGGTCGGGACGTGATCGACGCGATCGAGGCCGAGGAGCTAGCCGCGGTCGAAGGGGCGATTGACGAGGCTCGACGCATGCCCGAGCCCGCGCTCGAGACGATGGGCACAAACGTCTGGAGCGATGGTGGCGCAGCGTGGCGGACCTGATGGCGGCGGAACCACGTGACCACATCGCCGCGCTCGAAGACCGTGCGACCCGCGCCCGGATCGAGGTCGTGCGTGCGGTCGGGCGCGCACGCGCCGGGCACCTCGGCGGCCCGCTGTCGTCGATCGATCTCCTGACCGCGCTGTATGGCGGTGTCCTTCGGGTCCGCCCAGAGCAGCCAGACTGGGCTGATCGAGATCGGTTCGTCCTGTCGAAGGGTCACGCGTCGATCGGCCTGTACGCGGTATTGGCGATTGCCGGGTTCATGCCGATCGAGGAGCTCGAGACCTTCGACCAGCTCGGATCGCGTCTCCAGGGACACCCCGACATGACGCGGCTGCCCGGTCTCGACATGTCCACCGGGTCGCTCGGCGTGGGCGTCTCGACGGCTGTCGGCATGGCGATCGGTGCCAAGCGCCGCGAACTCGGCGTGGCCGTCTTCGTCATGCTCGGGGACGGCGAGTGCCAGGAGGGCCAGGTCTGGGAGGCGGCGATGGCCGCCGCTCGCTACCGGCTCGACAACCTGGTCGCGATCGTCGATGTCAATGGCCTCCAGCAGTGGGGGTGGGTCGATCGAGAAGGCCACCGCGAGGCGCCATGGGGTGTCGGTCAGCTGGCGGCGATCTGGGCCGGGTTCGGCTGGGACGTCCGGGACCTGGACGGACACGACATGCCCTCGATCGTGCACGAGTTGACGGCAGTGAGGGACCATCCGGTCCGAGGTCGCCCCACCGTCCTCCTCGCCAGGACGACCAAGGGCCGCGGCGTCTCGTTCATGGAGGGCCGCTTTGATTGGCACGCTCGCGTCCCGTCGGCGGATGAGACGGTCCGTGCCCTCGCAGAGCTCGGCGCATGACGCCCCAGGCGCTCGCGCCCCGCGACGCGGTCGCACGGTCGCTACGCGAGACCTTCGGCGAGACCCTGGCCGCCCTTGCCGGAGAGCGACCGGACGTGCTCGTGATGGACGGCGACCTCGCGAACTCGACGCGGGCCGACATCGTCGCCGAGCGTGCGCCTGGCCAGTTCCTGGAGATGGGGATCGCGGAGCAGAACCTCATCGGCGTTGCCGCGGGCCTGGCTACGATGGGTTTCACTCCGTACGTGAGCACCTTCGCCTGCTTCGCAGTCGCCAGGGCTCTCGACCAGATCCGGGTCACGGTCGCGCAGCCGCACCTCGGGGTCAAGATCGCCGCCGGCTACAGCGGGCTCCTCACCGGCTCGACCGGCAAGACCCACCAGCTGTTCGAGGACCTCGCGATCATGCGTGCCATGCCTGGGATGACGGTCCTCGCCCCCGCGGATGATGTGGAGGGCGCGGCCATGCTTCGGGCGGCCGCGGACATCCCAGGTCCAGTCTACGTACGGCTCGCGCGCGACCCCGAGCGCCGGATCTTCGAAGCTCCCTATCGGGCGCCGATCGGGCCTCCGATCGTGCTGCGGCCCGATGGCGACATCCTGCTCGTCAGCACTGGGACCCAGTCCGCGAGGACGCTGGCCTCGGCCGAGGCCCTCGAGACCGAAGGATTGAAGACGGCGATGGTGCACGTGCCGACCCTGAAGCCACTGGATGCGGCCGCGATCCGGAGCCTGATTATGGGACGACGGCTCGTGGTGACCGTCGAGGAGCACAACGTAATCGGCGGGCTTGGAAGCGTGATCGCCGAGGTGATCGCCGAAGCCGGCGGCCCACCGCTCCGACGCATCGGGATCGAGGACCGTTTCGGTGAGTCGGCGCCGAACGAGCGGCTGCTCGAGCGTTACGGGCTCTCCGTCGCGCGGGTTGCGGACCGCATCCGACAGCTCGCCACCGATTTCGCCTGACCATGTCGAACGGGCGCGCGCCCCTGGGGCCAAGCAGAGCGGGAGGATCCCCATGCCGGAGATGACCTATCGGGCGGCAGTTGCCGACGCGCTCGCCCAGGAGCTGGAGCGCGATCCGCGCGTGGTGTTCCTCGGTGAGGACGTCGCCGCAGCAGGCGGCGTCTTCAAGACGACCGTCGGCCTGCTCGAGCGGTTCGGGCCGAAACGGGTGCTCGACACGCCAATCTCGGAGCAGGCGATCCTTGGGATGGCGATGGGCGCCGCCATGACCGGCATGCGCCCAGTTGCCGAGATCATGTTCAGCGACTTCCTGGCGGTGTGTTGGGATCTGGTCGCGAACGAGATCGCCAAGACGCCTTACATGAGTGATGGACAGGTCTCCCTGCCGCTCGTCATCCGGACCGCCAACGGCGGCGGGATCCGCTTCGGCGCCCAGCACAGCCAGTCGCTCGAGAACTGGGCAATGGCCGTCCCCGGTCTGAAGGTCGTTGCTCCATCGAACCCGGCCGACATGAAAGGCCTCCTCGCCGGAGCGATCCGTGACCCCGATCCTGTGATCGTGTTCGAGCACAAGAATCTGTTCGCGATGAAGGGCGAGGTCCCCGAGGGTGAACACGTCATCCCGCTCGGGCGGGCCGCTGTCGTTCGCTCGGGGCGGGACGCGACGGTCGTGGCGCTCGCCGCGATGGTCCCGGTCGCAATCGAGGCGGCCAACCTGCTCGCAGCCGAGGGTCTCAACGTCAGCGTGATCGATCTGCGGTGCCTCGTGCCGCTGGATATGACCACCGTGCTCGCGTCGGTTCGCGAGACGGGCTGGCTGTTCACTGTCGAGGAGAACCCTCGCCTCTGTGGGTGGGGAGCGGAGATCGTCTCGATTGCGGCCGAGGAGGCCATCGACGACCTATCCGGTCCGATGGTTCGGATCACGACCCCCCACCAGCCGCTGCCAGCGGCGGAGAACCTCGAGCGATTGGCCATTCCGACGGCTGAACGTGTCGCCACGACGATCCGGAGCGTACTTCGATGAGCGCTGACCTCTTCCGAATGGACGGCCGGACGGTGATCGTCACGGGTGCCGGCGGCGCCCTCGGGCGCGCCATGGCCGTCGGTCTCGTCGAGGCCGGCGCCTCCGTCGCCCTCGATGACGTTCATGGCGGGCGGCTCGGGCAGACGGTCGATGCCGTTCGTGCGGCAGGCGGGACCTGCATCGCCGTCGAGGGCGACGCGGCCGACCCGGCCCATATCGAAGCGTTTGTCACCGAGACCGAGCGGACATATGGGCGGATCGACGCGCTCGTCAACAACGCCGGGATCAATCCGCAGCAAAGCCAGCCCGAGGACTTCCCGATGGCCGTCTGGGAAGAGGTGATGCGCGTCAACCTCGCCGGGTACATGCGCTTCGCCCAGGCGGTCGGGCGTCGGATGATCGCAGCGGGGAAGGGCGGCTCCATCGTCAACATCAGCTCGATTGCCGCTGCCTCGACCCTCGGCCGCGGGAACCTCGCGTTCGGGGTCAGCAAGGCCGGCGTCGATCAGCTCACCCGGAACCTGGCCGTGGAGTGGGCGGGTTTCGGGATCCGCGTGAACTCGATCCTGCCCTGCCAGTTCGTGAACGAAGGCCTGATGGCCCAGATCCGCGACCCTGCGAGGGCCGCGATCGTCGCCCGGATGATCTCCGGGATCCCGATGGGTCGGATGGGGCGGCCGGAGGAGATCGTCGGACCCGTCCTCTTCCTGCTCTCAGACGCGGCATCGATGGTCACTGGTGTCAACCTCCCGGTCGACGGCGGCAACCTCGCGCTGAACCCAGGTGGCAGCGTCCCGACCTATTGAGCCCAACCCAGCCCGCCCAATTCCGAGGAGAGCTCTCATGGCAGATCAGCCGTACCTGGTAATCCGCACCGACGACGTGCTTCCGTTCACGCATCCCGCCGACCCCGCGTACCACTCTCAGCACGTCCTGGGCAAGCAGACGACCGGGAGACACGACCTCCTGCTGAACCAGGGAACCGTCGATCCGCACCAGGGGCTTGGGGGAGGGAACCACCCTGACAACGACGAGATCTACTACATCGTCCGCGGCCGGACGCTCGTCGACCTCGGCGGAGACCCAAACTCGGGCGATGGCCACCGAACGTACCGCCTCGAGCCCGGGATGGTGGTCTTCATTCCCGCCGGCACCTTCCACCGGCTTCGTAATGATGGCGATGAGCCGCTCGTGATCCTCACGGTCTGGCCCGAGCCCTCTGTCGCCGGTGCCAACGGGATCCACGACGAGCGACTCGAGACGTGGGGCACGGGGTTCCGACTTCGTGAGGGACGCGAGCTCGTGATCGAGGGGAATGCCTCGCGCGTGGTCGCGCCCGGCGAGCGCTGGGACCCGATCGTCAGCGGCTAAGGTCTGGCGGCGATGGCGTCAGGGTCATCACCGCCCTGCTCCACCGCCAGGTTTCCCCAGCGCTGCCGTTCATCGGACGCCGATGGTGCATGAAGGCAGCGGGTCGTCGGCCGGAGGGATACCGTCCGCGCCGACCTCAGTTGAGCCGAGGGTCGAAGATGGTCTTCAGGCCGTCGCGCCGGGCGAAGCAGTCAAAGGCAAGGGCGTAATCACGGAGCGCGAAAACGTGCGATACGAGCGGTGGAAGCGCGACCAGATGCTCCTCCACGAGTCGGACAGCACGCCGCCAGGCCGCCGGCGAGCTCCCGAACCCGGCGCTGACCGAGAGCTCGCGCGTCACGATCTCGCCGAACGGGACCGCGATCGGCCCTGAGATCAGCCCGATCTGGACGAGGCGCCCTCCTGGTTGGAGCCAGCGAAGAGCGGCCGCCACGGCAGATGCGGCCCCGGCGCACTCAAGGACGACGTCGATCACGCGTGCACGCTGGAGAGCGTCGAGGGCGGCGAGGTCCTCAGGATCGTCGACATTGCGGGTCGCGAAGCCGAGGCCCCTGGCGAGCTCGAGCCGCTCAATGTCGATCCGTGTTCCGGTGATCGTGACGATCCCGCCTGCCGCACGTGCGACCTGCGCAGCCAGGATCCCGACCGGCCCAGCGCCGGAAACGATCACGGTCTCGCCCGGCTGGACGCGGTTAGGGTCCAGCACGCTGTTGCAGACGCACGCGAGCGGCTCCATGAGCGCGGCGGCGCGGTCGTCGAGCCAATCTGGCAGACGATGGAGGTTGCGCGCCGGCACGACGATGGCTCCGGCGAAGCCACCGTCGACACCCGAGCCGATGGAGACGCGCTGGGCACAGAGCATCGGGCGGCCGCCGATGCACGAGGGGCAGTTGCGGCACGTGGAATAGGCGGTCTCGGGCGCGATGAGCGCGCCGAGCCAGACCGGATCGACATCGCGCCCGACGGCCTCGACGATACCGGCGACCTCGTGGCCAAGGGTCACTGGCGGCCGGGAGGCGTAGTCACCGTCGAGGATGTGCTGATCGGTGCCGCAGATGCCCGCCCCTGTAACCCGGATTTGGACCTCATCGGCCCTCGGTTCCGGCATCGGGACCATCTGGAGGGTCACCTCGTGCGCCTCGACCGACAGCTTTCGGACCGCCACCATGTCGCGTCCGGTCGTCACTCGTTCCTCCCAGCTGACCCAGATCTGGCTTCGGGTATCAGATACGATATCTCGATCGGCGCCCAGTCGCCGCGCAGATCGACGGGAGGTGGCTCAGTGGTCGTCGGGGTCGAATCCCTCTTCCATCCCGTGATCGCCGTCAGCCGCATGGACACGGCTGTCGCCTATTACCGGGACCTGATCGGGCTCAGCGTCACGTTCGACGACTACCACGATCCGGCCGCGATCAACGCGCTGTTCGGTCTCACTGATCCCGTGGTCCATTCCGTGGTTGTCTCGTGCCCCGACGGTTCCGAGATCGAGCTGGTCGAGTTCGAGCAGCCTCGCGGCACGCCCGTATCGCGGAGGCCCGGCGATCCGGGGCTCATGGCGGTGAACCTTAAGGTCCGGGGGATCGAGGAGATCGTCGGGCGCCTGGAGGCCGCGGGATACCCGCCTCGCTCGGAGATCGTGCCGCAGACCCTCCCTGATGGGGGAGTGATCAAGGTCGTGGTTTGCCGGGCACCGGACGATGTCGCGATCCTCCTCGTCGAGCTCCCGCCCGGGCGCGCGTCGCTGGCGGCCGCTCCCTCGGCCCAGGTCTGAGAGACGGAGGATCCGATGCGTAGCGTGGTGGTCACGGGCTGCGGCGTTGGACTCGGCCGCGCGATCCTCGAGCGCCTCTCCAATGACGGCTGGGCGGCGGTCGGGATCGAGATTAACCCGGACACGGCGGCGAATGCCGCGGAATGGCTCGCGTCCCGGGGCCGTCCGGGCATCGTTGTGAGCGGCGATGCCGCCGACCTGGCGATCCTCGAGCACACCCGCGACATGGCGGTGGCCCTGGCGCCACTCGGTGGCTGGGTCAACAACGCCGCGATCGTCGCGATGGACTCGGTCCACCAGCCGGATCAGGCTGCCGTGACAAGGCTGGTGCACGTCAACGTCGAAGGCACCTACTGGGGCGCCTCGACCGCAGTGCGCACGTTTCTCGCGCAGCGATCGGGTGGCTCGATCGTCAGCCTCGCCTCGATCCACGCGCGAGCGGGGTTCCCGAATTGGGCGTCGTACGAGATGAGCAAGGCCGGGATCCAGGCCCTCACCCGGAACCTTGCGGTGGAGTACGGACCGGCTGGGATCCGATCAAACTCTGTGGACCCGGGGGCGATCTGGACCGAGTGGAACCAGGCAATGGTCGAACGGTCGGAGGATCCCGCCGCCGCGTTCGCGACGCTATCGGCCCTCGCCACGCTCGGACGCGTGGGCCGACCAGATGAGATCTCGTCCGTCGTGGCGTTCCTGCTGTCCGAAGAATCGTCGTTCATCAACGGGGCGAACATCCCGGTCGACGGTGGCGCTGCCGCGCGTTGCTATCCCTCTCCGACGGCGCCCGAGATCATCGCGGGAAAGCCGGACGCGGGACCGGCGCGGTGAAGACCCTCGGCATCTGGCACTTCAGCTTCAGCGTCGGCGATCTCGACGCAGCGATCGAGTTCTACCGGGACCTCCTCGGCTTCAAGGTGGTTGTCCGCCGAATGGTCGACGAGGAGCTGGCCCAGACGCTGAGCGGCTATCCCGACGCCCGGATCGAGATCGCATTCCTCGATCTCCCGGGTCAGCCGAGGCGGGTCGGAAGCCACGACCTGGAGCTCGTGCGGTACCACCAGCCACGACCCGACGGGGCCGCGCGCCCCGTCGCCGAGCCGGGATCCGCACACCTTGCGATCGTCGTTGAAGACGCGCTCGCGGCGTATGACGAGCTCCGAGCCGCAGGGGTCGAGTTCGTGTCGCCTCCCAACGACATCAGGGCAGGGGGCAATGCCGGCGGCAGGATCTGTTACTTCCATGGGCCCGGAGGCGTCACGCTGGAGATGTTCCAGCCACCTCGGCCATGGCCAGCCGTCAACGGCTAAAGCTGCGCCGATGCTGGCCCGCGTCAGGTTCGGGCCGGCGTCGAGACGCCGGTTGTCTCGGATTGCGGCATTCCGAATATCATATCTTGCCATCCGTGAATCATCGTGAGATGATCCCGCGGCTCGCGCTTCGGCGAGAGTCCAGCGGCCATCGGTCGTGACTTGGAGGAGGAGAGGAATGACGTTTCGTGGACGACGGCGCCTCACGGCGCTGGCAAGCGTCCTGGTAATCGTCCTTGCGGCCTGCTCGAGCAGTACCGCTTCAAGCCCACCCGCCTCGGCGGCGCCCGCCTCGTCGGCAGCTGCATCAGCCGCGGCCTCCGAGGCTGCATCCGCTGTACCGGCCCAGCCGTTCGCGGGCCAGTCGATCACGGTCGAGACGTACTCGTCCGTTCCGGAGTTCGACTTCTACAAGACGCTCATGTCTGACTTCACGACGAAGACGGGCATTGACGTCAACTTCGTCCAGCTCCCGGTCGCCGGGATGGACCAGAAGGTGCCGCTCCAGCTGAGCGCGAAGGACTCGTCGCTTGACGTGTTCTTTACGGGCTCTGAGAACATCGGCAGCTACATCGGGATCCAGGGCGTCGAGCCGCTCGACCCCTATATCAAGGACGCCGCCCAGACCCCGGCGTCATGGAACTTTGCCGACATCGCCCCAGCGGTCGAAGCTGCCTGCCAGAACGGCGGCATGACCTACTGCATCGCTTCGCACACGGGTGGCGGCCTCCTGTACTACAACAAGGCCATGTTCGCGGCAGCCGGGATCGCCGCGCCTCCGCAGAACCCGACTGAGCTGCTCGCCGATGCGAAGAAGCTCAATACCTCGGACCACGCCGGCTTCTGCGTCCGAGGCGACAAGACGCAGAACCTGTACGACGCGTTCATGCTCTGGCAGTGGTTCTACCCGTGGGACAACCCCGTCACCGGGAACTACTTCGACAAGAACTGGAACTTCCTGCTCGGCACCGAGCCGAACGCCACGACCTTCGGAACCTGGTATCGCGACATCACGCAGAACGCCGGGCCGAAGGGCATCGCGACCTACCTGGTGACCAACTGCCTCCAGGACTACGAGCAGGGCCGGGTGGCGATGTGGTACGACGACTCCGGGACTATCCCCGAGGTCCTGAACCCCGACAAGTCAACCGTCGCAGCCGACACGGCGTTCTGGGAACTGCCTTGCCAAGCGGTCAACCCCGACCACTGCGCGCTCGTCCAGCCGTTCGGCACCTGGATGAACGCCGCATCCCAGCACAAGGGCGCGGCCTGGCAGCTGATCCAGTTCCTGACGTCCCAGGACACCCAGTCGAAAGCAGCGATGGCCGGCGCCTTGCTCACGCCGTCGCGACTCTCGGTCCTCAAGGATCCGGCAGTCATCGCGAAGATGCCGCCGACTTTCCCGGACGCCCTGACCTATATCCTCGGGCACCCGAACGTGGCGCTCCTCCCGTTCATCCCGGAAGGCGTCGCGATCCTGCCGCCAATGCTGAACGGCCTCTCTGAGCTGAACGGCACCGACAAGCCGGTCCCCCAAGTCATGGCTGACATGAAGGCCGGTGTCGATGCCATCATGAAGAAGGCTGGGTACCCGAAGCCCTTCCCGTCCTACTGATCTCCCCCCGGAGCAACAGTGCGAGCTGAAACCCGCATGAGGCGCTCCTCCTCCAATGGACAGGCCCCCGTCGCAAGCGGGGGCCTGTCCGCAATGCTGGACCGCCGCTACCTCGTCGTCGCGTCATGGCCCGCCCTGATCGTGATGATCGCGGTGACCGCGGTTCCGTTCGCCGCGACGATCGGCCTGGCATTCACGAACTACGACCTGGTGAGATCCTCCGGGTGGCAGTTCATCGGGCTCGGCAACTTCTCTGATCTGGTCGCCGATCGATATACCGGGCAGATCATCTTCAACACGGCCTACCTCGTCATCGGGACAACCGCCCTCGAGACGATCCTCGGGCTCGCGCTCGCGATCCTGATGGACTCCGGGATCCGCTGGATCGGTTTCGTTCGAACCGCCTACCTGCTCCCGATCATGACGGCGCCGGTCGTCGTGGCGCTGACCTGGCGGGCGATGTTCAACAACGACGCCGGCTGGATCAACTACTTCCTCGGGCTCGTAAGGCTGCCGCAGCCGACCTGGCTCGGTGATCCATCTCTGGCGATGCCGGCCGTGATCATCGCCGACATGTGGACGGGGGTGAGCTTCCAGGCGGTCCTGCTGCTCGCGGGACTCCTGGGCGTGTCGCGTGAACTCAGGGAGGCCGCGGAGACGGACGGCGCAACGTCGTGGCAGGTCTTCCGCCACGTCACGCTGCCGACGCTGCGCCCGGTCCTATTCATCGCGATCGTGCTTCGGTTGATGGACGCGTTCCGCAAGTTCGAGGGGGTCCAGATCCTCACGACGGGCGGGCCCGGCTACGCCAGCACTCCCCTGAACCTCCAGATCTACAACACTGGGCTCTTCTACCACCAAATTGGGTACGCCGCCGCCTATGGCGTCGTGATGATCCTGATGATCGCGGCGTCGGTCGGCCTCATGTACCTCGTTGTCGGGAGATCAAGATGACCCGAGGGACCCACCCATGAGCCGCCGTCACCGCCGCCAGACGGTAATCCGGGTGGTAATGCTCGTCTCCGGGCTCGTCATCATCGCGATCCCGTACTTGTGGATCATCCTGACCGCGTTCAAGCGACCGGTCGACGCCGCGGCCGTGCCGCCGAAGATCTTCTCGCTGGTCACGACCAAGAACTTCGCGGCGCTCGTCGACGGCCCATTCGCGGGCTCCCTCTGGGCGTCGGTGATCATCACAGTCCTGACCACGGCGTCGACCCTGGCCCTGGGCGTACCCGCGGGCTATGCCTTTGCGCGCGGCAACTTCGTCGGGCGCCGCTTCTTCGGGGGCTGGCTGCTGTTCAGCCGGATGGTGCCGCCCGTGATCTTCATCATCCCGCTGTTCCTCTTCTTCCACGTGCTCGGCCTGATCGACTCGTACCTCGGCCTCACCCTCGCCTACTTGACCGGACTCCTTCCATTCACGGTCTGGATGACGGCGTCCTATATCCAAGAGATCCCGATCGAGCTCGAGGAAGCCGCGCGGGTTGACGGCGCGTCGCGCACGCGAACCTTCCTCGCAGTCGTGCTCCCGTTGGCCGCCCCGGGCGTCATCACGGTCGGCTTCTTGATCGCAATCGCGGCCTGGAGCGAGTACTTCATCCCGCTGATCCTCGCGGGGGTGAAGACGACGCCGGCGACGGTCGGACTCGTCAACTTCATTGGTGTCGACACGATCAACTGGGGTGCCCTCGCCGCCGGTGCCCTGACACTTGTCGTGCCCACCTTCCTGATCACCCTGATCTCCCAGCGGGGGATGCTTCGCGGCCTGACGGCGGGTGCCATCAAGGGCTGACGAGCGCCCACCGCCACGACGGGACCAAGCCGATGTCAGGGGCAACCCTGACCGCTCACGTCGCCCCCGAGCCCACCCGAAGCATCGTCGACCGTGCCCTGATCGGCGGTTCGTGGCAGAACGCCGTCGGCGGCGCTGAGATCGAGGTCAGGGACGTTGCCAAAACCTGCCCGATGGGGGTATTGACATTGGAGCGACTCCAAGGTCTAGCCTGCCCGACATGGCATCGACACCCGAGACCGGTTTCCTCGTCATCGCAGACCTCGCGGGCTACACCGCCTACCTGTCCGGCAGCGAGATCGAGCACGCGCCCGCAATTGCCGGAGATCTGCTCGAGACGATCGTCGGTCGCCTCGAACCACCGTTTGGCCTGACGAAGTTCGAAGGTGATGCGGCCTTCCTGTTCGTCGAGGACGGACGCGCCGACGGGTCCTTGCTCGTCGACGCGATCGAGGCCGCGTACAACGCCTTCCGGCGCCGGCTGCGCAGCATCGACCAAGCCACGAGTTGCGACTGCAACTCCTGTCGACTGGCCCCGAGGCTCGATCTCAAGCACCTCCACAGGGCACAGTCCTCCCGGCCGTCGTCCCCCGGACGATGAGTTCGCGGGTGGGCATGCGCGAGTGAGCGCGGCGCGGGCGGCGCGGTATCGTTGCCCTCCACGCCTTAGATCAGCGTCAGGAGCGCGGGAAGATGCCAGCCGCACGACACCAGGTGACCATCCAACGGCCAGCGAGGGAGGTCTTCGCGTTCCTCGCGGACGGGCTCAACGGGCAGAAATGGCGGTCCGGGATCACGGATATCGCGCTCGTCTCCGGCTCGGGCGCCAGCGCAGTCTACAAGCAGGGCGTCAAGGGACCGGGTGGGCGCCGGGTGGACGCCGACTACCGGGTCACGGCCTATGAGCCGAACTCCCGGCTTGCGTTCGAAGCGATCGCCGGCCCTGTCCGTCCCATGGGTGAGTACGTCCTCGAGGAGGCCGACGGCGGGACACGTCTGACCTTCGCCCTGCAGGCCGAGTTGGGCGGTCTCAAGAAGCTGCTCATGGGCGGAGCGGTGCAGAAGACGATGGACTCGGAGGTCGCGGCGACGGAACGCCTCAAGGGCCTCCTGGAGTCGATGCCACACGGGTAGACCCGGCGACAGGCGATCGGCAATGACTCGGGACGACGATCGGAACGTCGACATGCGCGAAGGTCCTTGGCAGGTGGTTCTACTCCCCGGCGGCGTCATGCCTGTCGGACCCGCGTATGGGGCGCTCCTGGCGGAGCTGGGGAAGGACGTCGATGCTCGCCCGAAGGAGCTCGAGGTCTACATGACCGACGCGCCGCCGCCCGACTACTCGCTCGCGACGGAGGTCGCGGGCATCACGCGCGTTGCGGACGACGCGGGCTTCGACCGCTTCCACCTCGTCGGATACTCGGGCGGCGGAGCGTCGTCGCTCGCGTTCGCGGCGAGCCAACCCGAGCGACTCTTGAGCCTCGCCCTGATGGAGCCCGCCTTTGCCGGCTGGCAGGAGATGACGGACGCTGAGCGCTCGCAGTTCGAGCGATTCCGCCCGCTACTCGACAAGGATGGGCCCGCCATGCTCGCGGAGTTTCAAGCCCTGCAGCTGGCGCCAGGCGTTGACCCGGTCCCTCCACCGCCGGGCACGCCACCGCCGTGGATGGCCAAGCGCCCCGCAGCGCTCCACGCGATCCTGCGGACCTTCTTCGCTTCAGACCTTGACCTCGAGACCCTTCGGCGATTCGACCGACCGGTGTGGTTCGCACTCGGTGGTCGGAGCAACCCCGACTACTACGCCCGGATGGCCGAGCGCCTGGCCGGAGTCTTCCCCGACTTCACGGTCGAGGTGTTCCCCGTCCGACATCACTTCGATCCGCCGCACAGGATCGAGCCTGCTCGGGTCGCGGCATCGCTGCGATCCCTGTGGGCTCGAGCCGAACACGCCTGAACTGGTCAGACGGCTCCGGCCCGCTGTGCTTGCACTGGACCACCAGATCATGGTATTGTCAACTGTAGTTAGAAGCATCAACTGTAGGATATGGACATGCGGGCATCGTCATTCGGAGGCACACTCAGGCAGGCACGCGAGGTCCGTGAGCTGTCGGCGGTCGACGCGGCGCGGGCAGCCGGCATCTCGGCGGCATACTTGAGCAAGCTCGAGAACGACGCGGTCAAGAAGCCCTCGCCGCATGTCCTCTTGCAACTGAGCGAGGCCTTGGCGGTGCCATATGCCGAACTCATGCGCCTCTCCGGCTACCGCGTCCCTGGCGAACGCGACCACGACGTGGTCGCCAGTGTGGGTGCGGCGCTGTTCGCCGACCTCAGCCTCGACGAGCGCGAGGAGCTCCTCGAGTACCTCGCCTGGTACCGCGCCCGCCAGCGATCCAGGCGAGGTACCAACGGTGATAGCTGACCTGCAGTCGTCCGGGGCGGGATCCTGCTCCTGCCACTAGCCAGCCCACTTCGCTCTGGACGGGCCGGGAGGCCCACCGCACAACCCATCCGTAGAACGACGTTCATGAGGAACCATCCCTTGGCCACCGCCACCGCCACCGCAGCCAAACTTGTCCGCGGCTCGAAGCCGACCACGCCTGCCGTCGCCACGCAAATCGCGAAGAAGCTCCGCCCGCTGGGCGACCGCCTGGTCATCCAGCCGAGCGCCCGCGAGGAGATGACCAAGAGCGGGATCGTGATCCCGGACACCGCGAAGGAGAAGCCCCAGGAGGGGACGGTTCTTGCCGTCGGGCCTGGCCGCATCCTGGACGACGGGAAGCGCGAGCAGATCGACGTCAAG
>JBGPIH010000031.1:0-24345 GCA_041484785.1 Candidatus Limnocylindria bacterium
CCCTCGGGCGGGCGATCGTCCGCGAGCCGGCCGTGTTCCTGATGGACGAGCCGCTCTCCAACCTCGATGCCAAGCTGCGCGTCCAGACGCGCGCCGAGATCGCCCGGCTCCATCAGCGGCTCAAGACGACCATCGTCTACGTGACCCACGACCAGGTCGAGGCGATGACGATGGGCTCGCGGATCGCGGTCATGAACGACGGCCTGATGCAGCAGGTTGGCGCCCCGCAGATCGTCTACGACACGCCGATCAACCGCTTCGTTGCCGGCTTCATCGGCAGCCCGGCCATGAACTTCGTCGAAGTGCACATGGAAGGCTCGGGCGAGACCGCGCGGCTCGTCGGTCCGGCGGACTGGTCGATCCCGCTGCCCCACCATTATCGGGAGGCGGCCACGCCGAAGGCGGGCAAGACGCTCATCGCCGGGTTCCGACCGGAGCACCTCGACATCGGCGAGGCCGCACCCGGGATCGGATCATTCAGGGCGCGGGCCGACGTCGTGGAATTCCTCGGCAACGAGGAGCAGCTCCACGTCACCGCCGCCGGTCAGGACATCGTGGCGGTCGTGGACTCGGAGCATGGCGTCCGACCCGGCGACATCCTCAACCTGGCCCTGCCGCTCGACAAGCTCCACCTGTTCGATGGCGAGTCCGGCCTGACCCTCCATCAGGACGTCGCGGTGGTCAACTGAGCGCGGACCCACCCACCAGCGACCCCTCGGCCCCGGAGGATCCCTCCGGGGCCGATCTCGTCGAGCGCGTCGTGGCGTCCCGCGTCCTGCATCGCGGGCGCTACCTGACCTTCCGGATCGACACGGTCGAGCGCGCCGACGGAACTCGCGCGACTCGCGAGATCGCCGGCCATCCTGGGGCCGTGGCGATCGTTGCGCTCGACGACGCCGATCGCGTCCTGATGGTCCGCCAATACCGGCTGGCGGCGGGCCGGGCGCTGCTGGAGATCCCGGCCGGCACCCTGGACGTCACCGACGACGGAGCGATCGAGGACCCCGACCTGGCGGCCCCGCGCGAGCTCGAGGAGGAGACCGGGATGCGGGCCGCGTCGTGGCGCCTGCTCACTCGCTTCTATACGGCGCCGGGCTTCGCCTCCGAGCTGATGCACCTCTATCTCGCCACGGGTCTGCGACCGGCGGACGGCCACCGCCTGGGTCCGGACGAGGACGAGCTCCTCCTCCTCGAACGTATCCCCTGGCGAGACGCACTCGCCGCCGCGGACCGTGGTGAGATCGCCGACGCCAAGTCGCTCGTTGGCCTGCTCTGGCTGGCTCGACTCCGCGACGGTCAAGCCTGATCGGGGGGCTGCCTGACCGGCGGCAGGCGCTCGAGCGCACCGCTGTAGAGCGGGTCGTCCGGGCTCAACGCCACGGCCAGGCGGAAATGCGTCCGCGCCCGATCGATGCGGCCGAGCCGCTTCAGGCACTGGCCGATCGCGAAGTGTCCGTAGTGCGACGACGGATCGATCTCGAGGAGGGCCTCGAAGGCCTCGCGCGCCCGTTCCGCCTGACCCGAGTTGAAGCATGCCCGCCCGAGTGCCTCGAGGATCGAGCCCTTGCCCGGTTCCAGCCGATTGGCTCGTTCGAGGACGACCGCGGCCTGGGCGAAATGGCGACCCTCGAGCAACGCGTGGCCGCGCTGCAGGAGGTCGTACGCCGTTTCGCGATCGTCGCCGGGCTCGTCCGGGTTCCCGCG
The DNA here is from genome assembly GCA_041484785.1 of Candidatus Limnocylindria bacterium. GTDB lineage: Bacteria > Chloroflexota > Limnocylindria > Limnocylindrales > CSP1-4 > SPCO01. Next base: position 1,705 of record JBGPIH010000031.1, read on the forward strand.
GTCCATCTCCGCGATGGTGCCACGAGCGGACCATGACCGCTCTCGGCGGGGTCGTTCCGCCTACCCCTCGCGATAGACCGAGAGGTCAACCGGCTTGAGCCGCGGCGAATCCGTGAGTCCCGGGATCCGGCCGCGCTTGGCGATCGGCCGCCCGTCGATTTCCTTGATGTCGCCGGTGAAGTCGATCGGGCTGGCGCCGCTGATGAAGGAGCCCACGGCATAGGAGTCGACCGGCGCGCCGGCCTCCTTGAAGAAACCGATCCGCTCCGGGTTCATCCCGCCGGAGACGGTGATCCGGACGTGCTGGTATCCGCCCTGGTCCAGGCGCGCCCGGACCTCGTGGACGAGATCCGGCGTGACCCTGCCACGCTCCGACGGGGTGTCGAGGCGGATCCCGTACAGCCGGTCGCCCAGCGCGTCGGCGACCCGAAGCGCCTCCTCGGCCTCGTCCTTGAAGGTGTCGACGAGCACGATCCGCGGGACCTCCGGCGCGACGTGACGATCGAACGCGAGGGCGGCCTCGACCGTGTCGCCGAAGATCAGGACCAGCGAGTGCGGCATCGTCCCGGTCGGCGCGAGACCGGCCAGCCGGGCTCCGGCCGGCGTGGACGCTCCGACGCAGCCGCCGACGATCGCCGCGTAGTCGAGCACGTCGGCGACGTCCGGGTGGATGTGGCGCGCCCCGAAGCTGATGACCGGGTCGGGCGCCGCCGCGTCGACGCAGGCACGTGCCGCGGTCGCCCAGCCGGTGGACTGGGCGATCATCCCCAGGAATGCCGTCTCATACAGCCCGAACGTGCGGTAGCGCGCCCGGATCCGCAGGACGATCTCCTTCGGCCCGATCGCGTCTCCGTCCTTGAGCGCCTCCAGCCGCACCTCGCCGGGATCGGCCGAGGCGAGCACGTGGCCGAGCAGGTTGCGTGCCTCGTCGATGCCGCACAGGATCCCCGCCTGGCGGGTGAAGACCTCCATGGTGACGAGCGGATCCATCCCCTCCTGGGCGAGGATGGCCTCGGCGCGCGTGAAGTAGACATCGGCCGAGTCGCCCGACAGGATCTCGTGCGACGGCCGTGATCGCGACAGGCCCATCAGTCCGGATCTGCTCCTCTGTCGTCTGGGGTGGCGGCGAGTGTAGCGTACGGTTCATCGCTCACCCAGCCCGGCGCGAGCGCCCGATGGCGCCGGCGCCGGCCGCGCAGCCAGGCGACGATGAGCACGAGGGCCAGGAGCGCGGCCAGGGTGAGGGCGATGATGCTGACGAGACGGCCTCGCCCCAGGTCCTCGGCGCCGGTCCAGATCGCCGCGGCCATCGCCGCCGAGCTCGCCGACCCGCTGAGGTCGCCGGCCGCAAACAGCGTCCGGGCCTGGTCGAGCTCGACGTCGGGCGCCGCTCCCCAGAGGCCGAGCACCTGGAGCGGATCCGGGGCAGCCGGACGCGTGGCCGCGGCGGCATCGAAGCGATCGATGGCCGCGGCCTCCGCGGCCGCCTCCTCGGTCGCGCTCGCGAAGCCGTCGGGGCGCTCGAAGGCGAGACGGAGCGCATCGGGCGGAGTCAGGCTCGACGACGCGGCCGCCGCCCTGATCGCCGCGCGCTGGTCGAGGATCCGGGTCGCGTCGGCGAGGAGCGCCGTCGCGGTGTCGAATCGCCACGCTCGCATGGCGTCCCGGATCGGTCGGGGCAGGGCCCAGTCGGCGGCCGCCGCGACGACGGCGTCGTACCGCGAGCGGGCCGCCAGGCGCGCGTCGAGCAGCGGCAGGTCCGTGGGGCGCGCGACCCAGGCCCGCCATAGGTCGTCGAACGAGCCCGATCCGTGCTCGTCCAGCAGATCCAGCAGCCCGCGCCAGTCCGGCGGTCCATCGACCGTCTCGAGGGTCCCGGCCGCCGTCCCGTCGACAGCTGGCGGCTGGTAGGCAGCCACCCCGCCGGCCGCGTCCGCCCAGACGGCTCGAAGCCCGTCCGATCCGGTGCGCTCAGCGATCGCCTTGGCCAGCGCCAGGGTCGCCGCATAGGCGTAGTCCTCGACCGCGCTCGTCTCGCGCCCGATCGCGCCCCAGGCGTTGAGCGGGATCCGGGCGGCCTCCATCGCGGGAGTCAGCGCGTCGCCCGTGGCCTTGACCTTGAGCCTGGGGGCCGCCTCGAGCGCGTAGTACGAGGCAAACGCCTCGTTCGCCCAGCGATCGGCCAGCAGAGAGCCGTTGAACCAGGCATGGGCCGCCTCGTGGAGGACCACGAAATCGCCGGCGTAGTAGGCCACCTCGACCAGGCCCGCGCCCGGATCGAAGAGGCCCGCGTAGCCGCCGGTCGAGCGACTCACCGCCTCCTGCACCACCAGCCCGCCGGGTCGCGGCCAGGCCAGCCCGATCCGATCGGCCAGGACCGGCAGGGCTCGCTCGACCAGGTCGCCGACCCGGGTGGACCAGCTCGGATCGTCCGGCCAGGATCGGATGGTCAGCCTGACCGGCGAGCCGCCGACCTTCGGCGAGACGGCCCGCTCCGTGTAGGCGCCAGGCCGGTCGGCGATGAGGTAGGCGAAGAACGAGAGCGGCTTCGCGAGCGCGCCGGTCTGGTAGATCGTCCGGCCGGTCGTGTCGGTGACCGGCGCCGGGATCGATCCGGCCTGGACGTCGGCGGAGAAGCCGGCCGGGAAGACCACCTTGACCGAGCTCCCCGGCGTGCCGTCCGTGGCGAACGCCCAGACCGGGAACGAGACGAGCGAATCGCCCACCCGAACGTCCCGGGTCGGGGCGCCTCCCGGGTCGACCAGGTCGAAGCGCAGCCGGTAGCGGGCGGACTTGCCGCTGAACAACCGCTGGCCGAGGTCCAGCTGCACGAGCGTGTAGTCCCTGGTTCGCTTCGAGACACGGACCGTCGGCGTTCCCTTGCCGTCCCAGCCGAACGTGAATCCCGACGTGTTCGGGAGGACCGCGAGGTAGGCGCGGTCGAAGTAGTAGCGGCGGGTGATGGTGTCCCTGAGGTGGTTGGTCAGGAGCAGGTCCAGGCTGATTCGGACCCGGTGCTGCGCCGGCTGGACGTCGTAGCGTGCGTCGCTCGTGATCGTCAGGTCCGGCGCCGCCGCACGCACGGACGTGGCCATGGCGGGCACGGCCAGCAGCCCGCCGGCCAGCCCGGCCGCGAGGAGCAGGCCGCCGATCCGCCGGCCGATCGGGCGGCCGCGTCCCGCCGCGCCGCCCCGCGCGGCGATCACGGCTCGGACGGCTCGGCGAGCTCGGGCAGGCGCGCGGCGAATCGATCCAGGAACGCGGCGTTCGCCGACGCCCGTCCGGCGTGGTCCGGCATCCGGCCGCCAAGCCACAGCCAGTCCTTCGATTCCACCAGGAGCCGGTCGGCGATGCCCAGGATCCGGGCGATCGCGAGACCCACGGCGTCCGCGTCGACCCCGTGGATCGGGAGCTCGACCGCCAGGAGCGGTCGCTCATCCTCCCCGACCGAGAACTTGGCGAACGGGAACTCGTCGTTCCAGCGCAGCAGCTTGCGGTACGACTTCCGGAACATGTCGCTGATCGGCGGGGCGTAGTGGGCCCAGCAAATGACCGCGAGGGCGGGGTCGAGGATGACCGTCACGCGCAGGTCGAAGCGGCGTCGACCGTCGAGGACGAGATCCCAGCTGGTGATCCCTTCGCGGTCGGCCCGCTCGGATGGGGTCAGGCCCAGGTCGGTGAACCAGCCTTCGACATCGGCGGGGCCCACCGCTCGCGAGCCCGTGTCGGCGGATGACATGGCCCGGGGAGTCTATCCGAGATCGCCGCCCCCGGCGCCAGGGCAGCGGGCCGCGCGATCAGTCGCCCGAGATGACCCGCCGACCCGGGGCTCCGGAGGCCGAGACCGCTCGTTCCGCGATGGGAGCCGGGGCCGACGCCGTCGAGGCCCGGCGCTTCCCGGCGCCGCGCGGGCGGCCCCCGCCCAGCTCCACGGACTCGCCGCTGCGCACCACCCGGCCGGCGAAGTCCGAGGTGCGGGCGTCCGCCGCGATCTTGACATTGCGCCCGATCCGCGCCCCACGCGGAACGATCGCGCGCTTGCCGACCACGGTGATCCCGGTGTTCAGGCGACCCGGTTCTTGGCGATTCGGCCGGTCGTCGATCGGGCCGTCGCCAACGATCGCGCCCTGGCCCACCACGACCTCCTTGTCGAGGATCGCCCGGTCGACCACGGCGCCCGACCGGATCACCGAGTCGAACATGACGATCGACTCACGCACGACGGCCCCGACGTCGACCCGCACGCCCGGCGACAGGACGGAGTTGACGACGGTGCCGGCGATCACGCAGCCGTGGCTGATCAGGCTGCGGTGGACCTGCGCCGTCGGACCGATCTTGGCCGGAGCGCGTTCCTCGGAACGAGTGTGGATCACCCACTCCTTGTCGTAGAGATCGAGCAGCGGATCGTCGTCGAGGAGGGCCATGTTCGCCTCCCAGAACGACTGGACCGTCCCGACGTCCTGCCAGTAGCCGTTGAATCGGTACCCGAAGACGCGGGCGCCGGCTTCGAGCATGGCCGGGACGACATTCGCGCCGAAGTCGGCCAGATCCTCGGACAGCCATCGGCGAAGCGTCCTCTTGGAGAAGACGTAGACACCCATCGACGCCAGGTCGCTCTTGGGCAGCTTGGGCTTCTCCTGCCACTCCGTGACCCGGTCGTTCTCGTCCATCGCGAGGATCCCCATCCGGGACGCCTCGGCGAGCGGGACCCGCCGGACGGCAATGGTCACGTCCGCGCGATGGCGGCGGTGGGCGGCGACGAACGGCTGGTAATCCATCTTGTAGACGTGATCGCCCGCCAGGACGAGGACGGTGTCCGCCGTGTCGTCCTCGAGGACACGCATGTTGCGAAGGACGGCGTCCGCGGTGCCGCGATACCACTCGGGAACCCTGCCGCGAGCGATGTACGGCTGGAGGAGCTTGACCCCACCGGTGTTGCGGTCGAGGTCCCACGGCCGGCCGAGGCCGATGTGATCGTTCAACGACCGGGGGTTGTACTGGGTCAGGACGACCACGTCGTCGATCCCGGAGTTGACGCAATTCGAGAGGGTGAAGTCGATGATCCGGTACTTGCCGCCGAACGGGACGGCCGGCTTGGCCCGCTCCTGCGACAGGATCGACAGGCGCTCACCCTCGCCGCCGGCGAGGATGACCGCCATGGATCGCTTCATGACCCGATGCTAGCACGCACCGTTTCCCGGTCGTCAACGACCGGTTAGCAGTCGCCTTCGGCGCGATCTACAGGAACAGCCGTGGATTGACGAAGTTGCCGTTGAACATGACCGCCCAGTGCAGGTGGGCCCCGGTCGAGTGCCCCGTGTTCCCCTCGTAGCCGATGACCTCGCCCGCCTGCACGTGGCTGCCCGATCGGATCCCGTTGGGGTGTGTCGGGGACATGTGGGCATACCACGTCTGGAGCGACAAGCTGTGGGCGATGACGACGATCCAGGCCGGATCGTAGCCGTCGGCATAGTTCCAGCCGATGTAGACGACGGTCCCGGCGGCCGAGGCCCGGACCGGGGTTCCGGCAGGGGCGACGACGTCGATCCCGCGATGGAAATGGCGGCAGCTCCCCAGGCGCGGCTCCCAGCTGAACCCGGTGCAGCCGAAGGGCTGCGTCAGCGACCCGCCCATCGGCCACGCCAGTGCGCCGTTGTAGGCCGACGGGATCCGGCTCGCGAACGAGCGGCGGCGAAGGATCTCGGCGATCTTGTTCTGCAGCCGCTGCTGGGCCGCGGCGGACTTGGTCAGCGCGGCGGCGGCTGCCGCCTTGTTCCTGGCCAACGCGCTGTAGGCGGTCTTCTGGTCGGCGAGGGCCGTGGCCGTCTTCTTCTCGAGCGCCTTCAGCGAGGCCTTCGCGTCGTTGAGGTCGGCCAGGCTCCGATCCAGGGTTCGCTTCTGGCCGGCGGTCTCCTGGGTCAGCTCGGTCGTCCGGTCGCGCGTCTCGGCGACCGTCTGATGGAGCGCCGCCAGCGTCTCCCGATCGTTGCCGATCTGGGTGGCGAGCGCCTTGTCCTGTTCGCCGACGTCGATGTAGTAGCTCATCTCGGCGAGCACGTCGGTGAAGGTTCCGCCGGACAGGAAGGTTTCGAGGAGCGACGTGCGATCGCTGTCGTAGGCGGCGCGGATGCGTTCGGCCAGGAGGGCTCGCCGCTGGCCCAGGTCGGCCTGCTTGGCCACCTCCCGGGCCTCGACCTCCACGAGCTGGGCGTTGAGGTCGCCGAGCTCGACCACGAGCGCGTCGTACTGGGCCTGGACGGTCTCGATCTCACCCTGGAGCGCGGTGATCTTGACCTTGACCTGCGCCAGGTCGGCATTCACCGCATGCAGCTGGGTGGCGGTTTGATGGATGTCGGCGGACAGCCCGATCTGCAGGGCGGCGAGGTGGGCGACCAGCGCCTTCTGGGCGGCCACGTCCTTCTTGAGCTGAGCCTGGCGGGCCCTGGCGTCGCTCAGCTCGTCGCCGTGGACCCCCGGCACGTTCGCGGGCGCCCCGATGACGCCGACGACGAGGGGGAGGACGAGAAGAAGGATGCCGATCCGGCGACCGAAGCGACGACGCCGGGCGGGTTGCCCGGCAACCGAGGTCCAGCCGCTCATGGGCAAGCGGACCCCGTGGTCCATCGGGTGGCGCAACTCCTGGGCGATGTCATCCTGCGAGCCAACTCCGTGGTTCGTCCCGGGACCCGGGGGCCACGGGGCGACAAACGGCGACGCCCGCCGGTGGATCGCCGTCCGGAGCGGGCACTACTCGGGACGACACCGGCTCGTGGGCATGATACGCGCCCGGTCCAGCCGAGGCCTCCAGCGGTCAGCCGCGCAGGAGCACGGCCCACAGCGCACCCAGGATGAAGAACGGCCCGAAGGGCACGTACGTGCGCCGCCCGATCCGGCGGGCCGCCAGCAGGATGACCAGCACGACCCCCGCCACGACGAGGGCGAAGACGACGCTTCCCACGGCCCGGCTCCCACCGGCCAGCAGGCCGACGCCGACGAGCAGCTTCACGTCGCCGATCCCGAACGCGCCCGGCCCGAACGGGATGGATGGCAGGAACAGGATGGCCGGGATGACCAGCGCCGCGACGACGGCCAGCACCAGCTCCGAGCCGATCAGCGGGTTCGCGCCGCTCAACGTGTAGATCGCGGCGATCGGGATGACCGGCAACGTCAGCGCGTCCGGGAGCAGCCGCTGGTCGAGATCCGTGGCCAGGCCAACGACCAGTGTCGCAAACCAGGCCCCGAAGACCGCGAGGGCGAGTGGATCGCCGCCGAAGCGCACGGGCAGCAACCCGAAGGCAAGCGATCCGATCAGGGCGGTCGCGGCCGTCCGCCAGTCGACCGCCCGGCCCGCCGGGTGCTCCTCGTCGTGTGCCGGCCAGCGGGTCGCGAGGCGATCGGCGGCCACGCCCAGCGCGAACCCCCCGGCGCCGAGCAACGCGCTGAGCGGCTCCATCGGTCGGGCGGGCGGTCCGGGCCGGCGAGTCGGAGGTCAGCCCGCCCGGGCGCCGGCGAGGGCCAGCTCGACCAGGGTGGCGTGCGAGGCGCCGGTGGCCCCGCGCGGCGCGTACGCGGTCGGCTTCCGGTAGTAGCCCGTTCCGGCGATGTCGAGATGGACCCACGGCCTGGTCACGAACTCGCGCAGGAAGAGGCCGCTCTTGACCAACCCACCCTCGGGCGAGCCCGAGTTGGTCAGGTCGCCGTACCAGCTCTCCATCTCGGTCACGTAATCCTCGATCAACGGGAGCTGCCAGTAGCGTTCGCCGGCGCGGCCCCCGGCGGCCACGACCGTGTCGAGGAAGTCCTGCGGCGTTCCGAATGCGCCGGCGACCTGGTTGCCCAGGAACCGCGAGACCGCGCCGGTCAGCGTCGCCACGTCGACCAGGTGCGTCGCCCCGAGTCGCTCCGCGTAGGTCAGGGCGTCGCCAAGGATGAGCCGGCCCTCGGCGTCGGTGTTGATGATGTCGACCTTCTTGCCGTTGAGCGCCGTCACGATGTCGCCGGGCCGCGTGGAATGCGGCCCGGGCATGTTCTCCACGGCCGGCGCGACCGCCAGCAGCGGCGTCCCGGGCGCGAGCCGGGCAACGGTCGCGATCGCCGCGATGACCGTGCACGCCCCGGTCTTGTCCATCTTCATCTCTTCCATCCGCTCGGATGGCTTGATGCTGATGCCGCCGGAGTCAAAGCAGACTCCCTTGCCGACGATGGCCAGGTGCCGGCCGAGCGCGTCCTTCGCGCCCTCCGCGCCCGAACGCAGCAGGATCATCCGCGGCGGGTTGTCGCTGCCGCGGCCGACCGCCATGAACATGCCCATCCCGAGCTCGCTGGCTCGCTCGGGTTCGATGACGTCGATCCACAGGTCGTGGCGCGCGGCGATCGCGCGAGCCTCCTCGGCGAGGACGTCGGGGCTGACATCGTTCGAGGCGCGGTTCGAGAGCGTGCGGGCGATGCCGGACCCCTCGGCGATGACGATCCCGCGTTCGGCCGCCCGGGTGAGCGCGGACGCCTCCTCGCCGGGAGCCACGAGGATCAGCTCGTCGAGGACCGGCAACGCCGCATCGACCGTCTCCCGGTAGATCGTGCGCGGGTCGTACGAGCCTTCGAGGACACCCCGCGCGACCAGGCCTGCCGCGACGGCGGCCCCGCCCTCCAGGTGCTCGGCGAGCGGGGACAGCCAGATCGCCAGGCGCTTGACGGCGCGGCCGCCGAGCCGGCGTTCGGCCGCGGCCGCGATCCGGACGACGACCTCGCGATCGAGCCTGGCCGGGTCGCCCATCGACACGAGGAGGATCCGTCCTGGCGGCAGCTCGCCGACGGCCGCCAGCGCGGTCGAGTAGCGCTTGCCGCTCAGCTCGCCGAACGTGACGAGCGTCTGGAGCTCATTGCCGGCCCGTCGGTTCAGCTCGCCCAGGGGCCCGTCGAAGGCGGGCTCGGACGCGACCGGGACGACGAGGACGTCCGCGGGCACATCCCACGGCTGATCGGTGACGACACGAAGCTGCACGGGTATTCCATCCTCTGGAGCGAACCGCCTGGGAGCGCCGGGGGGCGCCAGGCGCGCGGCGGTCGAGACGAAACGTTGCGGCCAGTGTAGCCGCGGGTCCGGCCTCAGGGAGCGGCGCTGGCCGCGGGACCCGGCGCCGGACCCGCGGCGTCGATCGCCGAGATCAGCTTGCCGCGTGCCTCCTCGATCGCGATAACGGCGCCGTTCATCCCGCCCCGCCCGATCTCGGCCATGATCACCACGAGGCCGCGGGTATCGGGCGGCAACCGATCCTTGGCCGCCTGCTCGGCGGCAATCGCCTGGCGGACGGCGTCCGTCACCGTGCCGCTCACCGTGGAGATCGCCTTGTACAGGCCCCGCAGGGCCACGTCGTATTCGGCATTGCGGTCGATCCACTGGTCGAGGACGGTGACGTCAACGGTATTGGCGAGCTGATTGCGGAGCTGCCCGGCCTGGCCGAGCGCGGCGTCCGCCTGGTCGAGCAGGGCGATCGCTTCGTCGTACTTCGCCGCCCGGCCGCGCTCGGCGGCCCGGGCCACGAGGTCGTCGTGCTGGGCCAGCAGGCCGCTCATCCGGGTCGCGGAGATCGATCCGATCGTCAGGCGCTCCCAGGCATCGTCGAGCCCGTCCGTCGCATCGAGCGACGCGAGGAGCGACGCATGGCGCGAGGCGAGGTCGTTCGACAGCACGATCGCCACGGTCGGGGTGCCGACGTAGGGAACGGCCGCCAGTTCGCCCCGGATCGCCGACGTCCTGACCCGAAGGTCCGACACGATCTGGTTCCCGTCGGCGATGGCCGCGTCGACCGTCGAGGTGTCCGAGCCATTGAGCGCCGCGAGCGCGCCGCGGGCCTGGACGCCGAGCGCCGACACCTGATCGGCGAGCGCGACGAGGTCGCTGGTCGCGGCATCCAGCATCGGCTCGACCTCCCGGTCCGCCGGCGAGGTCAGCTCGGCCCGCGCCGGCGTTCCCGGCTGGTGGTCCATGGCGTTGACGATGCCGGCCGCCCCGAGCGCGATGACGACCATCAGGGCAAGCCAGGCCACGGTGATCAGCAGGCGGCGGATGCCCGCCTTGATGGCGCCGAACGTGATGGCGCCGAACCGGCGAGGTCGGGTCATGCGCCCGCGGCGAGCTGATCTCGCGGCTTCAGCCGGAGGTAGCCGAGGGCGCCGGTCATCGAGCGCGGCTCGAAGCCGAAGCGCGTCGGGATCAGATCGAGCGGTCCGACATTGTCCAGGCGGAGCTGCCGGAGCTGGTCGGTCGCAACCGGGAACGGCAGGCGGACGAGCTCGGCGGTCCCGGCCACGAGTCGGATGAGCGGGAGCGGCATCGGCAGGATCGCCCGGCGCTTGCCCAGGGCCCTGAGGACCTCCGCGGTGATCTCGCGGTAGGTCCAGTAGCGCGGGCCGCCCAGTTCGAAGCTCTCGCCGATCGTGGCCGGATCATCGAGCGAGCGGGCCACGATGGACGCGATGTCCCCCACGAAGACCGGCTGGAAGCGGCTCTTCCCGTCGCCGGGGACCGGCACGACCCCCGGGGAGAGCCGGACGAGGCCGGCGACGATGTTGAAGAACCCGTCGCCCGGCCCGAACTGGAGCGACGGCTTGAGGATCGTCCAGTCCAGCCCGGAGGCGCGCACGAGCGCCTCGGCCCTCGCCTTCGAGCTCGCGTAGTGGAGCTGCGGATCGTCGGCGACGCCGAGCGCGCCCATGTGGACCAGGCGCCGGACGCCCGCAGCGGTCATCGCGGCGACGATGGCCCGGGTCCCCTCGGTGTTGACCCGCTGGAGGTCCGCGCCGCCATTGAGGTCGCGCGAGATCGCGACCAGGTGGACGACCGCGTCGACGCCGGCCATCGCCGGGCCGAGTGTCGCGGCGCGGGTCACGTCGCCGGTGCGGAGCTCGACGTTGGCTCGAGCCGCCAGTGGCAGCCGGGCGAGGACGATGTCGCCGGCGGCCGGGCCGCGAACCAGCGCCACGACCCGGTGCCCCGCGGCGAGCAGTGCCGGGACGGTGTGGCCGCCGACGAACCCGCTGGCGCCGGTCACGAGGATCGTGGACACGGTTGCAGGGTAGCATCGCCGCCATGACCGATCGCCCCGGCGGCCAGGCACTCCGCGACCGGCTCGCCGCGATGCCCAAGGCCGAGCTCCATCTCCACCTCGACGGCTCGCTCCGGATCGAGACCGCGCTCGACCTGGCCCCGACCCGTGACGTGGAGGCGCCCCGGGACCTGGCCGGGATGGCGGCCGCCCTGACCGCGCCCATGCCGTGCCGCGACCAGGCCGAGCTGTTGCGCGCCTTCGACCTGCCGATCGCCCTGATGCAGGACGCCGAGGCTCTCGAGCGGATCACCGCCGAGCTCGTCGAGGACAAGGCGGCGGACGGGGTTCGCTACCTCGAGATTCGCTGGGGGCCGCTCCTCCACGTGGCGAAGGGGCTCCCGCTCGCCGATGGAATCGCCGCCGTGTGCGCGGGCGCGCGCGATGCGGCCGCGCGGACCGGAACGGTGGTTCGGCTGATCTGCACGGCCCTCCGCTCGCACGATCCCCGGGCGAACGTCCAGCTGGCCGGGACGGCGGCGCGCTTCCGGGAGGAGGGCCTGACCGGCTGGGACCTGGCCGGGCCGGAGGCGGCCTTCCCGGATCCGCTCGACCACGCGGCGGCCTTCGAGGCGGCCCGCGCCGGCGGCCTGCGAATCACCCTCCACGCCGGCGAGTGGGGCGGCGCCGCGCAGGTTCGGCGGGCGCTGGCGCTCGGCCCGGAGCGGATCGCCCACGGCCCGGGCGCGATTGACGATCCGGAGCTGTGCCGCGAACTGCACGCCCGCGCGGTGACCCTCGATCTCTGCCCCACCTCCAACGTGCAGGCCGGGATCGTGTCGTCGCTGGCCGCCCATCCGCTGGCCCGGCTGCAGCGCGCCGGCGTGCCGGTGACGCTCTCGACGGACGACACCACGGTCTCCGATCTGACCCTCACCGAGGAGTACCGCCGGGCGGTCGAGGATATCGGGCTGACCCTCGCCGAACTCTGGACGATCGACCGCCACGCGCTCGACGTCGCCTTCGCCGACGAGACGGTCCTCGCCCCGCTGCGAGGCGCCTTTGACGCGTGGGCCGCGGGTCTCCCTGGATTCACGGTGACGACTGGCTAGGCGCTGAGCCCCTCCAGCGCCGCGGCCAGCTCGGCGGCGTCGGCCGCCACCGCCGCCGGCTGCTCGTCGATGGGGAGTGCTTCCACCTGGGCCCGGGTCGTCACCCCGGTCAACATGAAGATGCAGCGCGCCCCGACGGCTCGCGCCGCCGCCAGGTCCGTCGCGATCCCGTCGCCGATCATGATCGCCTCGGCCGGCTCGCGACCGACGGCATGGGCGGCGGCCTCCAGCAGGTATGGGGCGGGCTTGCCGATCGAGACCGGGACCACGCCGGTGGCCGCCTCCACCGCGGCCACGACGGAGCCGGCCCCCGGCCGGAGGCCGCGCTCGGTCGGGTAGACCGGGTCGCGATTGGTGGCGATGAAATGGGCGCCGGCCCGGATGCAGTCCGAGGCGACGACCAGGCGCAGGTACGTCAGGTTCGGGTCGAGACCCACGACCACCGCATCCGGCTGGCCGGCGGCGGCGTAGCCATCGATCCCCTCCTGGCTGACTCGCGTGGCGGCGTGACCGGCACTCACCACGTCGTAGCCGAGGTCGCGCAGTTCGCGCTCCAGGCCGCCGGCGCCCAGGACCAGGACCCGCCGAATCCCCGGGTCGTGGTCATGGAGGTAGGCGGCCGTCGCCCGGGCTGACGACACCACCGCATTCGGCGACACCGGCGCGCCCATCGCGGCCAGGCGTGCCTGGTAGTCCGCCCGGTAGTGCATCGAGTTGTTGGTGACGTACACGACGTCGTCGCCCCGGGCGGCTCGATCGGCCAGCACGGCGGCCACGCCGGGCACCGGGTCGAGGCCGCGGTAGACGACGCCGTCGAGGTCGACCAGCAGGAGGAGGCTCACCGCTCGATCGTAGCCGGGCGCCTTCCGGCGCGTACGATGCGCTGAGATGCCCGCCCCCGACCGAAACCCGCTCGCCGCCACGCAACGCCTGCTGGTGGACGGCACGAACCTGCTGCATTCGATGTCACGGGGCGGCGGCGCCGCCCCACCCGCGACCCTGATCGGGAGGCTGCGGGCGGTCGTCCCGGCCCAGGTCGCCATCGAGCTCGTCTTCGACGGCCCTCCGGAGCGCGGCCTGCGCGGAGAGCGGATCGCCGCCGGGACGTCGGTTCGGTACGCCGGTCCGCGGACGGCCGACGCCGTGATCCTGTCGCTGATCGACGACGTCCGTCTGGTCGACGGTCCCGACGGGACGGCAGGCCTGCTGATCGTCACCGACGACCGCGATCTGCGCCACGAAGCGCGAATGCGCGGGGCGCGGACGGCCCGGTCCGCCTGGCTGCTGGGACGCCTCGGTTCCGGTCGCCTGTCCTCGTCCTCGATCGGCAATCCGCGTCCGCCGCGACCGGTTGCCGGCACGGCCGGTGCGACCGGCGATGAGGACGGATCGGAGCGCGTCGGGTGGCATCCCGGGCGTGGCGCGACCACGAAGCGAGGCAACCCGCGGCGATCGCCCAGGACCGGTCGTGCTGGTAGGATGCCGCGGTGAATCTCGTCGACGCCCTGAACTCGGTCTGGACCCAGATCCTGCAGGTGACGTCTCTCTTCGTCATGCCGGACTGGGGCGGCCTGATCGGCGCCCTACCGGTGCTGGTCGTGCTCGGGCTGGTTGCTCCGTTCCTCACGTTCCTGGCGCTCGGCACCGTCATCTACCTGGCTCGCCGGCCGCGGGTGAAGGTCCGCTTCGAGGAAGGGCCGCGGGTCGCCGAGATCGGCGCGGACGGTGAGCCGATTTTCCCGATCGGCCTGCCCCATTGCCGTCGCGACAGCCTCGTCTACCCGTCGGGAACGCTCCGTTGCGAGCGCTGCCAGGACACCCTCGCCGTGGTCTGCCCGATGTGCTCGCTGGGCCGCTCGGCCCTGGTCGACACGTGCTCGAACTGCGGTCTCGTCCTGAAGGTCAAGAGCCGCGCGGTCGCGGTTCGAGCGTCGGCGGGCCCCAAGCCCGGCGGCGCCGCCGTCGCCTGATCAGGATCGCGCGTTCGAGGAGCTGATCATCGCCTCCCTCTCGTCCAGCCTCTTCTCCATCGGCGTGATCTTCGTGGCGCTGGGGTTCGCCGCCCACGTCGGGCACGCCGTCATGCTCGCCAACGGCCGCCGCTCCCTGTCGCTCCTCGCGGCGGCCCCCCAGCCTGCCTATGCCGGGGTCGTGACCGGGTCGTTCGTGGCCGCACGGCAACGGGCCGCCGCGGACGGGCTCGACGCCGCCGCGTCGCCCAGCCCGCTGTCGCGGGCCGCGCTCGGCCTGAGTTTCGTCGGATGGCTCGAGCTGGGCGCCTCGATGCTCCTGCGGGCGTACGTCGTCGGGCGCGGGCCGTGGGGCAACATGTTCGAGTTCAGCGTGGCCTTCTCGTTCTCGATGATCGGCGGCTACCTGTTCCTCCAGCGGCGCTACCCGATCCGCACGATCGGCTTCCTCCCGCTCGGCGTGGCACTGGGCATCCTGCTGTACGCCTCGAGCCTGCCGTCCGACATCAAGCCGCTCGTGCCGGCGCTCCAGAACGCGCCGCTGCTGACGATCCACGTCGGCATGGCGGTCCTGAGCTACGGGATCTTCGCGACCAGCTTCGCCGCCGGCGTCGCCTACCTGGTCCAGGGCCAGAACGACCGGTTCGCCTGGCTGCCGAGCCACAAGGTGCTCGACGAGGTGGCCTACCGGGCGGTGATCATCGGCTTCCCGATCTTCGCCACGATGATCATCCTCGGGTCCTGGTGGGCCTCCATCGCCTGGTCGCGCTACTGGGGCTGGGACCCCAAGGAGACCGCGGCGCTCGTGACCTGGCTGATCTACGCGGTCTACCTGCACGCGCGGAACCAGCGCTCGTGGGCCGGCCGGCCGGCCGCGCTGCTGCTGGTGGTCGGGTTCGGGATGGTGCTGGTGACGTATTCGGGCTCGCTCTGGTTCAGCGGCCTGCACGCGTACAGCGGGCTGTAGCCGAGCCGGACCCGGGGCCGGCCGGCTACCTGGCGCCCGACCCAGCTCGGCGCCCGACCCAGCCCGGCGCCCGACCCAGCCCGGCGCCCGACCCAGCCCGGCGCCCGACCCAGCCCTGCGCCCGACCGCATGCCCTTGGCCCTGACTCGTTTCCGTCATTTGGCCACCAGGCGGGCACTCGTCAGGAGATCACGGTCAAATGGCCAGCACGCGATCATTTGGCAGGGATGCGCCAGATCCCCGACCGTGATGACCGCCAGACTCGGCGCTACCTGCCGACGAGTGCCCGCCTGGGGAGCATTTGACGGAATCCGCGGAGGGAACGGCCCGCCGGTGTGCCTCGCCCGGACCTCGGCGATGCACGGTCGGGCCCGGCCGCCTACTCCGGGATGTCGAGCTTCTCGATTCGGCGCCCGTCGTCGTCGACGAGGCGCCAGCTCACTCCGAGCTCCACGTCCGCCCCCCTGAGGATGGCCTTGACCGTCCCGCGAGCGGCGCCGGTTGGGTCCTCGGCCGACGCGATCGCCCTGGCGATGGCGCGCTCGAGGGCCAGGCGGGCGACGGCTGGCTGACCATCGGCGACCTCGGCCCGAGCGATCCGCCCGGCGTCCGCGATCCCCATCTTCTCGAGCCGGGCGACCAGGTCGCGAGCTCGCCGCCGATCTGACGGCTCCAGGTCGCGGAGCCACCTCGGTTCGGGTGGGGGCTCCGGCTTCTTCGGCTCAGGCTTCGCCGTCGCCGGCTTGCGGGATGCGGCGCCAGGCGGCGTCGAGGCCTTCGGCGTCGCCCTGTCCGCCTGCCGCGCCTGCTCGATCCGGCCGGCGAGCGGCGAGGCCGCCGGGCCGCCGCTCCGCGCCGCCTCGATCGCCTCCCTGGCCGCGGTCAACGACCCGAACGGGCCGCGCACGAGCGGCAAGCCGAGCTCGTCGGTCTGCTCGCCGTCGACGATCACCCAGGTCCCCGACTGCGGCTCGATCGCGAACCGCCCGTCGCGTGTCTCCCAGCGACCGCCGCCCAGGCGGCGGAGGGAGTCTGCTTCTGGCATTCGACAAGTATTGGCCGAACGGGCGCGGAAGGTGAGCAAGGGTGCCAGAGGCGCTGAGACTGACCCCTCGCGGATACCATCCCGGGGTGACTTCCGCCTCCCGCCCGTGGCGCGCTGCCCGGCTGATCCCGGCCATCGTGGGCGGGGTGGCCCTCGTCGTCTATGCGCGAACCCTGCTGCCCGGGATTGCCTTCGGCGACTGGGGCGAGATGCAGACCGTCCCCCATGTCCTGGGCGTCGCGCACCCGACCGGCTACCCGACGTACATCCTGCTGGCCTGGCTGGCCGAGCTCGTGCCGCTCGGCTCGATCGCCTTCCGCGCGAACCTCCTGTCGGCGGTCTTCGTGGCGGCGACGCTCGGCACCGTCACCTTGATCTCGATCCGGCTCGGTGTCCGCCCGATGATCGCCGCTGCCGGAGCCCTCGCCCTCGGCGCCATCGGGACGGTGTGGGCCGCCGCGACCGTCGCCGAGGTCAACCCGCTGCACCTGCTGTTCGTGGCCCTGATCCTGCACCGGGCGCTCGTGTGGGAGGCGCGTCGGTCGCGATTCGATCTCGTCCTCGGCGGGCTGCTGGTGGGGCTCGCCCTCGGGAACCACCTGCTGACCCTGTTCATCGCGCCGTTCGTGGCCGTCTTCGTGCTGTGGGCCGGGCGCCGCGAGATCCTGGCGCGGCCGTGGATCCTGGTGCCCGCGCTGGCGGCGGTGCTCCTCGGCCTGGCCGTCTACCTCTACGTCCCGCTGGCCGCGAGCCAGTCGCCGCCATTGCCGTACAACCATCCGGTCACCCTCGACGACGTGCTCTGGCTTGTTGGCGGAACGCAGTTCCGGGACCAGTTCGACTTCCTCTCCCCGAAGGGCCCCGGCGAGTTCGTCGCGTCGCTGCCGGCGCTCTGGTCGCTCCTCGCGGCACGAGCCACGCCGATCGTGCCGATCCTCGGCCTGGCCGGGCTCGCCATCCTCGTCCGGCGGCGACCGGCGGTCGGCCTGCTGTGCGCGGCACTCCTCGGCGTCGGCGTCTACATCTGGGCGAACTACCTTCGGCTCGAGCACTACCTCCTGGTCCCGTGGCTCCTGCTCGTCATCGGAGCCTCCGTGGCGCTCGAGTCGGTCGCGGGCGCGGTCGCCCGTCGGTGGCGCCGGTTCTGGCCGTTCGAGATCGGCCGGCTCGTGGGCGTCGCCGGGCTGGTCTTCGCGGTGGCGCTCGGAACGATCAACTGGTCGGGCGCGGACCGGAGCGGCGACCGATCGGGCCAGGACTACGTGGACGCGGTCTTCGCCGCGCTTCCCCAGGACGCGGCGATCCTGTCCTACTGGGACGCCTCGACGCCGCTCTGGCACGGCCGGTTCGTCGAGGGGAGCCGGCCGGATCTCCTGATCGTGGACGACACCAACATCGTGTACGAGGGGTGGGTCACCCGCGAGCGGCGAATCGCGTCGCTGATCTGCGACCGGCCGGTGTTCATCCTCCGGCTCGGCGATAGCGACCTCGTCCCGACCCGGCAGGCATTCCGGCTCGAACCGTTCATGACCATCCGGATCGCCGCGGGCGGGCCAACGGCGACGGTCGATCGGTCGATCTTCCGGGTCGAACCGCTGGATCCGGCCACCTGCGGCGGGTAGCGATCCGGGGCACTCCGGCCGCGGCCTGGGACGCCGGCGGGCCTACGTCGTCCGGGTCACCTTTCGGAGGTTCCGCGGCCGCTCAGGGTCCAGGCCGCGCGCACGAGTCAGGTGCAGCGCGTGCAGTTGCCCGGCGACGATCGAGACGATCGGGCCGAGCCACTCCGGCGTCCCCGCCGGCAGCGGAACCGGCCAGGTCGCGAGTGCGAGCGCCGGGGCGTGATCCGAGAGGACCATGAGGTCCGCGTCGAGGTCCTCGCGCAGCCGGGCGAGCAGCGCGACCAGGTCCACCTCGGGCGCGCCCGCCCGGGCGACCGCCATGACCGGGACGCCCGGCTCGACCAGCGTCAGCGGCCCATGCTGGAAGTCGGCCGACGAGTACGGGTCGGCGAAGACCCGGGCCAGCTCCTTGAGCTTGAGCGCCCACTCGCGGGCGGTCGCGTATTCGAACCCGCGGGCGATCACCAGGGCCCGATCCACGCGGGCCTGGTCCCGCGCGATCCGTTCGATCTGCGGTTCGAGCGCCAGGGTGCGCGCGATCGTCTCGGGGATCGCGGCAAGCGCGCGACGGTCCGCCGGGTCGTCGGCGAGCGCGGCCGACAGCAACGCGATCGCCAGCAGCTCGGCGGTGTAGGTCTTGGTCGCGGCGATCGCCCGTTCCGGGCCGGCGCCGAGCGCGATCGTCCGGTCGGCGGCCTCCGCCAGCGCGGACGCCGGCTCGTTGGTAATGGCGATCGTGGGCGCTCCCTGTGCCCGGGCCGCGGCGATCACGGCGACGATGTCCGGCGACGCCCCCGACTGGCTGATCCCGATCACCAGCGCGTCCGAGAAGTCCGGCACGACGTCGTAGAGCGACACGATCGACGGCGTCCCGAGCCCGACCGACAGCCGGTTGCGCACCCCGAGCGCGTACTGGGCGAAGACGGCGGCGTGATCCGACGTGCCGCGGGCGGCAATGACCACGTGACGGACGTGCCGCCCGCGCAGCCAGGCGGCGATGCCGTCGATCGGCCCGGATTGGGCCGCCAGCAGGCGCGCCGCGACCTCGGGCTGTTCGGCGATCTCGTCGTGGAGGCTCATGTCGCGAGGGCGCGGACGGAGGCGAGTGTCGGCTGCGGGATCACAGCACGGATCGTCGCACGTGGCGGGAGGTCCCGTCCGCTCCGCGCCAGGTATGCGCCCTAGCAGGTCACGTGCAGGACCGCGTTCACCTCGTCCGGCTCGAGGGCGGCGAGCAGGCGGCAGGCCTCGGCGGTCGGCAGCGCAACGATTTCGACGTGATGCCGCGCGGCCGCCTCGAAGACCTCATCCATGACGGGCAGGCCCCCCTCGGCCCCGGTGCCAACGATCAGGCGCGGGCCGGCCCATGGAATCGACTCACCCGCGGACAGCGGGGTGTGCCCGAACCGGTCGCGGAATGGCTTCGAGGGCTTCTTGCGGCGCCGGCGGATACGGCCACGTTCGATCACGACGTCCGCGTCGTACCGCTTCCCCTCGAGCTCGATCTCTCCGAAGCCCAGCAGTCGCGCCTGCATCGCGCCTCCCTCAGTCGCCCGGATGCGCTCGCCGCATCAGCCGATCGACCACCCGACGGACCGGGCCTGGCGGCGCGGGCGCCCGCGCTGACGCCTCTTCGGGTTTGGCCGGCTCATCCTGGTAGTCGTCCGACAGCGTGCGTATCGGCACCGCGAACCGCATGCCCGGAGCAAGAAACACTCCGGCATTCCGTTTCGCCGTCCGGCGTCCCGGCCTCGGCCTGGTTCGACCCGTGTCGCTCATCGCTGTCGCCGGCCACAACGCTGGTCCAGCCCTGAGCGCCCGTCAAGAGCCGAACGGCCGCTCGCTCCCCTACCGCCGCCGCGAACGGAAGCGACGCTTGCCGGCCAGCACGCCGGGCCGCTCGAGGAAGTCGATCCAGAGCTCCGGCCGATCGAGATGAACCGAGAGGTGCCGGGCGAACGGTGGTCCGGCCATGCACAAGCTCGGCCCGCCATCGCGGAGGACCGGGAGCAGCCGTTCCTCCACGAAGACCCGGACGCCTTCGATGCCCGCGAGCTCAACGTATCCCGGCCCGGGTCGGGCCCTGCCGAAGTCGCCGGTCAGGTCGCCGATCACGACGTTGCAGCGCTGGCTCGCGAAGTAGTCGATGACGATCATGCGGCCGTCGGCGAGCTGGGCGAGCGAGCCGCGCAGGGCCGGCTCGACACCGAGGCTGATCTGCGAGCGCGGGATGACCGCCCCGGTCTCGGCCGTCGCGACGTCAGGCACGCGACGGTGCCTGCTCGACGCGGTAGTAGCGGCCGACGGCGAAGATGTGCCGCCGGGCCAGCCAGTAGAGGAGATTCCCCGGGAAGACGTGCTGGTGCCAGGTCGTCGCGATGACTCGCCGCCGCTCGTCGCCGATCGGCAGGAGTGCCCCCTGGATCTCGATCGGCGGCTGGTGCGGGAGCACGAGGGTCGCGCCGTCGACCGCGTCAAGGTTCCTCGTCCAGTTGACCGGCCCGTTCGGGTGACCGAGATACCAGCGGCCGTCGACCTGGAGGAGGCCGAGCAGGACCACGCGTCGCCGGCCGGTTCGGCGCCCGGGCACCACGAGCTCGACGACATTGCCGAGCGCGCCGCGCTCCGCCAGCGGGCGAACGAGCGGCTGCAAGCGGGTGATGACCCAATAGAAGATGCGCAAGGTAATGGTCCAGAACCGCGACACGCCTCGAAGGATAGAGGCGCGTGCGGAACCGCCATGGACGGACCGTCGTGCCACGCCCGGTGGCGGCCCTATGCCGATCAGGATCTGGCCTCAGCGGTCACCCGGCTGCGGCCCGAACTCTTCGAACGGGATGACGTCCGCGGCCATTCGACGCGGACGTCTCAGACCAGAACGACATCGCACCCACGCTCCCTACGGGATCGACAAGCCAGCGCCGGACCGCCGGCCGACCGTCCGGAAGCGCGCCTCGGAGCATCGCGTCATGTGCGTCGAGGCGACGTCGATTCGTACGGCCGTCGGCCACGATGAGCCAGGCCGAGACCGAGATGGGATCCCAGCCTCGGCCCAGTGCAACCGTTGCGGCCACGCGTCGTTTGCGATCGAGTGTTCCGACCAGCTCGTTCACGTCGGCGACATCGGTCTTGAGCTCGATGACCAGCACGGCACGGCGACCCGGGTGCCAACCCAGAATGTCGATGACGCCGCGATCCGCGTAGATGGCGAACGAGACCTCGGGGACAAGGGTCCACGCCGGAAGCCCGTCGCGGAACCACCGGGCCACCGACTCATGCAGCGAGGAATGCCTCGCATTGAGCAGTCGATCGAGATCGCCTGCGCGCCAGCGCGGCACCAGGTCCACTCGGACATCGAGCGCCCCGGCTACCGCTCGAACGCCATCGATCGACATTGGGCCGGCATGACCGCGCTCCAACCGCGATATGACGGGCTGCGACATCCCGCACCTCGCCGCCAGGTCGGCTTGCCGCCAGCGACGCCGCTGTCGCACCAACCGAATCACCGTCCCGAGCCGCTGATCGTCCATCGCCCACAGTGTGCTCACCGACGCTCACCAGCCACGTACCGGCGCGGGCTGGGCGGCCGGCGCGGTCCGGGCGGCCGGCGCGGGCTGGGCGGGCGACTCCGCCAAGTATCCGTGGGGCGACTGGAAGGCAGAGATCCAACCTCGCCAGGCAGGCCGATCGGGCGCCACGCGAGCGGCGCGAGCGTGACCCGAGGCCGATTCGGGCCGCGAATCCTCCCAGATCATGCCCAACAGTCCTGGCACGACTACATGCCCATCCCGCTCCAAGTCGGCTGCCAACCATGCATGGCGGGAATAGGCGGCGACCCAGCCCGCGCGGCGGCGACCGTGCCTCCCCCAAACCGCACGATCGTTCGATATCATTTTCCCCACGACCCGTGGACAACCTACCCGAACCGCGTGGACAACCGCCACGAGAACGTGGACAGAACACCGCTGAGCGTGGACAGAACGCCGGCGAGCGTGGACGCGCCAACCACCACATCTAGCGGTCGGTGGCCGCGAGCAACCACAACATCTTGTGGTTTTGGTATTGACGGCCACTCCCCATCGGCGTAAAGTTCAAGGGTCGCCTGATCAACCGAGACGCCCACGACGCCCTTCCACCGATCGCATCCGTCGGCCGAAGGCGCGGTCCCCAGTCCCTCGGGACATTCGCGACACGATTCGGTGGCAGCTACACAAGCGGTGGGCCGGCCACACCATCAGAGGCGACGGACGCGGAGGAGAGACGCAGATGGCACGAGCAGCGAGCGATGCGACCCCGGTCATGGCTCCCGACGCCCAGGCCAGGTCCAAGGCCAGGCGATCGACCACAACCGCCGCGGCTACCAGCGCCGCCACCGCCGCGCCCTCGCACCTGACTGGCCCCTACGGCGCCAGCTTCAGCGGAACCAACCCCGACGGCTCCCCGGTCCGCGGCCTGACCTTCGAGCGCCGCTGGACCCGCCCGGGCGTCCACCCCTACGACGAGATCACCTGGGAGTACCGGACGGCCGGCATCGCCAACGAGACCGGCAAGTCCGTTTTCGAGCAGAAGGACGTCGAGGTCCCCGACTTCTGGAGCCAGCTCGCCACCAACGTCGTGGTCAGCAAGTACTTCCGCGGCCACCTCGGCACGCCCGAGCGCGAGACCTCCGTCCGCCAGCTCATCGACCGGGTCGTCAACACCATCACCGCCTGGGCCGAGACCCAGCGCTACTTCGCCACGGACGCGGACCTCCAGACCTTCCAGGCCGAGCTGACCCACCTCCTGGTCCACCAGAAGATGAGCTTCAACTCGCCGGTCTGGTTCAACGTCGGCATCGAGCAGAAGCCCCAGTGCTCGGCCTGCTTCATCAACTCGGTCGA
>JBGPIH010000032.1:0-24262 GCA_041484785.1 Candidatus Limnocylindria bacterium
AACGCGCCCCAGCTCGAGGGCACGGGCGAGATCCGGCTTGAATCTGCGGATCGGGCCTCGGGCTACTGGACCACCCGATCAGATACCGACCCCCAGCTCCGCGAGCGGACGGCCGGTGTGTACCTGCGAGCCGATCCGGACGACATGCGCGTCCTCGACGGCGGCGACGCACAAGCGCGTGCCGAGCTGCTCGGTCTGCGCCTTCGGGAGTGGGAGTCGATCTCGAACGCGTAGTCATCCCACGTATCAAGTTGACAGGTGGCCCCACCTGGCCGGGCCCGTACGACAGACCTGCTGTGTGCAAGACAGCAGGTCTTCGACAGTGCGCAGGTCTTCGAGCGGGCTCGGCGGCCCGCGAGGTCCCCGCTAACGCAACATGGCTGTTCTTCCTGAGCACGAACGAGACCCGGACCGTTCGGCCCAGGCGGATGCTCGGAAGCTGTCCGGAGGAGACCATCCGATAGGCCAGCGTCTTCCCAATGCCGAGCAACGATGCGGTCTCGGCGAGGTTCAGCAGGATCGGTTCGGGGGCCACAGTGGAGTCTCGTCGAGACCCGACCCTAGTCAAGGGAATCGTGCCCGCGTGCACCACAATCGAAGACCTACTTATCCGCGGTCGGCCGTCTCGGGTGGGCGTGGGCCAAGATCACGGCGGCAGCCGACCGGTCAATCGGGAGGCGACCGGCCGAATGCGTTTTCTGCGGCTGCGACAGGCTCCATGACGCATGTGTCCAACCCGCACCGTACCATCGGCTCGAGATGTCCCGGATCCCATGGGCGCAGGTTCGCGAGTCTGCGTGTCGCCCACGAACCGAATCGCGCGACACTGAATCTCGGTGGCGAGCCGCTCCTCCGGGACGTCGGCGTTACCGGTAGCCGTGCGACGCGCATCCTATCGAACGTTACTGACGGGCTACTTGAGCCCCAGGACGCGCTTCGCCTCCTCGAACTCGGCTTGGCTGATTTCGCCGCGCGCGAATCGCTGGCGGAGGATGTCGAGCGAGACGTCGGACCTCGGCCCCTGGGGCTGGCCCGTCACTCGGACAACGCTCCAGACCACAACCACGATGAGCGCGACAAGCAGACCGATGAAGATGGCCATCCCTACCCAGCCGAGTGCGCCGCCATCCTGGCCGTACCCCCACATCATTGGTTCACCTCACTCGTGCCCGTCGGCTCACATCGTGGGCGTGTAGCTCGGATCCAGGTACTTCTCGGGTTCATCGTCGAATTCGAGCTTGCAGCCTCTACCGCAGAAGTAGTACGTCTTCCCGGAATGCTCAGCGGTCAGGCCGGCCGCTGCGGCATGCTCGACGTCGACGGTCATGCCGCACACCGGGTCGATCGCGGTCTCGTGTTCCTGGGTCATTGGGGGCCTCCTTCAGGCGGGTTGCGCGACGGGCTGGGGTACAGAGATTGACGGCCGGCGAAGCCGCAGTCGCCGGAGCAGCTGGGCGTTCGCGGCCACGATGATCGTCGATGCGCTCATCGCGACGGCGCCGACGGCCATCGGCAGGTCGATCCCCAACGGGACCAGGACCCCAGCCGCGACCGGGATGGCGACCAGGTTGTAGCCCGTCGCCCAGACGAGGTTCTGGCGCATCTTCGCGTAGGTCGCGCGGGACAGCTCGATGGCTCCCACGACATCACGCGGGTCGCTCCGGACCAGCACGATGCCGGCCGATTCGACGGCAACGTCGGTCCCGGCGCCGATGGCGATGCCGACATCGGCGGTGGCCAGGGCCGGCGCGTCATTGACGCCATCGCCGACCATCGCGACCTTCCGGCCACCCGCCTGGAAGCGCTTGACGGCGTCGGCCTTGTCGGCTGGCAGGACCTGCGCCGCGACCTCGTCGATCCCGAGGCGCTTCGCGACCGAGTCGGCCACGGCCTGGCTGTCGCCAGTGATCATGGCGACCCGGAGACCAAGCGCATGGAGGTCTCGGACGGCTTCCGCGGACTCAGGCCGGATCTCGTCTTCGACCGCGAGGGCGCCGAGGACCCGCCCGTCAACGACGACGTGCATAACGGTGCGACCCTCGCGGCCCCAGGCGTCGGCTGCGGCGTCGGGTTCGAGGCCCAGGTCGGCGAGAAGCCGTGGCCCACCGACGGCGACCACTCGACCATCGACCGTCGCACGAGCACCCCGACCGGCGAGCGCCTCGAAGTCGGTTGCTGCCGACGGCTCGACCCCGCGCGCCTTGGCCCCTGCGACGATCGCCCGGGCGAGCGGGTGCTCGGAGTCGGCCTCGACAGAGGCGGCAAGCCGGAGCAGCTCGGGTTCGTCTGCGGCCGAGACCGCCGCCAGCGCCGGTTGGCCTTTCGTCAGCGTCCCGGTCTTGTCGAAGATCACGACCTGCAGCTCGCGCGCCCGCTCGAGGGCGATCCGATCCTTGACGAGCAGGCCGTTCCTGGCACCCAGCGACGTGCTGATCGCGATGACGAGTGGAATCGCCAGGCCGAGGGCGTGCGGACAGGCGATGACGAGCACCGTCGCCGTACGAACGAGCGCGCCTTCCCGATCGCCGTCCAGCCACCAGAAGGCGAGCGTCACGACGCCTGACACCAGCGCGACGTAGAACAGGATGGCGGCGGCCCGGTCGGCGAGCGCCTGCGCCCGCGAGGCTGACGCCTGGGCGGCCGCGACCATGCGCATGATCCCCGATAGGGCCGTCTCCTCGCCGACGGCGGACACCCGGATGCGCAGGCTGCCGCCGGCGGCGACCGTACCGGCAATCACCCTGGCGCCCGGCTCCTTCGAGACCGTCGTGGACTCGCCGGTGATCATCGACTCATCGACATCGGCGCCGCCCTCGACGACCACGCCGTCAGCCGGCACCCGAGCGCCGGGCCGCACGAGAATGACATCGCCGACCACCAACGCGGCGAGTGGCACCGTCTCGGTCCCATCACTCGTCACCCGCTCGGCGGTATCCGGCAGCAGTTCGGCCAGGGCAGCCAGGGCGCCCCGCGCCTGGGCAATCGAGCGCATCTCCAGCCAGTGGCCGAGGAGCATGATCGTGATGAGCGTCGCGAGCTCCCACCAGATCTCGACCTCGAACGCGCCGACCGTGCCCGCCCAGCTCGTGATGAAGGCGACAACGATCGCCAGTGTGATCAGGGTCATCATTCCCGGCCGGCGGTCGGCCAGCTCGCCCCGCGCACCTCGGATGAAGACGAGCCCGCCGTACAAGAAGACGATGGTGCCGAACACCGGCGGAATGAATACAGACCCAGGGAAGACCGGGGCCGTGTATCCGAGCCAGTGCTGCGTGTCTCCGCTCCAGATGAGCACCGGGACGGTCAGCGCCAGGCTGAGCCAGAACTTGTCGCGGAACATCGCCACCGAGTGACCCTCGTGGCGGTCGTGGGCCATGCCGTCGTGACCGCCGTCAGGCGAGGCTTGGCCGTGATCCATGTGGTTCATTAGCGCAGTGTGACTCCCGCTGCCATCGGGGTCGCGCGGCGGATCAATGGCGCCTTGCCCAGGGCGGTGCGCGGGATCGCGTCCACGGCCCGTATTTCGATGGCGACGCCTCGCACCCCCATGCCCGCAAGCGCTGACCCGATCGCATCTCGAACGGTCGGCAGGTCGATCCCTGGTGCCGGACGCGCGAGCAGGACGAGGAGTCGATCGCCCTCGTCGATCACTTGCCAGCCGGCCACCTCAAGGCGTTCGAGGACTTCGTGAAAGACATTCGGGTGGACGGTCACGCCGGCGAGCGTCAGCACGTCTTCTTCGCGTCCGTCGATTCCGCCGATGAGCGCGAACGGCAGCCCATCGGGACAGTCGCCGGCGACCGCTTGGACGCGATCGGACATCTCGTACCGAATGAGCGGCTGGGTTCGCGAGAACAGGACAGTTACCAGAAGCTTGGCTCCGGATTCGCCGGACGCGACGGGGCGGTTGTCCTCGTCTACGATCTCCGCTATGACTAGGTCCTCGTACCGATGCAGTCGGCCCTGGCGGCATTCGGATGCAATACCTGCGGTTTCGGTCGCGCCGTAGACGTTCGTCGGCTCCACCCCAAAGGCCGAGCGGAGGCGCCCGCGCGTCTCCTCCGTCAGGACCTCGCTGGCGCTCACCACGCCCTGCGGGGAGATCGCCAGCCGGCCACCATGCTGCTCTTCGGCAAGGATCCGCAGGATCGAGGCATACCCGACCAGCGCATCCGGCCGGAAGGCGTTGAGCTCACGGACGAGTTCCTCGACTGGCTGCGTAGCGCCGAGCCGAAGCGTTGGCACAAAGCGGGACGCCACCGTGGCGCCGACGATCGCCGACTGATGGCTCGGATTACGTGAGGACACGACGGCCATCCGAATCCGATTGGTCAGCCCGGGGGCGACGCCCGCCCAGTCGTACGCCCGCGAGTACGAAGCGAGGACCGTCCGCCATTCGGTTGGATCGGCCATGAAGGCGCCGCGTCGGCCGGTCGTGCCGCCGGTCGCGGCGACGCGGTAGCGCCCTCGGAACAGGTCCGTCGCCGAGGCGTGATCGAGGTAAGCCTCGACATCCGCGAAGCGGACGGCGCGATCGGTCACGAAGTCGTCGAAATGCTCCATCAGCATCTGCTTCGTCACGACCGGCAGATCCTGCAGGGGCGCGTCGTCGAATCCGGCGTGCAGGTCGCGATAGAACGGTGAGTTGGCGACCGCGAAGCGGCGAAGCTCTTGGAGCGATCGGGCCTGATGCTCGATCAGCCTGTCGCGGGTCCAGCGATCGTGTGAGCGAAGGTCGGCGCGGGCCCGGAGGACGCTGACCAGAGACGCGAGATTCACGATGCGCTGCCCGCCGTAGCCGTTAGTCGCATCGCCACTCACTCGAGGGCGAGTCGCCGTCCTCTTCGCAGCAGCCGGACTCGTGGCCGTTCAGGTAGCGGTCGGGATCGAGCCCAAACCGGGCGAGACAGCCGGCGCACTTGAAGCGGAGCGTCTTGCCTCGATAGCGGGCGGTGACCCCTTGGCCCGCCGCGATGTCGCCGCCGCAGACGAGGCAGTGTGCCGCGAGCTCGTAGCGCGATTCGAGAGGGACGAGGTCCGGATTGACGGCCATGGTTCAGCCTCCGATTGTCCGCTTCAGCTCAACCTCACGCACGGCCGCACTGCCTCGGATGGAAGGTGCACGGACGTTTCAGTGGCATCCATGTGAACTGTGCTGGTCATCGTGCTTTGTGTCGTCGGCCTCTGGATCATTCGCGGCTCGATCGTCGAGCCTCATCGCTGAGCCTGCCTGCTTGGGCTGAGAGCCATCTGAGCCCTGGCTGAGATCCCCGGCGTCGGGCGTCGTGCCGATGCCATGACCTTGGTGTGTCTCGCCGCCGCCCGGTCCGCCGTGGGCGCCGTGCCCGCCATGGCCGCCGACATGCATCAGGACCATGCCGCCCATCAGGCCGCCGTATAGCACGACCGAGGGCGACAGGACGCCCAAGACGACGAGCGCACCGACGAGGATGCCGCCCACGATCGCCGGCATCAGCCAGCGTGGCCGCGCCGATCCTGTCGCGGACTGGGCTGCCTGGGTGGACTGATCGAGAGCGGGTGCCGTCATGACTGGCTTGCCTCCAACTGGATCGAACTGTGCTGGATGGGGCGCGACTGATGGCGCGCCACGATGAACAGGAGCACGGCGAGGAGCGCGATTCCAAGTCCGAACCACTGGGCGGTCTTGAGCCCGAGGAAGACGGCCGGCTCGTCCCGGAGGAAGAACAGGGCAAACCGGACGACGGCGAGCCCGAAGAGGTAGGCGCTCGCGGTCACGCCTGCACCAAGGCGGGTCAGGCGATCACGGCCAAGCCAGATGGCGACAAATAGGCCCCCGAGCAGAATCGCCTCGTACGCCTGGGTCGGGTGGAGCGGGACGTTCAGGGGCGCCATGGACGCGGGGCTTCGGTAGATCACGGCCCATGGCAGGTTTGTCGAGAGCCCATAGGAATCGCCACCGATCAGGCAGCCGACGTGCCCGATCGCCTGGCCGATCGCCGCGCCCGGCGCGGCGATGTCGAGAGCCGCCAGGATCGGGATCCCGCGTCGGCGAGCGAATAGGGCCAGTGCGATGATCGCCCCGATCAAGCCACCGTAGAAGGAGAGCCCGCCCATCCAGACCATGAGGACATGGGCGGGATGCTCGGCAATCGATCCGAGCTCGTTCTGGAGGACATAGAGGGCTCGGGCGCCGACGAGGGCAGCGACGCCCACCCAGAGGACAGCGTCCCAGACGAGCTGCGGCCCGATCCCGCGACGGCGGGCTCCTCGCTGCGCCAGCCAGATCGACACCCAGGCGGCGAAAACGAGGATGAGCCCGTACCAGCGCACAGGGAGTCCGAGAATCGTGAACGCAACGGGGTCGATGTCGATGATGAACGGCATTCGGCTCTCCTATGTCGGGTGGGTCGAGCCACGAGCCGCCAGCAGACAGACGGCTACCCATGCGACAAGGACGAGTCCGGCGGCTGCGATCGCCGCGCCGAAGTCGAGAGCAACGACCGCCAACAGGGCGATCAGTGGGAGCGAGCCGACCCACAGAGCGAACGCCATCTCGAGAGGTCTGTCGATTCGGCCAGCCCGAGCGCGAAGGCGCGTCCCGATTGCCGGTCGGTACTCGTCGACGAGCTCGATCCGGCCTCGGTAGCGGCCCATGCCGCAGGTGAACCGGATCTCGCCGCGCGGCAGCGCGGGAAGGTCGATCGTCGTGGCGCCCGTCGCTGAAAGACGTCTGTCCAGCCTTGGCTCGGAGAAGACGACTCGCTCGGAACACGCGTCGTCGTCCTGCCGGCGAAAGACGATCCGAAGCGGCACGCCTGCCAGTGCGCGGATCGAATCCGGCCGATAGCCGCGGTCGACGGAGACGTCGACAATCTGGTGGCCGCTCGGAGACAGTCGAGCTCGGACGGGGTGGTCGAGCATGACTACCGCACCATCGATTCTTCGAGGTCAAAGCCAGACCGCGACCGCGCGACTGCCGATGCTTGGCGATCGCGAAGGCGACTCCGGCCGAGCGCACCCCTGCCGAGTGCGGTGCGAAGCAGTGCGTCGACTTCGTCTCGCGCCTGGCCGCTCGCACGCTGAGCGTGTCGAATTGCGGCCGCGCGGTCGCCAGACGCTGAGGAGGTCATGGGGTCACGAACGCCGCGCCCGTCATGCCCGCGGCTGCGTGCCCCGGCAGGCTGCAGGCGAACGTGTGCGTCCCGGGTTGATCGAACGTCAGCGTGATGGTCCGCGTCGTGCCGGGCTCAAGCATGGACTCGATTCCACCGAGACCCGGCATGTGGAGCGACTCGAAGTTGAGATCGTGACGCTCGGTGCCTCGGTTCGTCAGCGTCACGGCGACCGGCATGCCGACCTTTGCGTCGATCCTGTTCGGCGTGAAACGGAAATCCTCGAGCGTGATTATGTTGGAGCCGGCCGCGGTCCTGTAGTCGGCGGACCAGCCCGCGATGGCCGCCACCATCACGAAACCGACGATCACCGTCACGAAACCGAGCAGGAAACCGATCGTTTTCACAGCTGATCCTTCGAGGGTTGGGTCTCAAGGTGGCCGTGGGGGCTGAACCGGCCGTGAGTCGTGGCTGAAAGCCCGCTGAGAAGCCCGCGTGCCTCGAAGCTCGCCGCGCCTACGGCGCATGCCGGACTGCGTCGCCGCGTGAACTGCTGGCACGTCGGTCGCCGAGGGCGATCCAGATCCGGATCTGGCGTCGGAGATCCGCCACCTCGACATAACCCAGCCCATCGGGACCGCTGACGAGCGCGAAACCGTGCCGGGCGAGCTCGGGGAGTAGTTCAACCGACGGCGACACCAGGCTAAGAAGCCGCAGCGAAGCGAGCGGCACCATCACGTCGGCGCACCGCACCCGTTGCTTCAGGACGCCACGGGCGCTGAGCTGCCCCGGACCAAGCGCGCCGAGGACACCGCCGCCCGACGCGACCGTGATGACGTCGTGGTCTGTCCTGAGGCGGGCCACGAGATCGCCCACCGGTTCGTCGGGCGAAGCCTCATTCGTAACCGGTCTTGCGATCTCTCCGGCGGTATGGGCACCAAGGAATCGCGCTGCGCTGTCCTGTCCGATGGTCGCCTGGGTCCCGCTCCAGATCATGAACGCAAGCACGAACCCAAGCGGCATGAGCATCGGGTGGCCGATCAGCGCGGCGGCGACCCCTACGACGAGGAGGACCGAGACGCCCGCCGAACGCGCCACGCGTGCGGCCTGTCGGACGCGCCGGTCGGGAGTGGCTCCCGCCCCATCAACGATCGCAAGCCGGAGCGCCCATCCAGGAAAGCCGGGGGCAGGGATCAGGACACTGGCGGCGATGACAGCGTTCGCGCTGAGCGCCAGGCCGGCGATCGCGTGGGCGTCGGTCGTGGGGTCTACGATGCCGGCCAGTCGATACGCGATAACAGCTGCCAGAGCCGGCGCAACTGCGCCTGCCGCCACCGCCAGCACTCGGACGTGTGGCCGAATCGCCGTCGAAATGAGGAGATCCGGGCCCCGTCCGAGGAGCGTGATCGGCTCACGGCTGCCACCTGCCCGGAGGATGATGCCCCGGATCATGCGAACGCCGACAACCGTCAGCCCTATGACGTAGAGCGCCGCGATCGTGGCGACCAGTCCGTCGCCGCCCGTGGACGACGGATTATGGCCGGGCAGATAGACCAATGCGAGGAACGCCGCGACGAAGGCCGCGGGCCACAGCCAGCCGGACCCCAGGCTGACACGTCCAGGAGTCGGGCCGCCCTGAGGTTCGGTGGGAGTGCTCATGCGCCGACGATGCATAGCGAGGCTGAACGGGGCCTGAGAGGCACGTGAGAGATCATCCCCTGACCCCCGCGAGCGACGCTCGGCCTCGTCCGTGGCGCCAAGAGACCCGATCGGGGAAGGGACCGGCCTTGTCTCTGGCTATCGAGACGCCGCCCGAAGGCGGCCGGAGTCAGGCAGGAGCGCCGGATGTCGAGAGGACAGTGGCCTGACGGGCCGCTCGGCGGATGTCGAGCAGGAACCTGGCGCTCACGATCGAGATGGCGAGCTGGATCAGCGGCATCACACTGTCAAGGTCGACCCCCTCGTCGAAGGGATCCGCCGCAATGAGCCAAGGATGACCGCCGCCGTTCGCGAGGTGGAAGTTCACGTTCATGAAGATCCCGAACACGCCGGCGAGGACGATCAACCCGAGGAGGACCGATTGACGGTTGATCGAGAGCGTCGACCAACGGAACCACCATGCGGCCGCGGCGCCGATCAAGAGGATGCCGATCGCGAGCTCGCCGATCATCACGAGGTAGCCGAAGAGCTGCGCGTTGGGAATCACGATCCCGTCGAGGAACGACTTGTAGAAGCCGGACAGGCCCTTCGAGGTGTCGGTCAGATCGTCACCGATGCCGGAAATGAAGTCGCTGCTGAGTGCCTTCGCGAGACCCGACATGAACCACTCGTAGCCCAGGAAGGCCTGGATCGCGAGCAATCCGGCGAGCAGCGGCCGGGCGCTGCCCCCAAACCCGACGTGTGGATGGTTGTCCTGCATGGCTTGAACCTCGAACCGCCGTAGAGACCTCGCCGCCGTCGCAGCCGGCTGGTCCATCCAGTCGCCCAAACCGACGCCAATATCACCAGTCTCGGCGGCCGGCTGAGCCACAGATGAGTCGAGACTGAGAGATCGGCGAGCCAGGAAGACGCTCGGGTCGTCACGAGACGGGGTGCTCCGCCTTCTCAGGTTGAGCTCAGCCGAGACTCAGGGTCGAAGGAGCGAGACGGTGATCCTGATTGTGATCGTGGGCCTGGCGATCGCAGTGACGGTGACCGTCATGGCTCGCTGGCTCGAGAAACGCGCAGCCTGACCTGGGATGCCGTGGCGCCTTGTTCAGGCCAACGCTGCCGGTCGGGGCTACGCGCCCTGGCGCGAGACGGCGGCACTCCGCAGCCACGAGTACTGGCGCCGTTCCGCCCGCAATCGAAGCAGCCACTGCCGGACGACGAGGTAGATGCCGAACGCGACCGCGAAGATCACCCCGTGGATCGGGGGGACGTGACCCAGGAGCAGCGCTGCGCTCGCGCCGCCGATCAGCAGACCGGCCATCGATTCGATGAGCTGGGCTGGGACTCGACGCGCACCAACTCGCCGATCCGAGGACCACAAGGCCCACCGTAAACGCGTCATGTGGCCCGCGCAGCAGCCCGTCAGGAAGCATCCGATTCGCCCGATCGCCACGGCAAAGAAAATCCCGGGGGCTGTGGCATCGAGGAACGTCCCGATCGGCAAATCGAGCGCGACGAGCGCGACAACGGCCACGGGGACCGACACGAGGAGGAAGCCGTCGACGGCCCAACCACCAACGAGTGCCTGCCGCCACGGCCCCGGATGGAGCACCGCATACCAGACCTTGGCGCCAATGAGGCCGAACAGCACCGCCAACGTCGACGCTACCAGCGCTGGGGCCACGGGGACATCGAAATGGGTGAGGATCGCGGCTTGCGTCAGAAGCGCGACAACGATGCCAAGGGTGCCGAGCACGGGCCAGCTTCCAGGCACGACCGCCGGGATTCTGGCAAGGGGCGCCGGCAGGGCCCAACGCGTCGCGACCGGGGTCGCGGGCGCGTTCGTCACAGACCAACGGCGCCATGACCACGCGGCCCGCTCGAGTGATCGGTTGTCGACCAGACCCCTCTGGCGGGCGCCCCGTCCGCCAGGCTGACCGGTGGCTCGGATCGGATCGGCGCTGACCGTCCAGTCGCCCGGTTCGAGCCCGTACACCCACGAGCTGATCGACACCGGGCCGCTGCCCGGCACGATTCCATCGATCGTTTCCTCGTGCACGAAGCTGTCCCGCGCCGTTGGTCGTCCGACCACCCCGACGCGCTGGCCGGTCAGGCGGACGGTCGCCGAGTACGGCTCTCCATCCTCGCCCGGGTCGAACGAGTGGGTCACGACGAGGGCCTCGGGCTCGACGACTTCAGCCTCAGTGGCCTGCTTGCTCGTCGCGATCGAGGCAGTACTGATTCCAGCCCCGATAGACCCATGCGCCGCAGCCGGCGCCGACCTCGTTCGCGCCTTTGCGCTTCGCGACGTCGCCGCTGCCCTTCGCCGTGCTGCCCGGTTGTCCATGGCGTACTCCGATGTCGGCGGCATCGCACGAGGTCGACAGCTGGTGCAGGCATCCGCCCACCAGGCGAGCCGATCGCGACGACTGACTTGTATGTCCACAGCCTTCGGCCGATAGCTGAGCCACAGATGAGTCAACGCTGAGAACGTCCCTCCAGTCGAGTACGCCGCACTCGTCGGCGTGCCCTGAGTTCTCAGCGGATTCTCAGCTGGCACTCGCCTCCTTCCAAGCTGGAGGTGCCACGCTTGCCGGATCCCCGGGCCTCGTTCGGGCCCGTCCTTCAGTGCGGCCCGTGGCCTCCCACGGCCCCCAGTGCCGTCCGCGGCCGCACTGCTCACGGAGATCTGACCCGCAGGTTCTCGGCCGCGCACCCCGGAATCGATGTCGCCGCGCCCCAGGGCACGAAGGTTCGCGCAATCGCCGACGGGACGGTCGTGTGGGCCGGTTGGAAGGATAATGGCGGCGGCTACGTCGTCGAGATCGAACACCCGGACGGGATGCGCTCGACCTACAACCACAACAGTAAGGTCGTTGTTGAGCGCGGTGATCACATCGCCCAGGGCGACACGATCGCCCTCGTCGGAATGACCGGTCGGGCTACGGGTCCCCACCTGGACTTCCGCGTCGTGATGAGCGGCCGGCTGGTCGATCCCCTACGTCTCTACTGAGGGCCCGGTACCTCCCGAGCCGATGCTTGCGCGCAGCGCCGACTCGACCCAGGCTCGCTCCGGTAGGCCTCGAGACCCCCTTCGCCGAGCCCCGAAGGCATCGACGTCCCCGGCCAGGGGACGGGCAGCCCGTTGAATCAGCCGCACAGGAGGGTAGAGGGCGTAAAAGGCGGGCGCCTTGCGGAGCGACAGGTTGAGGCTGTGCGGCCAATGGAAGAGCTCGGACCACGCCCATGCCGACGACAGTGAGATGACCACGGCTGTCGCTCACCCCGCCGTCTGCCGCTCGATCTGTACCCGAACGTAGCGGCCGTCGCGCCACTCTTGGTCGGTAAGGGCGGAGGACTCGAGTCCGGCCTCCAGGCGATCGTGATCGGGATCCGAACCCGAGGGCTGGAAACTGACGACAGCTTTGCCGGAACGATAGCCGGCAGTCAGACGCGAGGTTCGTCGGCCTGGGCCGGCAATGCCAGGCCGCCTACCACCTTCGACACTGCCCGGCGATCCGAGCCGCACTACGCCGTCGCCGGCCGCCGTCACCGGGGGTGCGGGGCTCGCCGCGGCCAGAAGTGGGGCAGGAAGCGGGGCGTCGTCGCCGTATAGCGCTCGTGTTCGAAGCGAAACTCGGCGTGGAGTTCGCGCTCCTCTGAAATCGCGAGCCGCGTGTAGGCGATGGTCAGGATTGGGAACATCAGGAGCGTCAAGAGCGTAGGCCACTGGAGCAGGAAACCAGCCATGATCAGCAGGAAGCCGACGTACTGCGGATGGCGGATCGTGCCGTATGGCCCGGTTGTCGCGAGGCGGTGCTCACGCTGGGCCTTCCACAGGACCGGCCAGGCCTTGGCCAGGACGCCGAACCCGGCGCCCATCACCGCGTAGCTCGCGAGGTGGAACGGGCTCAGATGCGGGTCGCCCTGCCAGCCGATGAGATCGTTGAAGAGGTGGCCGCCTGCATGCGTTGGAGCGAGGGCCGGAAAGGTCGACCCGAACCAGCCGGATAGCACGTAGATCGTGAGCGGGAAGCCATACATCTCGGTGAACAAGGCGACGATGAACGCCGAGTAGGCGCCCATGACCCGCCAATCCCGTCGGGTCCGCGGGTGGAAGAAGCTGGCCGCGAATGCGATGAAGATCACCGAGTTGATCGCCACCAGAATCCACAGCCCGCCGCCGAAGTCGTCCTCACCCACCGATCAACTCGCTGTCTGGCTCATCACGCCGTCGCTGAGGCTGGTCAGGAACTCGTCACGGCAGCCGCGGGAGCAGAAGAAGTAGGTCTCCGCGTCGCGCTCGGCGCTCACGGCGCGTTCGCGTTCGACCGCCATCTCGCAGACCGGATCCGTCGCCATCGTGACGACGTCCCGGAAGGCGCCATCCTCGAGCCACAGGACACGGTCTGCTATGTCGCGGATCCGCTGATCGTGGCTCACGATGACCACGCTGCGGCCCTGCTCCTTGGCGATGCCTCGCAGCAGCCGCATGATCTCGTGGCCGATCTTCGAGTCGAGGTTTGCGGTCGGCTCGTCGGCCAGGATGAGCGCCGGGTTGTTGATCAGCGCCCGAGCGATCGCCACCCGCTGCTTCTCGCCGCCCGAGAGCTTCTCGGGCAGGAAGTCGAGCCGCTCGCCGAGACCGAGTTCGGTGAGCAGCGCCCCCGCCTTGTCGCGAGCCGAGCGGCTACCGACTCCCGCCAGCTCGGCCACGATCGCGACGTTCTCGAGGACGGAGAGCGCTGAAAGCAGGTTGAAGTCCTGGAAGATGAACCCGAACTGGCGCAACCGGATGTCGGGGAGACGGCTCTCTGACAGAGCGCCGATCTCCGTGCCGTCGAGGTGGATGGTCCCTCCGGTCGGCCGCAGGAGCGCGCCCATCATGGAGAGCAGAGTGGTCTTGCCCGACCCCGACGGGCCCATGATCAGGACGACCTCGCCCGGCTCGACCGCGAGGCTCACTCCGCTGACGGCCTCGACCGCGGTCTCGCCTTCACCGAACCGCTTGCTCACCTCTCGGACGTCGAGGGTCAGGGTGGTCATACGGCGGCTCCTCTCCGGAAGACGACAGCCGGGTCCACGCTCGAGACCTGTCGAACGGGCAGAATCGAGGCGAGTCCAGCGATGATCGCCGCGAACAGCCCGACCTTGATGAGCGACGCGGCGCTGATCGACAGCTCAAGGTTCAGGCCGACTCGTGGCACGACGAACGCGAGCAGGCTGGTGAAGGCGAGTCCGACGAGGAACCCGGCGGCGACGCTGAGGAACGACTGCGCGAGCACGACCCGATAGAGCAGACCATTGCGGGCGCCGAGCGCCTTGAGCACGCCGTACTCGCGACGTCGGGCGAGCGTCGCGACGTAGACAGTCAGGGCGACGACCGCCAGTCCCACGACGAATCCGACGGCGTTCATGATCGAGATGACGTCGGCGCTCATGTCCATCACGAGGCGACGCTCCTGCGCGGAGAAGTCGGTGCCCGTCTGGACCGTCACGTCCGGGACCAGGCCTCCGATCGCGGCGGCCACGGCCTCTGGCGATGTCGTCGTGGCGACCTTGACGAGGACGAAGCTCACGACCGGGGCTCCGCCGCGCACCGCCTGGAAGTCGTCGAAGGAAACGAAGGCGACCGAGTTGACGAGGCTTGCGGTTCCCTGGGACAGCCCGACGATCCGTGCCTGGCCGCCAAGGACGGTCACCGTGTCGCCGATCGACACGCCGGCCTTCCGGGCAAACCCCTGGTCGACGATGATCTCGCCGCGGCCAACGCGGGCCGACCCTTGGACGACGTCCCAGGGACCGCCCATCGTCTCGTCGGCTGGCAGGCCGATGACGTAGGCCACGCCTCGTTCATCGCCTGCCGAAATCGTGTCCGTCGAATAGAGGATCGGCGTGGCCTCGGCTACGCCAGGGACCGCTCTCACCCTCTCAGTAACGGACGCGGGGAGCCAGGACGCGACCATATGGAGGTTGCGCACTCCCGCCTGCGCGACCCACACATCGGCTCCGGCCCGGTCGACGTACGTCGTCAGCTGGTTCGCCACGCCCGCGTAGATCGCATCGAGGGCCAGGGTCAGCGAGAGCGCAAGCGCCACCCCGCCGACGGATACGGCGAACCGAACCCGGTTCCGGGTCAGGCTGCGCCGAGCCAGCAGTCCTTCAGCGCTCATCCTCGGAACACCTCGGCCGGCTCGAGACGTGCGACGGCACGTGCCGGAATGAGCGCTGCGAAGAGGGCCATCAGGAGGCTGGCGGCCAGCACGAATGCGATGGCAACCGGCTCGATCTCGACCTGGAACTGGGGTCGCCAGGCCATGAGTCCCGTCCCGGCGCCGTAGGCGAGTCCGACGCCGAGCGCCGATCCTGCCACGGCCGCGATGAGCGCCTGGAGCGCCACCACGCGGTACAGGATCCGGTTTCGGGCGCCGATCGCCTTGAGCGCGCCGTACTCACGTCTGCGCTCGATGGTCGCCGTATAGATCACGAGTCCGACGACGAGGACGCCGACCACGAAGGCGATCGCTACCATCAGGCCGATCGGGGCATCGTAGACACGAGCCATGAGCTTGCGGTCGTTGGCGATGACATCTCCCTTGAGGAGCACCTCCGTACCCGGGATCGACAGCCGATTGGCAATCGCCGCAGCGTCTGTTCCGCCCGTCGGAGTGACGAGGAGGAAGCTCTGCAGGTCCGGAGCGCGGAGCAGTGACTGGAGCGTCGAGATCCTGGCGAAGGCCATCGAGCCGGCCCAGAACGTGGTCCCGCCCGAGAGACCAACCACGGTCGCGTCGCGGTCGAGCAGCCGGATCTGGTCGCCGATTGCCAGGCCATGCTGGCGGGCCGCGGTCTCGTCCACGACGATCTCATCATCGGCCTCCGGCTCGCGTCCTGTGGCGAGATCCCAGGGTCCTCCGCCCTTTGCGGGGTCGTAGCCCACGAGGAAGAAGCCGTCCTTGCGCCCATGCATCTCGAAGATCACGAACTGGGACACGACCGGGATGACCCGCGCGACGCCGGGCGCCTGTCGCACGGCTTGTTCCGCCCCGGCCGGAAGGACCGAACTAGTCCCCATGAAGTCGCGAACGCCGCGCTCTGCGACAAGGACCGAGCCCTGCGCATGGTCGAGATACGCCGAGGCCTGGCGGTAGATGCCGCTCCGGTAACCCGCCAGGAGCAGGATCAGGCCGATCGAGACGGCAACCCCGAGGACGCTGAGCAGGAAACGTGTCCGGTCGCGGAAGAGATTGCGGCGAGCGAGGAGCATGATCAGGCCTCGATCTCAGCCGGGTCGGCCGGGTGCGCAGTCCTGAAGTCCATGCCCCGCAGGCTGTCGTCCCCGGCTGAGGCGAAGATGAGGCCGGTCTGAGACTTGCGTCGGCCCCGCGACCAGCGTCAGACGGATGTGGCGCGATCGACGATCGCGCACGCGCGCCGCGCGCTCCGGAGCTGGCGGCCGATCACGATGATCCCCAGCAGGTTCATGGCGACACCGAGCACGAGCAGCGGCGTCTTGTAGGCATTGAGCAAGACGGATGCGGCCGACAACCCCACCAGCGGCAGCAGGTCGACGACATGATGGGCGCAGCACGCGAGCATCGCTGCAGCGCTCGTGCCGGTGCCCGCTGCGGTAACGGCAGCGGCAGCTCGGTGATGGCGGTCGACGCGACGCAGCTCTACAAACAGGGCGATCTGCACACCGAATCCGGTCCCGATCAACCCGACGAACGGGGCATCCGTCGCGAGCTGCTCCGCCGCGTGCTCGGCGCCCTGGGCGAACGCGATGATCGTCAGGTAGAGGCCGACGAGCGCGGCAGCGCCGATCAGTCCAGCGACGATCGAGCGAGGGGCGACTGGCGCGACCAGCCGAACCGGCCGGGCAAGGGCCGTCACGAAGCGATGTCCCAATGGAGCGTTCGCTCCGGGACGTCACCGATCCCGATCAGCGTCAGCTCGATCCACTTGGCATCGTTGAAGAAGCTGAAGCTGTCGCCATCGAAGCTGAGTTTCCCCTCGCGATGGTGTCCGCCCTTGGCGGCCACCCAGGCCGTGGGAACCAGGCTCTCACCGCGGTCGTTGCGCAACGCGGCGTTCGAGAGATCCAGGGCGTCGAGGTCGACCGAATGTGTGTCGAGCTTGACGTCGAACGTGGCGCCCGAGGCGGGCCCGCTCCAGGTGGCCTCCACCGTGACCATGCCGCCTTCGTTTGTCTCGGTCACGCCGACAGGCGTGGGGGTCGCGGGCGCGCCCGACGTGGAGACCGGCGTCCCTCCCGCCCCGGAACACCCGGCGACGGCCAGCGGAACGACCAGTACCGACGCGAAGATGGCGCGCTTGTTCATGATCGGACGGTCGCGATTGGAGATGAGAGCGGAATGAGCTGAGGCTGAAACGGGCCTGACAGGTTCGTGGAGTCGCGAAGGTTCGCGCGTGGCACCCGCGATCTGGCGCCTTTTCAGCATCCACCCAGCTGATCCTCAGGTGGCTATCAGCACCGGAGACCACAGTCGGCTTCGTTCAACGGTGGTCGGGGAATCACCGAGATTAGAAGAAGGAGTCCCGCAGTGGCGACGCTGACACGCACAATCGATCCGGTATGCGACATGGACGTCGACCCCGAGACGGCGATCGCCGTCGAGTACGAGGGCACGACGTACCACTTCTGTGAGCTCGCTTGCGCCGAGACCTTCAGTGACGAGCCGGAGTTCTGGGCCCCACCTGAGCATGAACACCCGGCTTGAGCCGTCCGATCCACGGCTATGCGTGGCCGGCGACCATCGCCGACCCACGGCTCGCGCGGCGGTCAAGGCTGACGCAGCGGCAGGGTCACGTCCACGATCGTG
Source organism: Candidatus Limnocylindria bacterium (assembly GCA_041484785.1). Classification (GTDB taxonomy): domain Bacteria; phylum Chloroflexota; class Limnocylindria; order Limnocylindrales; family CSP1-4; genus SPCO01. Next base: position 17,588 of record JBGPIH010000032.1, read on the forward strand.
CCGCCTTCGGCGCGATTGGCCAACCCTATGGTGCCCCCGTGCGCGTCGACGATCCAGCGCGCAATGGCGAGGCCGAGCCCCGTGCCCGCGGGTCGAAGCTCGCGGGCTCGGGCGCCCCGAAAGAGCCGCTCGAACACCCGCTGGCTGTCGCCCGAGTCGATCCCGATGCCGGTGTCCTCGACCGTGATCACGGCTCGTCCGTCGTGCACGCTAAGGCTCGCCACGACCGACCCGCCGCTGGGCGTGTAGCGCCCGGCGTTGTCAAGCAGGATCCCGATTAGCTCCTGGAGCCGGTCGCGGTCCCCGTCGACTACGGCGGGCTCCACGGCTGCGACGCTCATCCGGACATGCTCGGCGGCCTGACGCTGGTGGCGAACGGACTCGACCAGCAGGACGTCGAGTTCGACAGGACCGAAGTCGAGCCGAGCCCCTGACTCGGCTCGCGCGAGAGACAGCAGATCGCCGATCAGTCGGCCCATCCGCTCGGCCTCGTCCCGTGCGTCGGCGAGGATTTCCTCGCGCTCGCCGTCCGGCAGATTCGATCGCTGAGCCAGATCGAGATTGGCGCGGATCGTCGTCAGCGGTGTGCGGAGCTGATGCGACGCATCGCCGAGGAACCGCTGGAGCGCCTGGTGATTCTGTTCGAGCGCGGCGAGCATCTCGTTGAACGCGACCGCCAGCTCGCCGACCTCGTCGCCCGGCCGGCCAGGTTCGACGCGCGCAGCGAAGTCCCCCGACAAGGAGATCGCGCGTGCCGTTTCCGTGACGTCCGACACCGGAGCAAGGGCCCGCCGCGCCAAGACAAGACCCCCGATGAGCGCCAGGACGATGACCGCGGCCGCGCCAACGACCAGGGCGACGCTCACCGTGGTGAGGAGATCGCGAAGGGAGTGCGTCGAGTCGGCCCAGGCGACGTAGCCGACGCGGGGGCCGCCGGGGAGGTTGACCGGCTCGACGGTCAGGCGAAGCATGTCACCGTCGGTGGGGAACTCGCGGATCGCGCGCGCGGGGCGATCCGCGGCCGCCAGATCCTGGCTGCTGATTGACAGCGCCGCGCTACCGGCTGGCGCAGAGTCAGCGAGCTCGACACCGCTGGCATCGAGCACGACGACGCGACCACCGGTCGAGGCGAACTGCCTGATGAGGCGCTCGGTTGGGACCAGGCGCCCGCTGCCATCGACATCCTGGGCAAACGCGCCGGCCGCGTGCTCGGCGTTTGCGAGAAGACCCGCGTTGAAGGATGCCTCAAGCTCCTGGCGGAGGACGAGGTACATCCCGGAGCCAAACACGACGAGCGCGGCGGCAAGGAGCCCGGTGTAGATCAGTGCCAGCCGGGTTCGGATCGATCGCCGTCGTGGAGGAGACGTCACTCCTTCAGGACGTACCCGGCGCCGCGGATCGTGTGGATCAGCCGTGCCTCGCCGTCGGCCTCGAGCTTGTTGCGCAGGTAGCGAACGTAGACCTCGAGGACATTCGATTCCCCCTCGAAGTCGTATGCCCAGACGTGCTCCATGATCAGGTCGCGAGTGAGCACCTTGCGTGGATGTCGCATGAACAGCAGGAGCAGGCTGAACTCGGTGGTCGTCAGGTCGATGGTCCGCTCCGCGCGGCGGGCCTCCCTGGCATCAACGTCGAGCTCGAGATCGACAAACCTGAGCATTTCGCCGGACGGAGCGGCCTTGCGACGAAGCAAGGCGTGCACCCGGGCCAGGAGCTCCTCGAAGCTGAACGGCTTGACCAGGTAGTCGTCGGCGCCGGTCTCGAGCCCTTCGACGCGGTCCTTGACCTCGTCTCGCGCGGTGAGCATGAGGATGGCGATCTCGTCGCCGGCCGAGCGCAGGCGCCGGGTGACCTCGAGACCGTCGATGCCGGGCAGCATGATGTCCAGGATCACCAAGTCAGGCAGATGTTCACGGGCCTTCTCCAGGCCCTCTTCGCCCGAGGCGGCCTCGACCACGCGATAGCCCTCGTAGGCCAGGCCGCGACGCACCACCGTCCGGATCTTTGGGTCGTCGTCGACGACGAGGATGCGAGTCGCGTCGCTCATCGCGGCATGGGCCTCCTGCCTGGTTGGACGGCGAACCTCGGACGAAACGGACGAACCGAATGGCTCGTCGCGTCGCGGCCGAGACGCTACGACGTGACGGTGATCGCCGCCATCATGCCAGCCCCGTAGTGGCCGTTCACATGGCAGGCGGCCTGGTACATGCCGGCCTTGGCGAAGGTGTAGTCGAGCGTCTTCGTTTCGCCTGGCATGACACCGATGCCCTGCGCCTCGTCATGGGTCATTCCAGCCATCCCGCCCATCTCACCGTCGTGGGCCATCTGTGCGGCCTCGTCACCCAGGTAGAACTCATGGTTCGTGGTGCCCGTGTTGGTGATCACGAAATGGATGGCCTGGCCGGCCCGGAAGGTCATCGTTGCCGGCTCGATGCGCAGCGCGTCGGAGAGCTTCACCTCGACGGTCGCGTCACCCGTGGGCGATGCGGATGCCCGAGAGGCGGCCGGCGCCGCACCGTTGGAGCACGCGGCCACCAGGAGAATGGCCGCGGAGACGAAGGCGAGTCGGGACAGGCGCATGAATTTTCCTCTTCGAGCGGGACGTGACTCAGGCCGGGCGCGTCGCGAGAGCCGCCGGCCGCTGGGACGGTGCTGCCAGGGTGGGCGCCTGGAACCGGCGGAGCCGCAGCGCGTTGGAGACCACGGTCACGGAGCTCAACGCCATGGCTGCGGCCGCCAGGATCGGATCGAGCAACAGACCGGTGAACGGGTAGAGAGCGCCCATCGCGACCGGGATCAGGACGACGTTGTAGGCAAATGCCCAGAACAGGTTTTCCTTGATGTTCCGCATGGTCGAGCGGGACAGGGCAATCGCGGTGACAAGCCCTCGCAGGTCGCCGCTCATCAGGGTGACCGCCGCAGACTCGATCGCAATGTCCGTGCCAGTCCCGATGGCCACGCCGACATCGGCTGACGCGAGTGCGGGCGCGTCATTCACGCCGTCGCCAACCATGGCGACCGCAACGCCGCCAGCCTGGAGCTCGCGGACCTGGGCGGCCTTCGCGTCGGGGCGGACATCGGCCAGGACCTGATCGACACCCGCCTCGGCTGCGATCGCTCGCGCGGTGGTCAGGTTGTCGCCCGTCAGCATGACCACGGAGAGACCCAGCCGGTGGAGCTCTGAGACCGCTGCCGCGGATCCAGCCTTGAGCGTATCCGCGATGCCGATTACCGCGACGGGCATCCCGTCGATGGAAACGTAGACCGGCGTCTTGCCGTCGGCGGCAAGGCGTTCGGCCGCCCCGCACAGCAAGGTAATGTCGACGCCGAGGAACGCCGGCCGGCCAACCGCGACGTGCTGACCACCGATAACCGCGCGGACGCCCTGCCCGGCGACTGCCTCGAAGCCGGTCACCTCGGGCAGCTCGAGCCGACGATCATCCCGAGCGTGGCGAACGATTGCCTCACCGAGCGGATGCTCCGATCCGCGTTCGGCGGCCGCCACCAGGGCGAGAAGTTCATCCTCCGGCGGCGCATCGGCCGTCCGGACAACGTCCGTGACCCGGGGCTTGCCCTCGGTGAGCGTTCCGGTCTTGTCGAGGACGACGACGCGAACCTTGTGCAGGCGCTCGAGCGCCTCGGCATTCCGGAACAGGATGCCGTTCTCGGCCCCCTTGCCCGTCCCGACCATGATCGACGTCGGGGTGGCGAGTCCGAGGGCACACGGGCAGGCGATGATCAGGACGGCAATCGTGTTGACCAGCGCCAGATTGAACGCCGGCGCAGGCCCGACCAGGAACCAGACGACGAAGGTGATCGCCGCGACGCCAAGGACGACCGGCACGAACACGCCGGTCACGGCATCGGCCAGGCGCTGAATCGGGGCCCGGGAGCCCTGTGCCTCCTGGACCAGTCGGACGATCTGGGCCAGGACGGTGTCCGCACCCACCCGGGTCGCTTCGTAGGTAAAGAATCCCGAGCCGTTCAGCGTGCCGCCGATGACCTCGTCGCCGGGACGCTTTCCAACGGGCATGCTCTCGCCGGTGATCATGCTTTCGTCGACCGACGAGACGCCGTCGCGAACGAGCCCGTCGACCGGGATCTTCTCGCTTGCCCGGACCAGGACCAGGTCGCCGCGAACCACGTCCTCGATCGGGATGTCCGTTTCTGATCCGTCTCGGATGACCCGCGCCGTACGCGGGGCCAGGCCGATCAGCTTGCGGATCGCGTCCGAGGTGTGGCTCCGCGCACGCGCCTCGAGGAAGCGGCCCAGCAGGATGAGCGTGATGATCGCCGAGGCGGTGTCGAAGTACAGCGGCAGCTCCCCGTTGGTACCGATACCCGCTGCCTGGAAGAACCCGGGAACGGCGATCGCCGCGATGCTGTAGCCATAGGCCGCGCTCGTCCCGACCGCGACCAGGGTGTTCATGTCGGCAGCCCCATGGCGCAGCGCATTGAATGCGCCGCGGTAGAACGGCCAGCCAGCGTAGAACTGGACCGGCGTGGCCAACGCCAGCTGGAACCACGGGTTCGTGAAGAGGGCGGGAAGGCCGGGGGCGACCGTCATCCGCGCCAGGCCGACGAGGATCGGGAGCGTCAGCACGGTAGCCACGACGAGCCGACGGCGGATGTCCGCGAGATGACGGTCTGCGAAGCTCGGCTCCTCCGACTTCACGTCGTCCGCCTCGATCTGATCGATCCGCGCGATGTAGCCGGCGGCTTCGACCGCCTGCGCGAGCCTCGAGACGTCCGTCACGGCCGGATCGAAGCGCACCGTGGCCGACTCGGTCGCCAGGTTGACGTTCGCGCCTTCGACACCGTCGGTCTTCCGGAGGTGGCGCGTGATGCGGTTCACGCACGAGGCGCAGGTCATCCCCTCGATGGGGAACGAGACGATCGTGATCGGCTCGGGCGTGCTGGACATCAGGACTCCGTTCGTCGGGATACTCCCAGGGGGTATACACGCCAACCCCGACCGCCCCCGCCGGGGATGACCGGCGCGGTGCCCCCGAGAGGAGGTTCGTTGTTGGCGATGCGGAACATCGGGGCTACATCGAGAGCAGCAGACCGAAGCTCATCGCGATCACGGCGACCGCGAGAACGATCTTGACCGCGTTGCCGTTCTGCCGGTTCCAACGGCCCAGCTTGCCCAGCACACGCTTGTCGGACACGAAGAGCAGGAACACGAGCAGCGGGACGATGAACGCGATGTTGTAGAGGGCGAGGAGCGCGAGCCCGACCGGGCCGCCGCCCGAGGCATGGAGCACGCTGATGATGTCGAGGTAGATCGCCCCTGAGCATGGGACGGTGCAGATCCCGACAAGGACCCCCGCGATCAGCATGCCGGTCAGGCCACCGCGCTGCATCGCCCGGTTCATCCAGCCGTGGGTGCCGGCCGGCGCCATCATCGAGGGCCCGTAGCCCGGCAGGAAGACGTCCTTGAGCATCCACAGCGCCATCAGGAGCGCGATGACGGATGCTCCGCGGGCCACCAGGTGGTCCTGTCCGAGCCAGCCGAGGAACCCGAACAGCCCGAGGCCGATCAGGAAGTAGGTGATCCAGACGGCCCCGACATAGAGCGATCCCGCACCCAGGAGCGTTCGGCGAGCCGCGTTCGTCGGCGTCCCGTCGGCGGTGACCGCGTTGACCAGCGTCAGCGTGTACGTCGCAAACAGGACAAGAAGCGCGAAGGCGCATGGATTGAAGCCGTCGGCGAAGCCCGAGGCAACGACGAGTGGCGCCGTGAGTCCTCCGAACGTCGCGGTCTCGAACGGAATCAGGAGCACCACCGCGATCGAGGCGATGGCCACCAGGCTCAGGGTGCCGCCGAGCACGAGCGCCGGGCGGGGGGTCCCGGTGCTCATGCTCAGGGCGGTAGGGGTGCGCGAAGGTTCGGGTACCGCGGAGGTCATGCCGATGCTGGCTCGACGCGGAGGGTCCCATGCATCGTCGGCGACTCCTTGCCGCCGCAGCAGGTGTCGCAGTAGAAGTCGTAATCGCCGGGTGCGGCCGGGGCGGTGAACGCGAAGGCCTGGCGAGCCTCGGCCGGGATCTTGACGTAGATGTTCTGGTACTCGGGCATGATGAAGGTGTGGACCCCGCCGCCGTCGAGGTGCATGGCGTTGTCCTGATTCCAGAAGTCGAGGTTGACCTCGGCGCCGGCCTTGACCGTGATGACCTTGGGGTCGAACCCGGCCATCGACAGGCGTACCGGGATCGCATCGGCGGTCGACGCTGCGCCGCGCTGGCCGAGGAAGACGCCACCGGCGAGATACAGGCCGACGCCGAGCACGGCGACCACAATCAGGCCGAAAGTGGCCTTGCGGATCTTCATGTTTCGCGCTTCCGCAGTTTGGTAGCTGACGGACTGGGTTCGCTTCCGCTCAGCGCGGCGTTCCTCGATCAGGGCCGCTCGTCGCTCAGATCGGGGCTGGAGCTCCTCGTCGCTCATCGGACCGGCGCCGGAGTCGCAGCCGCGTGATGCTGCTGCATCCAGTCAGGCATCGCGCCCGACCCGCTCTGGCTTCCCATCATGCCGCCGGTGCCGGACATCATGCCGGCGCCCGAGCCGGACATCATGCCGGCGCCCGAGCCGGACATCATGCCGGCGCCCGAGCCGGACATCATGCCGGCGCCCGAGCCGGACATCATGCCGGCGCCCGAGCCGGACATCAT
>JBGPIH010000033.1:0-23773 GCA_041484785.1 Candidatus Limnocylindria bacterium
CATCGCGGCCACCGCGATCCTGCTCCTCGACCGGCCCACGGTCGACGGCGGCGTCAACGGCACCGGCTGGGTGATCATCGTGGTCGGCGTCCTCGTCGGCGGAGGGGCCGGGCTCTACACCGCGCGCACCGTCAAGATGACGGCGATGCCGCAGTTGGTGTCGCTGTTCAACGCTGTCGGCGGGGGCGCGGCCGCCCTCATCGCGATCGATGACTACCTCGGGCTGAGGGCCGCCCCGGACCCCCAGATCAACGTGGCGACCGTCCTCGATATCGTCATCGGCAGCATCACGTTCTCCGGTTCGCTGATCGCATCCGGCAAGCTCCAGGGACTGATCGTGGGGAAACCGATCATGATCCCGGGTGGGCGGCTCGTGACCATCGCACTGGCCGTGATCACAGTCCTGGGCGCCGCCTTCCTGTGGGCCGGCAACCTGAGCGTCCCGGTCATGCTGGTCATCCTGGCTGCCGCGCTGATCTTCGGCGTGACCATGGTCCTGCCGATCGGCGGGGCCGACATGCCGGTCGTGATCTCACTGCTCAACTCGTTCACCGGGACGGCCGTGGCGATGGCCGGCTTCGTGCTTGGGAACGACGTGTTGATCATCGCCGGAGCTCTGGTCGGCGCCTCCGGCGCGATCCTGACGAAGTTGATGGCGGACGCCATGAACCGCTCGGTCATCAACATCATGATCGGCGGATTCGGTGGCGGCGAAGGCACCATGACCGTGCCTGGGGTCGGCGGTTCCGCTCGGGCGATCGGTGCGGACGATGTCGCGATCCAGCTGGCCTACGCCCAGCGCGTCATCGTGGTCCCGGGCTACGGCCTGGCCGTCGCCCAGGCCCAGCACGCGGTACGCGAGCTGGCCGAGTTGCTCGAGGCCCGCGGTGTCGACGTCAAGTACGCGATCCACCCGGTCGCCGGCCGGATGCCGGGCCACATGAACGTCCTGCTGGCCGAGGCCAACGTGCCGTACCCGCAGCTCAAGGAGATGGACGACATCAACCCGGAGTTCGAGCGGTGCGACGTCGCCCTCGTCGTCGGTGCGAATGACGTCACCAATCCGGCGGCGCGCCGGCCGGGATCGCCGGTTTCCGGGATGCCCATCCTCGACGTCGACAAGGCGAAGTCCATCGTGGTCATCAAGCGCTCGATGGGCCGCGGCTACGCCGGCATCGACAACGAGCTCTACGCGAACCCCAAGACCGGGATGCTCTTCGCCGACGCGAAGGACGGCCTCGCGGCACTGACCGCGGCGGTCAAGGCACTCTAACCGGCCACCTCGCGCCGCCGGCTACTCGCCCTGGCCGGACGACTCGATGAGCTCGACGTCGGGGATCGCCGTGATCGCCCCGATGATGTCCTGGGGCCGTGCCGTGGCCGGCATCCGGAGCTCCAGCTCGACCTCGTAGCGACCCTTGCCGATCCGCTGGCTGTTGATGCCGGCCATGTCGACATGGCGATCGGCCAGCAGGCGCGACACGTCGCCGATCGCCTCCAGGCGACCCACCTGGAGCCGGATCTTGAGCGCCCGCGTGCCCTGCCGGTGCAACCGCTTGACGAATGCGTTGAGCGGCCACAGCGAGAAGATCACGATGGCCGTCCCGACGGCGGCGATCAGCCACTCGCCGGCGCCCGCGGCCATCCCGACCGCGGCCACCGTCCACAGGCTCGCGGCCGTGGTCAGGCCCCGGATCGAGGTTCCGTACTTGAGGATCGCGCCCGCACCGAGGAAGCCGATGCCCGAGACCACTTGGGCCGCCACCCGCGATGGGTCGATCGACGGCGCGTCGGCTCCGGCACCGATTCCAGCGAAGCCGTAGATCGAGAGCTCGGTGAAGATCGCCGCTCCGAGCGCGACGAGGAGGTGCGTCCGCATCCCGGCCGGGTGCTCGTGGATCTCTCGCTCGAAGCCGATCGCCGAGCCGAGGAACGCCGCGACCAGCAGCCGGACCGCGAGGTCCGCCTGCAGCGCGAGGTCGAACTGGACCACCACGGGACGCCTCCGGGGCTCCGCTCAGAGAAGCCGCCAGTCTAGGAGGTGGCGGAGGGTTTCGGCTCGACTGTTTCGCCGACGGTGACGTCGACCACCTCAGCCGCGGTCGCGGCGATGAGATCCGCGGGCCGCAGGTGCACGTTCACCCCGTGTGCACCGCCGCCGATCGCGACGATCGGCCGATCCAGGGCCGAGGCGTCGAGGATCACCGGCCAGGCCCGGCTCGACCCGAACGGGGTGATGGCGCCGCGCGCGTAGCCGGTCACGGCCTGCGCTTCGTCCTGGTCCGGCAGCGACATGCGTTTGACCCCGAGGTGCGCCCGGACCTTCGCCCAGTCGAAGCGCCGGCCGCCTGGGACGAGCACGAAGAGGTAGTCGTCCTCCGCGCGCCGGACCACGATGGTTCGCAACAGCTGGCCAAGCTCGATCCCCTGGAACTCGGCGCTCTGCTCGGCGCTGCTGGCGCGCTCCGTCCGGACGACACGGTGCGGAACTCCGGCCGCCGCGAGGGCTGCCAGCGCGGGCGTCGGCGGTCCGACGGGGTCGGTCAACCCGGATCCACCAGCTCGATTCGGATCCGCTTGTTGATCCGTCCCTTGGATTCGTAGCCGAGGACGCGGATCCCGCCGACCTCCCGGGTGTTGGCGACGTGCGTCCCACCGTCTGCCTGCAGGTCCAGCCCGACGATCTCGACCGTTCGGATCTGCTCGATCCCCACCGGCAGGAGGTTGACCTTCGTGCGGATCAGGTCGGGAATGGCGAAGGCCTCGTCGCGCGGCAGCACGGCGACCCGGACGTCGCGCGCGGCGGCCAGCTCGGCATTGACCGCGACCTCGATGGAGTCGACCAGGTCGCCGGACATCCGCTCGAACTCGAAATCCATCCGGCCGCTCCCGGGCTCCATGTTGCCGCCGGTCACGAGCGCCCGGTGATCGCGCCAGACGACCCCGCACAGGGCATGCAGGGCGGTGTGGGTCCGCATCAGGGCGAGGCGCCGGGCCCAGTCGAGGTCCACCTGCAGGACGTCTCCGACCGCCGGCGGATCGCCGTCGGCGGGCTCCAGCTCGTGCGCGATCTCGCCGCCGGCCTTGCGCGCGGACCGGACCGTCCACGACCGGCCGTCCGTCGCCCGCAACACGAGGCCGCGATCAGACGGCTGGCCCCCGCCCCCGGGGTAGAAGACCGTCCGGTCGAGGATCAGCCAGGCCGGTTCCCCCGGCTCGACCGAGGCGACCCGAGCCTCGACCGAGCGGAGGTAGGCGTCCGAGTAGCACAGCTGCTCGCCGCTCGGGGTCATCGCCGGGTGCACCTCACTGGACCGTCAGGGTGCCGGTCATCGAGGGATGGACCGAGCAGACGAACGCGTAGGTCCCCGCGTCCAGCGCCGGCACGTCGTAGGTCTTCGTGGTCGGGCCGGTGACGATCTCGCCCTTGAAGACCTCCGCGCCGTTCGCGTCGCCCTTGTGGATCGCGATGTTGTGGGGCGTTCCGGCGTCCTTGTTGTCGAACGTGATCTGGAATGCCTTGCCGGCCGGTGCCGTCACGCTGGCCTGCTCGAACGCGATCCCGCTCGCGCTGATCGAGACGCCCCCGTCGGCAGCGCCAGCGCCGGCACTCGACGAGGCGGTGGCCGCGGTGCTCGGTGCCGGCGTGAGCGACGGGGCAGGCGCGTAGGTCCAGCCGGGCGTGCCGGTCACACAGGCGCCGGCGGTCGCAGCGACCAGGACGGCCAGTACGAGGAGCCTCAGCCGAGGGGCGCGAATCATCTGGGACGAGACCTTTCGATGGGTCGCGGGGGGTCGCGGGTGGGACAGCCGCCCGAATCTACCGCGTGCGGTCGGTTGCTGTCCCGGCGAGTGGTGGGGTCCGGGGTGGTCCCGGGGGCCTCATGGTACCTGTGGGGGATGGCATCCGGTACCTTCGGGTCGGTTGTTCACGGGTGACACGGGACCTAGTCTCTGGCTCCACCTCATTTCAGGCGTGGTGGACCTGGACGTATTCCCGCAGATCGGAGCCCACCCAGATGGCATCTCTCGTCACCCGGACCCGGCGGCTCGCCCTCACGATCGGACCTCTCGTCGCGATCGCCCTGACCCTTGCAGCCGGACATAAGTGGTAAGCCAGCCCTAACCAACGCCTACGTCGTCCGGAGCCCATCCGGACGAACGAACCGCGACCCGATCGAGACCCGGAGTCCCTCCCTCCGGGTCTCACGGTGTCCGGAGCCTGCCGCCGAGGCTAGCCGGGCGCGGTGAGCCCCAGCCTGATCGCGACGGTGGCGGCCTCCACCCTGCCTGACACCGCGAGCTTGGCCAGGATGTTCCCGACGTGAACGCCGACGGTCTTCTGGCTGATGAACAGGCGCTCCCCGATCTCCCGATTGGTGCGGCCCTGGGCAACGAGGCCCAGGACCTCCCGTTCCCGGGAGCTGAGCCCGAAGGTATCCGGACGCGCTGGCGCCGCTGATGGATCGCCGGCGATCGCCCGGACCAGCGCGGATCGACCGACCGTGCCCGAGCCGGTTCGAACGGTGGCCGGACCGACCGGCACCGCTGCCAGTGACGCTCCGGACGTGTCATTGAGGAAGGCGTCGACGGCCTCCGGCAGGGTGATCCGGGCCCGTCCGGCCAGCTCGCGGATCTCGCGCAGGAGCGGCCGAGCGTGCAGGCTCAGGGCGACGCGGGTCGCCTCCTCGATCGGCGCCTTCGCATCCGCCCGCCCGGGGCGGCCGGCACCGGCGGAAAGCGCGGCCTCCGCCTGGCGCCAGCGCGCCAGCGCCGCGTCGTAGGGTGCCGAGAGTTCGGTCCAGGCATCGGCCACGTGCGCCCAGACCGCCGGACGGTCGTCGCCCTCCAGCCGTCGCTGGTAGGCGCGCGCGGTCGCCAGGTACGCCTCGGCAATGCGTCGCGACCCGGCCGACGGTGGCGCGGCTCCCGCCCTGACCAGGGCCGCGGCCGTGGCGATCACGTCGGTCGTCCGCCCCCGCGCCGCGGCGAGGGGGGCCAGCTGGCGGTGCTCGCGGGCCTCGGCGCCCGCGGCCGCGTCGACCTGCGCCGCCATCGCCGCCATGCGGGCGGCGAGGACCCATTCCTCGGTCGACCTGACCACCTCCCAGCCGCGCCCGACGGAGCGGCTGGCGTCGCTGACGTCGCCTCGCCAGAGCGAGTAGGACGCCGAGACCAGGTAGTACGAGCCGGCAAGTTGCGGTTCACGCAAGGCGTCGAATTCGAGGACCGTCTGCCCGAGGAGCCGGGCTGCCGCTTCGCCGGCCTCGGTCTCGATCTCCACGGCGGCCAGGAAGATCCAGGCATCGAGGAACCCGACGCCGACGGGCGCCCAGCGCAGGGCCTGCAGGCAGAGTGATCGGGCCTCCGGCCATCGTCCGAGAAGGAGCAGCGTCTCTGCGACGTTGCCGGCCAGGAAGTTCCCGTACACCGCCTCGAGGCCGGCCGCTCGCGCCTCCTCGATTCCGCGATAGGCGACCTCCACGGCATCGGCCCGCCGGCCGACCAGGTCGAGCACGGTGGTCAGGTTGGCCATCGTCCGAAACAGCGCGTCGTGGTCGTTGATGGCTCGCGCACCGCTTTCGGCCTGGCGGAGGAGGTCGATCGCGCCTTCCGGATCGCTGCCCCAGGCCATCGCCACCCCGAGCGTGGTCGTGGCCTGGATCTCGATCGCCCGGGCAACGGGCTCGCAGGCGCGGGCGACGCGGATCGCTTCCTTGGCGAGACGCTGGCCCTCGGAGAAGACCCCGTCGAGCATCTTGAGGCGCGCCAGCGCCGCCAGTACCTTGGCCCGCTCCGGACTCGGGTCGCGGGGCACCAGCTCGACGGCCCGGCGGGCCGCCTCGGTCGCCCCGGCCGGATCGCCGGCGGCGCGCCGGACGTGCGAGAGCCGCTCGTAGAGCATCCCCAGGCGAACGCGGTCGCGGCGCGGGTCCAGGCCGCCGGCTGCCGCCTCGAGGTAGGCGGTCGCGCGTGACGTGCGACCGATCGCGAACGCCGCCTCGGCGGCTCGAACCTGGAGCGCGGCGATGTCGGCGCTCGGCAAGTCCCCTTTCCGGCGCGCGCCGGTCGGGGACGTCGACGGCTTGTGCACGGCCAACGCCATCTCGAGGGCCGCCAGCTCGTCGGCCGGGGCGTGCCGGTTGGACGCCTCCGCCGCGGCCTCGATGGCGGCGTCCCGCGCTCGTTGCGGTTCATGCGCATCCAGCCAGTAGCGCGCGGCCTCCACGTGCGGTCCGGCGAGGCCCGTGGCCAGGGCCACCTGGTGTCGCGTCCGGAGCATCGGCAGCAGGTCGCGATCGACCGCTCGACCGATCGACTCGTGACGGAAGAGGAGCTCCCCATCTCGTTCGATGACGAAGCCGTGCTCGAAGGCCTCGGTCAGGCCGGCCCGAAGGTCCGCGTCCAGGACCCCGTCGCCGTGCCGCGGAGCGCTCGACGAGCGAGGGGCCGATCGATCCGCCGCCGATTCGAACGCGGCCGCCACGTCGGCGAGCTGGCGGGCCGTGAGCGGCCGCCCGGCCGGGGCCATCAACCGCAGGACGCGACGACACTCCGGTGAGCGGGCGGCGATCCGCGCCATCACCAGGTCATCGAACGAGTCCGTCAGCGACGCCGTGGGAAGCTCGCGACGGGCGGCCAGGAGCTCCTCGACGACCAGCGGGATGCCCCCGGAACGTTCGACCACGAGGAGGAGGAGGCTGGCCGAGGCTCGTTCGCCCTCGATGCCCTCGATCAGCGCGGCGAGGTCGTCACGGTCCAGCGGCATCAGGGCGTGACGGTCGACCGGCAGCGGCGCCGACGAGATCGCGGCCAGGTCCTCGGTCCACGGGTGGTCCCTCGGGACCACGTCGGGCTGGTCCGTCAGCAGGATCGCCAGCCGCTGGTCCCGGGCGATCCGAATGAGGAACGAGACCAGGGCCCGGGTTGCCGCGTCCGAGCGGTGCAGATCCTCCAGGATCAGGGCGACGGGATGGCGCCCACCGAGGCGACCGAGGACCCCGAGCACCCCTTCGAGCGTGCGCGCCTGGCGGCGCTCGGGCGCCGTCGACGTCTCGATCCCGAATGGCTTCTCCCCGAGCCTGGCGGCGAGGTCCGGGAGGAGCCGCAGGAGGTCGCCGGCGGCCGGACCCAGGACCACGTCGAGCTCCGGATCGGGCAGGGCTCGCAGGGCGGGCCCGATCGCCCGGACGACCGGGCCGTACGGCGCATCGGCACCCGACGGCCAGGCTCCGCCGCGCAGGATCGTCCAGGGAGCATCGAGATCGGTGACCCGGACGGTCGCCTCGTCGAGGAAGCGGGTGACACCGACGCCGGACGTTCCACCGAAGATCAGCGATCGCGCCCGACCGCCGGCGACATCGTCGAGGACCGAGGCGAGTCGCGCAAAGGCGACCTCGCGTCCCACGAACCGCGCGCTCGTATACCTGGCGGGCATGGCCGCATTCTAGAGGCAGGCAACAGGCCGATCTCGCCCCCGGACCGCCCGCGACTCGCGCCCTTCGAACTGGGCTAGGCTGGGTGCGTGACCGACGGCCGGCGATTGCCCCATCCCGCCAACACGCTCAACGAGCTGCCCGGCGAGGAATGGCTCTACTTCACCAAGTCACTGCTGACGACCGCCTACCCGTCGGAGCTGGGCCACACCGCCCGCAAGGCACACGGCGCGAACAAGCCCCCACGGCTGATGGCCCGGCTGATCGAGTTCTTCAGCCGAACGGGCGACCTCGTCCTCGACCCCTTTGCCGGGGTCGGCGGGACCCTGCTCGGGGCAGCGATTGCCCGCGGCCCCCGGCGCGCCCTCGGCATCGAGCTGGACCCACGCTGGGCGGCGGTCTACGAGCGCGTCGTCGGTGACCTCGCCGCCGAGCGGGACGGCCTCGGTCCGGAGCTGGCCGACTTGGGTGCGTCCGACCCGGGTGGTCCTCGCGGGTTCGACCGGAGCGGCCTGGCGCTGCGAGTCGGCGACGCCCTGGCCATCCTGCCGACGCTCGACGCCGGATCGGTGGACCTGGTCGCCACGGATCCCCCGTACAACCTCCAGCTCCCGATGACGATGGCCGGCGGGACGCTCTCGGCGGCCCACGCCAACCGGCGGACCGACTACGCGATGATCACCAACTCGGCGGACGACCTGGCCAATGCGGCCGACTATTCGGCCTTCCTCGATCGCATGGGCGATGCCTTCAGGGAGCTCCATCGCGTGCTCCGCGACGGGCGCTATGCCGTGGTGATCGTGCGCGATGCCTACCAGGACGGGCACTACCTGTTCACCGGGTCAGACCTGGCGCAACGGGCGGCGGGCGTCGGCTTCGTGGCGAAAGGCGACCTGATCTGGTACCAGGCCGGGACACGCCTGCGACCCTACGGCTACCCGCACGCGTTCGTGCCCAACATCGTCCACCAGCACATCCTGGTGCTACGCAAGGAACCGATCGGCCGTCAGTCCTCGCGGCGGCGCGACTCCAGGTAGGCGGCGAGGACGTCCGAGCCGTCCTCTCCCTCGGCCATCGTCCAGGTATCGGCCGCGAGGGGCATGGTGGCGATCGGTCCGTCGTCGGTCGGGACCGCGCTGATCACCTCGCCGAGGGTCATGTTGTGGACCCAGCCCTGGCGGCCGTCCGGGCAGAGGACCAGCCAGTAGGCGCCGTACTTCTCGAGCAGCTGGACCTCGTCGCCTCGGTCGAGGTAGCCGGTCTCGGTGCCACGCAACTCATCGGGCGTATCGAGCATCCGGACGACCCGGTAGCGGATGAGGCGCCGCTCGCGGCCGTCAAGCGGGCCGGCCAGGGCTCGATCGAAGGTCAGGCGTGCCGCCGGGGTGGCATCGCGGCTCGGATCGGCCTTGCGAGCCTGGAGCAGCGACGGTCGACGCCAGCGTGGCAGCTGCGCCTCGGGGTCCTCGGCCTCGGGGAACTCCGGAACGGCCGTCGGGAAAGCCCGGAGGCCGACGCCCAAAGCCGCGGCCGCCGCGAGTTGCTGGTCCGGGAGCGGCTGCTCGCCGTTTCGGCGACGCTTGCCGAACAACCCGAAAGCCATGGCCATGGCGACCGCGCCGGTCGTGGTGATCGCCGTGGGGACGGCCGACATCCCACCGAACGAGAGGCTGGATAGGCCGAGGGCACTCAGCGCGCTGGTGAGCGGACCCCAGGTCCGGGTTTGGTCGGGGCTCGAACCGCCTGGAGGATCAGCGGGCCCGCCGGGCGGGCTGCCGGGAGCGGCACCGCCGTCTGCGCCGGCGGCCGGGCCGATCGCGGCCACAAGGGGCCCGTCCGATGGCGCCGGTGACGAGCCACCGGAGTCCTGGTTCCCGGACGGCGTCGACCCGTCGACAGTCCCACCTGATTGCCTGTCAGCGATCGGCAGCCCGGCCGCGGGTGACTCACTCGCGTCGGGGGTGGGCGTGGCCCTGGAATCGGATGGGGGCGTCGGGCTCGGGGCGGTCGGGGTCGTCTCGCTTGGGGTCGCGCGGGGGGTCGGCCTGGTGAGCGGCGTCGATCCCTGGCTCGGGGTCGGCGTCGCCCTGGGTGTCGGCACCGGCGAGGGGGTCGGGCTCGGTGCGGGCGTCAGTTTCGGTGTCGGCGTCGGAGCCGGTGTCGGGGCGGGCGTGGGGGTCGGTCTCGGGGTGGGGGCCGGCGTGGGGGCCGGCGTGGGAGCCGGCGTTGGGACCGGCGTGGGGACCGGCGTAGGAGTCGGTCTCGGCGTCGGCGTCGGAGTCGGTTTCGGTGCCGGTGTCGGTTTCGGTGCCGGCGTCGGCTTCGGTGTCGGCGTCGGAGCCGGTGTAGGTGTCGGCTTTGGCGTGGGAGTCGGAGTGGGGCTCGGTTGCGGCGTGGGAGTCGGCGTGGCCTTTGGCGTCGGCGAGGGTGCAGGCGTTGGGTCCGGCGTGGGTGGAGGCGTTGCGTCCGGCGTCGGTGTCGGGTGGTCGTGGTGCCTCTCCGTGGCGACGCCTGCCGGTTGGCCCAGGTGGTTCGGGCTGGTGCTGGCGGTCGCCGGGAGGACGAGCGTCAGCAACAGCAGCGCAGCAGCAGCCATGGCCGCTGTCCACGACCATCCGCCGCGCGTTCCGCTGTGGCTTCCCTTGTCGAGCACTAGGCAGCGCCTCCTCGCCCGGCCTCCTGGCCGGTGCACTCGGAGGATGGGCTGCCCCATGAGGCTGGGCAATGGTACGGGGGTCCGGGTCTCGTCTGCCTCTCAGACGCCGGATGTCCCATCGGGCGCAGGTGGTGCCCGAAGACACCACCCGAGGTCGGGTCCGGTGTGGTGCGGGTGGGCCGGTGGGCCGACTGGCGGAAATCGCCAGCCGGATTGGTGATAGGCCGATGACGATCGGGCGTGCATCGTTGGCTGCGATGGCACTCACCACGTCACGCCGCCGCGCTCCCCGGCTCGGCATGCTCATCGGCAGCTCCGTGTACGGGGCCCTGCTGACGGCAGCCGGCCTGGCGGCCGCATACCTCGCCTTGGCGACGCCGCTGGCGGCCGAGCTCTCGGCAAGCGGCATGCCGGGGACCGGGCGCCCGCCGATCGCCCTCGGGATCCGGGTGCTCTCGTTGATCGCCAGCGCCGCGTTGCTGCTGGCCGGCACGAACCGGCTGGCGGAGACACTGGCCAAGGTGGGCGACGACGCGAAGCGCGGTCCGGCCACCTTGGCTCTCGCCTCGATGGGGGACGAGGTGGCCGTCGTGTCGGACGTGGTGCCCACGGAGGGTCGGGCGATCCCGGAGCTCGCCATCGGGCCGTTCGGTGCGGCGGTCATCCACGCTCTGCCACCGCCGCGCGACGTCCGTCAGGTGGGTCCGTCGTGGGAGGTGCGCACGCGCCATGGCTGGGCCCCCATGGAGAACCCGCTCGATCTGGCGATGCGCGACGCGGATCGGGTTCGCCACTGGGTTTCGATGGCCGATCTCGACTTCGTCGTCCACGTCTATGCGGCACTGGTCGTCGTCGACCAGTCGTTGCCACGCTCTACCGCGTGCGCGGTCGTGACGCGCGACCAGCTGTCGGCATGGATCGGGGCGCTGCCCCGCCAGCGGAGCCTCACCGCGGCACGGCGCCTCCACCTCCTTGCGCTCATCGCGCCGTCGTAAGCGCTGACGGCTCCTGCCAATGGGGCGGTTGGTAGGGGAGCCAGGACTCGAACCTGGAACCAGCGGGATATAAGCCCGCCGCTCTAACCGATTGAGCTACTCCCCCGCTGAGGGCGCCGCTCCGATGCTACACCCGGTTCGGTGCGATGCCGCGTTCAGCCTCCGCCCAGCAGGCGTCCGGCGATGGCGCGAAGGCTGAACAGCCGCGGTCGCAGCGAACCCGAATCCGACCCGACGGTCTCCTGGCCCTGCCGGTTCCGCCCGTTTGCCTCGTAGGTGCGAGCCGCGATATAGACCATGGCGTCGCGCTCATCCTCGGTCTGGTCGACCTCGAGCGGAAGCTCGTCAGGGTCGAACGGTCTGGGAGTCGGCGCGACCGGCGTCGGTGGCCGGGCATACGCCGGTGCACCGTACAGCTTGGGCAGCGCAACAGGCGCTTCGTCAATTGGCACGCGCGGACCTCGGACGATGGGCCGGCGCTGACCCGGGATGCCCGAGCGCGCCGTGATGGTTGCCCGACGAGAGTATCGCGGAATGGCCCTCGGAGGCTAGCCTCCCGCACGATCGGCGGGGCTCAGCCGAGCAGCGGCCGGACGATCTGGACCGCGGCGACCATCACCAGGTAGGCGATCGGGACGGCGGCGAACAGGCCGAGCGCGGCGCTCCAGGCGCTGCGCCGAACCGCCGTTCCGGCGCCGGTTGGCTGCGGGACGACAAGGTAGGTCACGAGGCTGCCGCTGACCAGGACGGCCAGGACGTACGCGGCGATCGCCAGGACCCGCAGATCGCCCCCGGGGAGCCTGGCGCCTCGACTCAGCGCGACGTCGTAGCCGAGGTACCCGATCGCCAGCACGACTGCGACCGAGAGGCTGGAGAGCACGGCCCGCACCACCGGACGAGGCGCGCGGCGGAACTGGCGCCACCGGACGCCCGCCCAGGATCGCCGCTGGACCGGGCTGGACCGATCGCTCGGATCGGTCATCACTCACCCAGGATGGCGAGACCGGGCCGGGGCGGCAGCGTCTCGGGCGTATGGGCGGCGAGCAATGCGACGACCGTGAACAACCGCTCGAGTTCCTCTTCGGACGTGTAGAAGCCAACGCTGATGCGCAGGGCATCAAGGCCCAGGATCGTCCGGGCGATGGCGAAGACCCGGGCGCCCAGCTCGTCGAGGGCGGCCTGGGCCGACCAGCCTGCGATCCTGAAGGTGACCAGCGTCGCCATGCGCTCGGCCGGCGTGAGGACGGTGACGCCATCCATGGCGGCCAGACGGTGGGCCGCGGCGCGAGCCGTGGCCGGACCGCGTCCCAGGACGTAGTCGAGCCCGACGAACATGGAGAGCCAGCCGATCGAGCGGGCCATCCCCACGATGGACGGCCGGTGGTAGCCCGACGACTCGAACCGGCGGGCGTCGCCCCACCAGGCCCCCAGGCCGTCGCCGTCGACGCGCTCGAAGCTGAACCCTCCGCCGAGAGCAGGCACCGTCCGATCGAGCAGGGATGGGTTGACCGCCAACGCACCCATCCCTTCCGGGCCGAGCAGCCACTTCTGGGCGGGGACGGCATAGAAGTCCGCTCCGACCTCGTCGAAGCGGAACGGGATCGCACCGGTCGCCTGGGCGCCGTCGACGATCACGAGGGCGCCGCGGGCGTGCGCGATCTCGGCGATCGCCGCGATCGGCAGGACGGCACCGGTCGTCCAGGCGACGTGCGAGACCGAGACCAGCCGGGTGCCCGGCGTGATCGCCCGCTCGAACGCGGCCAGCGTTCGAGCGTCGTCGCCGTCATCTCCGGCATCGACGATCTCGAGCTCGGCCATCCCGCGATCGCGCAAGGCATACAGCGGCCCGATGCCACCGGGGTGCTCGTGGCGGCTCGTCACGACGCGCCCACCGCGCCGCCAGTCGAGCGCCAGCGTGCCGGCGTTCATCGCGTCGGTCGTGGAATGGGTCAGGGCCACGCACGAGACGTCCGTGCCGAGGACCGCGGCCACTCCGGCCCGCGCCTCGCCCATCCGGCCCAGGAGCTCCTCGAAGGACGCGGAGTGGGCACGCCCGACGTCGCGCTCCCACGTAGCCATCTCCGCCATCGCGGCCGCCGTCTCGGCGGGCAACGGCCCAACCGATCCGGTGTTCAGGTAGATGCCGGCAGAGAGAGCTGGTAGCGCCGCTCGGACCGCCGCGAGCTTCTCGGGGTCGGGCGGGAATGGGGCGACCACGGCCGTATGATACCGGCCATGAACGGCCTGGCCCGACCGGAGATCCTGGCGACCACCGAATGGCTGGCCGAGCAGCTCGGACGGCAGGGCCTGCGTGTGCTGGATCTTCGCTGGCGACCGGATGGAAGCGCCGCCGCCACGCATGCCATGGGTCATATCCCGGGCGCCGTCCGGATCGATTGGCGAGCCGACCTGACCGACGATGTCGCCGATGGCGAGGCGTTCGTCCTGGTCAGTCCCGAGCGGATGGCCGCCGTCGCCGAGCGCGCCGGCATCTCGGACGGGACGACCGTGGTCGTCTACGACGACTCGCAGGGCGTCTTCGCAGCGCGAGCGTGGTGGAGCCTGCGCGCCTACGGCCTGGAGTCGGTCCGGATCCTCGACGGTGGCTACCCGACCTGGGTCGAGGAGGGCCGGCCGATCTCGAACGCGGAGGCGGTCCCGGCCCCGGCCGGGTTCACGGTCCGCGGACCCAATCGAACCCGCCTGACCACGGCCGACGTCCGCGGCCTCCTCGGCGCCCCCGACGTCACCCTGCTCGACGCCCGTGCGCCCTCGGAATACCGTGGCTACGAGGGCAACACCAAGCGGCTCGGCCACATCCCGGGCGCGCTCAACGTCCCGGTCGGCGCGACCAGCCTGCCCGGCAGCCAGCATCTGCGCGACGCGACGCAGCTGCGAGCGCTCCTGCATGCGGGGAACGTCAGTCGCGGCCGCCGGATGGTGTGCTACGACGGGTCGGGCGTGGCCGCGTCGAAGCTGGCCTTCGTCCTGACCCTGCTGGGCCACGAGGACGTGGCCGTCTACGACGGCGGCTGGGCCGAGTGGGGCAACAAGCTCGACCTGCCGGTGGATCGCTGACCCAGGCGCGGGTCAGTGGCCCTTGCGCGAGGTTCGGGCACCGGCCGTCACGAGCTGATCGGGCGCATGCTGGAGCCCCTGGTATAGCGCCGTGACGGTCTCGACCGTGTCGATCTCGTCGGGCGACTTGTCCGGGCGTAGCCGCGCGATCCGCGGGAAGCGAAGTGAGAACCCGGAGCCGTGGCGGCGCGATCGAACGATCACGTCGAACGCGATCTCCACCACGACCGTCGGCTCGACCTGGCGGTAGCGCCCGAAGCGGGCGATCGTGTGTGCTTCGAACCAACGGGTCATCGCGGCGATCTCTGCGTCGGTGAGGCCGCTGTAGGCCTTGCCGATGTTGACGAGGCGGCCGCTGGCCGTGTCGCGAACCGCGAACGTGTAGTCGCTCAGGACGCCATGACGCTTGCCGTGGCCGACCTCGACCCCGACCACCACGCAGTCGATGGTGGCCAGGGCCTTCTTCATCTTCAGCCAGCCCAGCCCGCGACGGCCGGGGAGATAGCGACTGTCGGGATCCTTGACCATGAGACCTTCGTTGCGCCGGGCTCGGGCGTCGACGAACGCCGCCTCGAGCGCGACGGCGTCCGCGGCCACCCCGAGGTGCGAGCGGGCGAACCGGCCGCCTTCGTCGGCAAGGGGCAGGTCCAGCGCGTCGAGCCGGGCGCGGCGCTCGCGGAGCGGCCGCTCGAGCAGCGGGACGACCGCCGTCCGGTCAGCCTGACCCAGGCCGAGCAGGTCGAAGGCGACGTAGATCACCGGGACCTCCGCCCGGATCGCCTCCGAGGGCGTCTTGCGCCCGAGCCGGCCCTGGAGGGCAATGAACGGCAGCACTGTGCCGTCGCGCCAGGCCAGGATCTCGCCATCGAGGATCCCGTCCCACCGCAGCGCGACCGCCGCCTCGACGATCTCGGGGTAGCCGGAGCTGATGTCGTGCAGGTCGCGCGAGTAGAGCCGGACGTCGTCGCCCAGCTTGTGGAGCTGGGCCCGAATCCCGTCGTACTTGTCCTCCACCCAGACCTCCGGGCCCAGGCGGGTGACGATCTCGTCGGCATCCTCGGCCGGCGAGGCGAGCATGAACTTGAGCGGGTGGAAGAGTTCCAGCGTCGCGCTGGCGAGCGCGTCGTCGCGGGCCAGCGCGGCCAGCCGGCCAACGTCGCCGACCAGCATGCCGGCGCCCTTGACCGCGTCGAGCGGGCGGTCGAAGGCGCGGGCGATGGCCGCTTCGACCAGGCCCTCACGCAGGCCGATCCGGAGGTCGCCGCCCAGGACCTTGACGACGCCCTTGGCCGTCATCGGATCCGTGCGCTCCAGGAGGGCGCGAAGGATGGCCGCCTTGCGGGCCGGCCCGGAGGCGGCCTCGATCGCGGCGAACGCCTCGGCCACCTCGGGCAGGGTCGGACTCCGCTCCTGGGACGGGGCGTGACCGGCCGCTCCCAGGACATCGGCCACCGCGATTCCGAGGTCAGACGAACGGTCGTACGCCTCGCCGAGCGCCGACCGCTCGACCCCGGCAAGCTCGCCGACGGCCGTGGCGATGGCCGACCAGCCCAGGCCGGCAGCCCGCTGGTCGGCCTCCGCGAACGGCCGCCCCGTCAGGAAGATCGTGGCGACCGGGAGCTCGTCCGGGGAGAGGGTTCGCAGATACGCGGCCAGGATCGCCGTCTTCTCGGAGGTCCGGGTGGTCGCCGCCAGGCGCTCCGCCAACTCGCTCCAGCGACGCATGGCGGGGATGGTATACCGTGCCGAAGATGCCACCTCTAAGCTGGTTCCCCGAGCTCCTGACCGGCCAACTCGTCGTGCTCCGTCGCCACGCGCCGGAGAACGTGGAGGCGTTCCGGCGCTGGTACGCCGATCCCGAGATCGCGCGCCTGGCGCGCTACCAGCAGACGCCGATGCGGCCCGAGGAGATCGATCGCTTCTTCGAGGCGCGCGTGGTCGGGCCGGACGCGCTCGCCATGGCCGTCCATGAGCACGCCACGAACCGGCTCGTCGGGACGTGCGCCTTCAGCCAGCTCGATGGCGACAACGGGTCCGCGCTGTACCACATCACGATCGGCGAACCCGACGCGTGGGGACGCGGATACGGGACCGAGGCGACCCGGCTGATGCTCGACCACGCGTTCGGAACGCTCTCGCTCCATCGCATCGCGCTCTTCGTGTTCGAGTTCAACGAGCGAGCGATCCGCGCGTACCGGCGCTGCGGCTTCGTCGTCGAGGGACGCTCGCGCGAGTCGATCTGGCGAGAGGGACGATGGTGGGACGAGCTGGCGATGAGCATGCTCGATACCGATTGGCGCCGGATGCACAGCGGCACCGTCGTCGACGCCTCAGCAGCGAAGGCGGCGGCGGAGCCAGTTGGCGCCGGAGCGTCGGCCCGGCTGCGACGGACGGTCGGGAGGTGGCGATGACGACAACCGGGCCTGCCGCCGAGGCCGCGCGCGCCGACGTGCGAGAGCTGATCGCCGCCAAGGGGCATGCCGTGGACAACGCCCGGGCTGTGGTCGCTCGCCTGGAAGCGGCGTTCGCCGCGGGCGACCTCGTCCGGACGCCGGCCATGGATCAGTTCCTGGGCGACCTCATGCGCGCGCTCGATCAGGACGAGGGCGAGAAGCTCGGCGGCAAGAGCGCCGAGGCCGCCCGATTCATCCTGCGCGCCATCGGCCGGGAGCTCGACCGGGCCTGAGCGGGCCTGACATCGAAGGCGATCTCGCGACGCTCCCCCAGCCTCCCCTCTACACTCAGGGCCTCACTGACCGCCACGCCCGGGAGGCCCACCCACCCAATGACCGATCTCAAGCTCGGCGCGCTGCTCTGGAACCAGGCCAGCTCGTGGCCGGAGATCCTCGACGCCGCGAAGCGGCTCGATCGGCTCGGCTACGACCACGTCTGGGCGTGGGACCACCTCTACGCGATCTTCGGCGACCCTTACCAGCCCATCTTCGAGGGCTGGACGTCGCTGGCGGCCTACGCCGCCTCCACGGAACGGATCCGGC
Organism: Candidatus Limnocylindria bacterium; assembly: GCA_041484785.1. GTDB lineage: Bacteria > Chloroflexota > Limnocylindria > Limnocylindrales > CSP1-4 > SPCO01. Next base: position 17,162 of record JBGPIH010000033.1, read on the forward strand.
TCGGCCTGCTCGTCGGCGCGAACACGTTCCGCAATCCGGGGCTCGTGGCCAAGGAGGCCGCGACGCTCGACCACATCAGCGGCGGCCGGGCGATCCTGGGCATCGGCGGCGCCTGGATGGAGCCGGAGCACCAGGCCCACGGCATCGACTTCGGAAGCGGGTTCGGGCAGCGCCTCGACTGGCTCGACGAATCGGTCGGCGCCATGCGCGCCGTCCTCGATGGCCGGTCGGTGACCTCTGCGCCCGGTGGCCACTACGCCTTCGACGACCTTCGTCACAGCCCGCTGCCTCTCCAGCCGCATCTCCCGATCATGATCGGCGGCAGCGGTGAGAAGAAGACGCTGCGGACGGTCGCGCGCTACGCCGACATGTGGAACGCCATGGGCCCGCTCGACTTCCTGGCCCACAAGGTCGACGTGCTGCGAGCGCACTGCGACGCGGTCGGGCGCGACATCGGGGAGATCGAGTTCACCCTCGGCGTGAAGCTCACGATCCGCGACAGCGAGGCCGAGGCGGATCGAGTCTGGAAGGCCGCCATGGCCCACAACAGGACGCCACTGGCCGAGGTCGCCGACGACGACACCTTCTGGAACGGAACTCCCGAGGGACTGGCCGACCGGCTGTGGCCGTACGTGGCGCTTGGCTTCAGGACGGTCATCTCCGAGCAGCCGGCACCGTACGATGTGGAGACCCTGGAACGCTTCATCGGCGAGGTCAAGCCGCTGGTTGAGGCCGGCTGACCGAGACGTTCAGCCGCTCACCGCCTCGAGGATGGCGGTGGCCTCCGCAATCGTCGGCAGGCGCGGCGAGTTGTTGATCGCCGCATCGTCGAGCGAATCGCTGACCAGCTGGGCTATCGCGGACTTGTCCGCGAGACCAAGCCGGCGCAGTGTCGGCCGCTGGTCGACATCGCGCAGCAGCTGGTCGATGGCTCCGATGGCCGCGGCCGCGGCGGTTGACTCGCGCTCGGCGCCGGAAGCCACGGCGAGCGCGATGCCGACGAGCGTCAGTTCGCGGTCTCGGGTCCCGCGGTAGAACGTCAGGACCTCTGGCAGAACCGACGCGAGCGCGGCCCCGTGGGCAACCTTCCCGCGCGTCCCGATCGAATGCCCAAGCGCGTGAACAAGGCCGACGCCGGTCCCGCTCGCCTGGCCCACGCCGGCGAGGTGCGAGGCCATCAGCATCTGCGAGCGCGCCTCCAGGTCCGACCCGTCAGCGACGGCCAATCGCAACCATGCGCCGATCGTGCGGATGACGCCGAGGGCGACCGCCTCGGCGAATGGGTTCGGATTCGCCGACAGGAGGGATTCGAGCGAGTGGGTCAGCGCATCGACACCGGTCGCGGCCGTCGCTGTCGGTGGCAGCCCGACCGTCAGCGCCGGGTCGAGGATCGTGGCCACCGGGAGCAGCGACGGATGGCCGACGTAGCCCTTGCGGCCGGCCGTTTCATCGGTGATCACGCCGAACGAGTTCGTCTCGGCGCCGGTGCCCGCGGTCGTCGGGACCGCGACCACGGGGCGCCCGGGGACCAGGTCTGGCCCGTCGTATTCGAGCTCCCAGACAGGTGCGTCGTTCGTCGCACACAGGTCGAGCGCCTTGGCGGTGTCCATCGAGGAACCACCACCGACCGGGACGACGACCGAGCCGTCGAGCCCGAAGGCGCGCAGGGCGGCAGCACCGTGCTCCACGGTCGAACCGCCGGGGTTGGGTTCGACCTCGTCGAACAGGCCCGATTCGATGCCCGCTGCGGCGAGAACGCCGAGCACCCGGTCGGCGACGCCCGAGACGCGGACGCCCGGATCGGTCACCAGGAAGACACGCGTGCCACCGGCCGCGACGACCACCTCGGGGAGTCGCTCAATCGCTCCGACCCCGAAGGAGACCCGGTTGCGCAGCACGATCTCGATCTGGCGATCGGCGAGCCGGGTCACGGCATGACCTCCACGACGGCATCGATCGAGGTGTCGCGACGGACCGTCAGCCAGCGCCGGCATCCGGCAGCGTGGAACCAGCGCTCGGTCGTCAACCCGTCGGGATTCTCGAACACCCAGACCTCGTCGAAGTCCCGCTCGTCGGGGTCGCTGATCCCGTCGGGGACCGCCCGCCGCTCCCCGCCGAATGAGAACTCGTCGAGCGGACGGCGTCCGCAGCGCGGACAGGTGAGCCAGAGCATCAGCGCGTCCCCGCCGAGCCCTGATCGGCCAGCAGGTGGTCACGCCGGAAGCGGTCCAGGCCGAATGGCGCGATCAACGCCGGTGGGCGGCCGGTTGCGATCAGCTCGGCCATCCCCTCCCCGCCCGCCGGGATCGCCTTGAACCCCCATGTCCCCCAGCCGGTCGTGATGAGGAAGCCATCGACGCCCGTCGCGCCCATGATCGGCGAGTAGTCCGCCGAGATATCGCAGATGCCGGCCCAGCTCCGCAGGATGCGCAGGTCGCGCAGGAACGGGAGCAGGCGGGTGATCTTGTAGGAATAGCCGCGAAGCGCGGCAAACGAGGACTGGCGCGAGTACGAAGGCTGCGAGTCGAACTCGGCCCCGATGAGCATCTGACCGCGTTCGGTCTGCGAGACGTAGCACATCAATTCCGTGCTTGCCAGGATCGGCCCGAAGCCCTGGGCGTAGTGGTTCGTCACAAATGCGTGGAGCGGGTGCGTCCGGACCGGCAGCCGGACGCCGGCGTACGCCGCCATCCTGGTGACCCTGCCCCCGACAGCCGAGAGCACGACTCCCGCCGCGATCGGGCCGCTCGGCGTCTGCACCCCGACCACCCGGTCGCCGTCGCGGAGCAGGCCTGTGACCGGGGTGTGCTGGACGACATGGACGCCAAGCTGCGATGCGCTGGCGGCATAGGCCCAGGCAACCCGGTCGTGCCGCGCGGTCGCGGCCTCGATGTGATGCGAGGCGCCCAGGACCGGGTAGCGGCCGCCGCCGGTCAGGTCCACCTGCGGGACGAGCTCCTTGAGCTCCACGGGGCTGACCATGAAGGTCTTGGCGCCGCATGCGCTGTTCATCAGGCACCGGGCGCGCTCCGTGCGCATCGCCATCTCGGTGTGCGCCAACCAGAAGATGCCTCTGGTCTGGTGCAGGATGGCGGTGCCCGTCTCGGCCTCCAAGTCCCGGTACATCTCGAGCGAATGCTGGTAGAACCGGATCGCTTCCGGGATGCCGTAGTTGGCGCGGATGATCGTCGTATTCCGGCCCGTGTTGCCCGAAGCGATGTAGTCCGCCTCCAGGACGGCCACGTTCCTCACCCCGTGGCGCGTCGCGAGGTAGTACGCGGTCGAGAGACCGTGTCCGCCCCCACCGACGATGACGACGTCGTAGCTCGCCCTCGGCTCATGCCAGCGGATCCGGGGAAGCGTCTCGACGTACTCGCTCATCGGAGCCGCCCGGCAAGCTCGTCCGCGTACGCCGCGAGGGTCATCAGAAGCACGTTGCCATCGCCATCGAGCCACAGCTTCGCTGGCACGCCCGCGATGGCACCCTGGGCAAGTGCCGGCCGCCAAGCCGGCAACGACCATTCGACGTGCGGCAGGATCTCGTCGATATCGAGCCGCGCCCCGACGAAGCCGACGTCCGCTTCGGCGATCGCGAACTCGTCGTCGACGTCGACCCCCACCGCGCCGAGGCCGAACGCATCGTCCGGGGCGAACCGCAGGACCGTGACATCGTTCCCGTGCCAGCGCGCAGCATCCAGGGCCGCCGGATCGGCGACCAAACGCAGCCCGCGGAGCGCTTCAAGCGCGGGCACGGCGACCCTCCGGGTCGTAGAACGGGGTCGGACTGACGATGGCCTCACGGCCGTCGATCACGACTCGGTCCGGGAACGGGCTCCGCCGCAGCCAGCCGAGCAGCACGGATTGCCCGAGGATCGGCGAGGCCCAGCTTCCCGTCACATTCCCGACGACCTCCCCACCGAACCAGACGGGCGATCCCTCGGTCGGTGCCGGGCCGGGCATCGTGAAGCCGACCAGGCGCCGAGTGTCGGGCAACTTCGCCGTCCGCTGCAATGCCGCGCGGCCGATGAACCGGGGCTTGTCCATCCGGACCGCCCAGTCCATCCCGAGGCGGCGCGGCGTCGTGTCGAGCTCGGTGTCCATCCCGACGATCACGTGACTCTTCTCGAGACGGAGCCCGAAGAGCGCCTGGAGGCCGTGCGGCCGGATGCCGAGATCGGCACCAAGGTCCATGAGCGCCCGCCAGAGCGCGACGGAGCGATCGACCGGATGGTGGAGCTCGAACGCCGCCTCGCCGGTGAACGACAGACGCATGACGTGACACGGGACGCGGGCCACCTCGGCGTGGACGTGGCCGAGGAACGGTGGCGGGTCGGTGAGGCCCGCGCGGATCAGCAGCGCCTTCGCGAGCGGGCCCGTTACGTTGATCGCGGCGAGTGACATCGTCCTGTCGAGCACGTTGACGCGAAGGCCCCATGCCTCGATCCAGTCGCGCACCCACATCTCGGCGTTGGCCGCGCCGCCAGAGGTGAACGAGAGCACGAACCGCGTCTCGGATTCGCGCACGATCATCCCGTCGTCCATGACGTGCCCACGCTCGTTGAGCAGCAACGCATATCGCGATCGGCCTGGCTTGATGTCTGCCACGTGGCAGGGATAGAGCCGCTCCAGGAACTCCACGACGTCTGGGCCGGACACGACGAGCTTGCCCAGCGTGCTGACGTCGCCGATCGACACGCCCTCCCGCACCGCCCAGTACTCGGCGACGGCATCCCCGTAGTGCCACGGCCGCCACCACCCGCCGAAGCGATCCATCCGCGCACCGAGCGCCAGGTGCTCGTCGTGGAGCGGGGTCCGGCGGAAGGCATCGACCTGTGTGTCCGCGGCGGCCTCGGCGACGGTGATCTGGCGCACGGCCGGCCGAGCCGTGAACGGCTCGGGGATCTCCCCAGTCCGGGCCGCGATCCAGGAGCGGACGTGGGGCAGGCAGGCGCCGCCCTGGCAGGTGCCGAGACAGGCGAGGCTCGCCCGCTTGAGGAGCTCGAGCTCGGTAAACCCCGCGCCCCATGCGGCCTCGAGATCGTCGACGGTCGTGCCGGAGCAGGGGCAGACGATGCCCTCGGTCGGCGCCGGCGGGAGCGGCCCCTCGTCCGCCGCGCCCCCGATCACGCGGACCGGCGCCACGCCGGCCATCCTCGCCAGGACGTCACGCGGCGTACGCCCCAGCCCCAGGATGACCGTGTCGGCGGGAGTCCTGGTCTCGAGGCCGGTCACCGGGTCGGCCGTCACGACGGACCGGACCCGACCGCCCTCACCTTCGAATCTGAGGAGTCGACCTTCGAGCGCCACGGCCGGCACGCCAGCCGGCGGGATCCCGATGGCGACGGCTCTGCCGAGATCCTGTCCCGTGGCATGGAGGATCTCCGCGGCCCGAGCGGTGACGAGCCCGGCGAGCCGGTTGCCCGGACAGACTGGGTGGATCTCGGCGCCACCGGTGGCGACGACGATCTCGCCGGCGTGGACGTGGAGCATCCCGGACGAGGTTCGCACGATCACCGTCGGGCCCGGGTAGATCGCCACGACCTCGTCGCCGGCCCGGGCGTCCAGGACGACGACGGACTGCCCTGCCCGCTCCGCAGCGGCACGAGCCGCGGTCCCGCTCGTCCCACCACCGATGATGGCGAGGTCCACCTCCAGCCCCCGGACGGCGATCTCGCGCCCGGCCGGTGGCGCGACCAGGTCGGGACCCGCGACGACGGGGAGCGGGGGCATCTCGACCGCCGGATGGCGCACCACGGTCAGACCCGGCCGCGCCGCGATCTGGCAAGTCCGCGTGTATGCGATGCCGTCGACCTGGGCGAGGCAGTTCCCGCAATCGCCGGCCAGACACAGGGTCCCGCCCTGCCCCGGAACCTCGCCGGCCCGGAGCACGGCGAGTGCGACGCTGTCGCCCTGCCGGTAGTCGATCGGTCGACCGTCGACGACGATCCGGCCGGAGGCGACCTCCGGCGCGGCCGCGGCGGCGTCCGTCACTGGCGCATCCGGAGACCCTCGGGGTCCACGAGCGGCTGTGCCTGGATTCGCGCCGGCCGCCGCCGCCCGATGATTTCGATCTCGAAGCCCGCATCGGGCCCGAGCGCCGCCAGGTCCGCCGGGATGTACCCGAGGGCGAGCGACTTCTTGACGGAGTGGCCATAGCCGCCGGAGGTGACCCAGCCGACGACCGCTCCGTCATGCCAGATCGGTTCGTCCCCGATCACGTCTGCCGGCTCGTCCGGGTCCGGATCGACGACGAACGCCACGAGGCGGCGAGCGGCACCAGGCTCGGCTTCCTTCTCATACGCCGCGCGGCCGATGAACTCGTGGTCGAGCTTCACGTAGCGCTGCAGGCCGGCCTCGTGGAGCGTGTAGATCGGGCGATATTCGCGATACCACGTGCCGTAGTTCTTCTCGAGCCGCAGGGACATCAGTGCCCGGAACCCGAACAGCCGAATGCCGTACTCCTCGCCGGCGGCCATGACCTGATCAAAGAGGGCCCGCTGGTATTCCGGAGCCACCCACAGCTCGTAGCCGAGCTCGCCGCTGTAGTTGATCCGCCCGACGAGCGCCGGGATCACCCCGAGCTCGACGCGTCGGAAGTCCATGAACCGGAAC
>JBGPIH010000034.1:0-23718 GCA_041484785.1 Candidatus Limnocylindria bacterium
CACCAAGGAGGATCCCGTCCAGCTTCGCGCGGTCGTCCTGGGCGGCACCGGCCCGTCGTTCTGTGCCGGTGCCGATATCGGCTGGATGCGGGCGGCGATGGCGCTCGACGTCGAAGGCAACGAGCAGGACGCCATGGCGATGGCCGAGATGTTCGAGACGATCGATGGCTGTCCCGTGCCGGTGATCGCCCGCGTCCAGGGTGCGGCGCTCGGCGGCGGCATGGGCCTGTGCGCGGTCGCGGACATCGTCATCGCCGAGAGCGGCGCGCGCTTCGGGTTCACCGAGACGCGCCTCGGGATCCTGCCCGCGGTGATCAGCCCGTTCGTGGTCGCGAAGATCGGTGAATCCGAGGCTCGGGCGCTCTTTCCGGGCGGCCGCCGCTTCGATGCCATCCGGGCCCAGCGCATCGGGCTGGTCCACGAGGTCGTCGAGGGCGAGGCCGCGCTCGACGCGGCGGTCGGGGCCGCGATCGCCGACCTGCTGGCGGCAGGCCCGACGGCGGTGCGGGCGGCCAAGGCCATCGTCCGCGAGATCCGCGGGCTCGGTCACGGCGCCTCCAAGTGGCACACCGCGCGGGTCATCGCGCGCCAGCGCACGAGCCCCGAAGCGCAGGAAGGCTTGCGCGCCTTCAACGAGAAGCGCCGCCCGGCCTGGGCGCCCGACCCGGACTGAGCTACGGGAACCGCAGCAGCCGGAGCGTATCCGAGAAGTCGTCCGTCAGGATCGGGCCGTCGATCGGCTCCGACCAGCCGTTGGTGAACCGGAGGACGTCGTCGCGCTTGCCGGCGATGACCCAGCTCGACGACCGGGCAGCCAGCTGATCCGTCCGGGCCGCGCCCGGAACGTACGAGAGCCCCACGGCCGCGAGCCCGGTCGTGCGGGCCGTCGTCGCCACCGCCGGGACGAGCTCGTAGTAGCGGTTCGACAGGTGGAAGGCGATGATCCCGCCCGGCCGCAGGACCCGCTGGTAGATCTGCATCGCCTCCCGGGTGAGCAGGTGGGCCGGCACGGCGTCCGATGAGAAGGCGTCCAGCACGATGAGGTCGTACGACGCCGAGGGCTCCGCCGCGAGCGACAACCGGGCGTCGCCCAGGACGATCTGCGGTGTCACGGGGGCGTTCGACAGGTAGGTGAACTGGCGCGTATCGCGGGCGAGGTCGATGACCGCCTGGTCGATCTCGAAGAACGTCATCGAATCGTTCGGCCGCTCGTACGCCGCGACGGTCCCGGTGCCGAGGCCGACGACGGCGATCGATCCTCCGTTCGGGAGCCGTTGCCAGAGGTCGGTGAAGGCGTCGCCGAGCGGCCCGGCGCGGACGTAGTAGGTCGTCGGTTCGAACTGGCGCGCGTCGATGAACTGGATGCCGTGGAGCGTCGTCCCGGAGAATTCGGCCCGGGCCACGCCGTCGTACTCCGAGCGGATCTCGATGACCCCGAAGAACGTCCGGACGCGGACCAGCGGATTCGTCCAGCCGATGACGAGCATGACCACGATGGCGGCGCCGGTCCCGATGGCCAGGATCCGCGGCGATGCCCCGAGGCAGATGACCAGCGCCCCCACGCCGAACACGAACGAGGTGATGACCGCCGAGCTCGGATCCTCGAGTACCGCCAGGAGGAGCAGCACGACCCCGATCACCACGTAGGGGACCAGGCGCCGCCCGGCGTCGAGGACGATCGCCCTGGGACCCGCGATCGATCGCCGGTCCGGACCCGGCAGGACGGCCAGGACCCCGAGCCCGCCGACGAGGAGCACCGGGTACTCGTACACCGCGTTGAACACGAGCGGCGCGACGAGCGCGACGAACGCCGTCGCGACGATGCCGCCGGCCGACACGAGGAGGTAGAAGCCTGTCAGGTGGGCCTCGTCCGGCCGGTCGAGCGCCAGCCGCCCGTGGACCGCCACGGCGATGATCGCGTAGGCCAGGAGGAGGAAGACGATGAGGACCACGACCGGCCAGCTCCCCGGCAGCACGTACGGGATCCACATGAGGGTCGCGGCGGCCGGGATGAGGCGCTCGACGATCGGCAGGATCCGGCGTCCGCGCTCCGAGAACGCGATGACGAAGCTCCCCAGGTAGATCCCCAGCGGTCCGATCCACAGGAGCGGCGCGGACACCAGGTCGGTGGCAAGGTACGTCGTCGTCGCCGACAGCAGGCCGGCCGGAACGATCGCGGCCACCAGCCACAGGAGCTGGCGCCGGCGCGCCAGCCGAGGCGCCGCTGCGACCGAAGGGCGATCGACCGCCGGCGGGGTCTGCCGCCCGCCGGCCACGACCGCCACCAGGGAGGCGACGAACAGGACGAGGCACGTGACCAGGAGGAGCCGTTGGATGGACAGCGGCAGGGCCGGCTCGATGATGAGCGGATAGGCGAGGAGGCCGACGAGGCTGGCGGCATTCGACGCGGCATAGAGCCACCACGGGTCGCCGCCGCGGCCGGCGAACCAGGCCGACAGGAGCGGGCTCGTCGTCGCCAGCAGGAACGCCGGCGCACCGGCGACCAGGGCGAGCACCAGCAGCACGTTGAGGGCCTCGGGCAGGGCCGGGTTGCGCAGCGCGCCGAGGTCGGTCGGGGCGAGGATCGTGGCCACGACGGCGAACCCCCCGAGCACGAGGTGGAGGAGCCCACCCAGGCGCTGGCCGAGCCGCGTGACGACGACGTGCGCGTAGAGGTAGCCAACGAACACGACCCCGGTGAAGAAGCACAGGGCGGTGGTCCAGACGGCCGGCGAGCCGCCGAAGACCGGGAGGACGAGCCGGCCCGCGAGCAGCTCCAGGGTAAACAGGAGAAACGCCGACAGCCCGATCGAGGCGACGAACAGCGGGCGACCGAGGACGATCGCCCCGATCGACGGCATCGACGACGCTGCGCGGGCCCGCGGCTCGGCACGCGCGGTCACGCTTGCGGCGCTCGCGGCGGCGGCAGCGGCGGCGGCAGCTCGGCGGCTTCGCTTGCTCATCGAGCAGGGATGGTACGCGACGCGTGGGTCGCGGCCATCCGCCGAACGTCATGGGGGTCCCGGGCTCGTGCGGGCCACGTGACGCGACGCCCCATGTATGCGACGATCGCGCCACACATGACCGAGGAATTGCGCCCGAGCCAGGCTGCCGCCCGGATCGGGGCGACGACGCGGTCGGTCCAGCGCTGGATCGCGACCGGTCGCCTGCCCGCACGGCGGGTGGGTGGGCGATGGCTTGTCGCATCTGACGTGATTGACGCGTTTGTCGTTGCTGGGGCGCCGGAGGCGGTCCCTGCCGAAGCTCTCCAGCGCCCCATCCGGACCGTGTTCATCGCGAACCGCGGCGAGATCGCGGCCCGGGTGGCCCGAACCTGTGCCCGACTCGGGATCCGGGCCGTGGCCCAGGCAACCGACGGCCCGGACGCCATCGACCTCCTCGACGGGCCGGCCGTCGTGAGGGCCGCGGTCGCGGCCGGTGCCGATGCCGTCCACCCCGGCTTCGGCTTCCTCGCCGAGAACGCCGACTTCGCCGAGGACGTCGAGGCCGCCGGGATGCGCTGGATCGGGCCGCCGCCGGCCGCGATCCGGGCGATGGGCGACAAGGCCGCCGCACGTCGTCTCGCCGGCTCGCTGGGCGTGCCGGTGCTGGCCGGCTACGACGGCCCCGACCAGGCGGATGCCGCGCTCATCGCGGCGGCCGGGCGGATCGGCTTCCCGCTGCTGGTCAAGCCGTCGGCCGGTGGCGGCGGCAAGGGGATGCGGGTCGTCCGGGCGCCCGAGCGCCTGGCGGGCGCCCTCGCCGCGTCACGACGCGAAGCGGACGCCGCCTTCGGCGACGACCGGCTCATCCTCGAGCGGCTCGTCGAGGGCGGCCGCCACATCGAGATCCAGGTCCTGTTCGATGCCTTCGGGGCCGGCGTCCACCTCGGTGAGCGCGACTGCTCGATCCAGCGCCGCCACCAGAAGGTGCTCGAGGAGGCGCCGTCACCGGCGGTCGATGCCGCCCTGCGCGAACGCCTCGGCAACGCGGCGCTGGCGCTCGCCCGCGCGGTCGGGTACGTGAGTGCGGGGACGTGTGAATTCCTCGTCGACGACCGCGGTGGGACCGCGTTCCTCGAGATGAACACGCGGCTCCAGGTCGAGCACCCGGTCACGGAACTGGTGACCGGCCGCGACCTCGTCGCCGAGCAGCTGCGGATCGCCGCCGGCGAGCCGCTCGGGTTCGGCCAGGCGGAGGCCGATCGCCGGAGCGGACACGCCGTGGAGGTCCGCCTCTACGCCGAGGATGCCGAGGACGGCTTCCTGCCCGCCCAGGGCCGGGTCGAGGCGCTCCGCTGGCCGGCGGGAGACGGCATCCGGGTCGATGCCGGGATCGTGCTCGGCGACGTCATCGGCGGCCGCTTCGATCCGATGCTCGCAAAGGTGGTCGCCTGGGGGCCCGACCGGTCGGCGGCGTTCGACCGGCTCACGCGCGCGCTCGACGAGACCGTCGTGCTCGGCCTGGTCACGAACCTGCGGTTCCTGCGCTGGCTGGTCCGCCAGCCGGCCGTGCTGGATGGGCAGGCTCGGACGGACACGCTCGAGCGGATCTGGCCGCCGGACGACTGGACCGATCGCGTGGCGATCCCGGACGATGCGTGGTCGGCCGCGGCGCACGCGCTGGCAGAGGGCTCGTCGGCTTCGGCCGATCCGTGGGCGGGCGGCTGGCGAATGAACGCTGCGCCGCGCGTGTGGGTGGAGGCGGATGGCGAGGTCCAGTCCGTGTCGCTGGCGCCGGCGCCGCCGGAGCCGGTCGCGCTCGTGCGCCTCGATGGCGCGGTTCATCTCGACGTCGCCGGGCGGAGCACGGCCTTCCGCCTCGCACCCGCTCCGGACGTCGACGCCGCCGCTCGCGCGGCGGGCGCGCGGCATGCCAGCAACGCGGCGGGTGCGGGGGGCGCGGGGGGAGTGGCCGGCGCTGGGCCCGGGGCCGGCGGGCCGGTGGCGCTGCGGGCCCCGATGCCGGGCGCGATCGTCGCGATCCACGCCTCGCTCGGTCAGGCGGTCGAGACCGGCGATCCCATCGTCACCCTCGAGGCGATGAAGATGGAGCACGTCGTGGCGGCGCCGCGCCCGGGCCGCCTTGCCGAGGTCCATGTCGGGCCGGCCGACCAGGTGACCCGCGGCCAGGTGCTCGCCATCATCGATCCCTGACGCGACCGGTTCGGGTACGCTCCACGACGTTCGGATCGGAGGTTCGCATGACCCATCACGAGACCGCTCCCGTCAAGCTGCCCCAGACCCGTGAAGGGCTGCTCGCCCTCCATCGCGACACACGCCGCCGGCGCAACGCCGCGCCCCACGGCAGCCCCGAGCATGCGGAGGCGATCGACCTCATCGGCCGGATCGAGGTCGAGATCGCACGCCTCGAGCGGGCGATGGACCCGCCGCTCGTCTGACCGGGCGAGCGGCACATGACCGAGCGAGTCCGGATCTACGAGGTCGGGCCACGCGACGGCCTGCAGAACGAGGCCGCGCCGATCCCGACGGCGACGAAGGCCCGGTTCATCGGCCTGCTCGCCGATGCCGGGCTGCGGGAGATCGAGGCAACGAGCTTCGTCGCCGCGAAGGCCATCCCGCAGCTCGCCGATGCCGACGAGCTCTTCGCCACGCTGGAGCGCCGGCCGGGCGTGCGCTACCCGGTCCTCGTCCCGAACGTGCGCGGCCTCGCCCGTGCGGAAGCTGCCGGGGCGGAGGCGATCGCCGTCTTCACGGCCGCGACCGATGCGTTCACCCGGGCCAACATCGGGATGACGGTGGACGAGTCCCTGGCCGCGTGCAAGCCGGTCCTGGCCCGCGCCGGCGCGCTCGGCTGGTGGCGGCGAGGGTACGTCTCGACCGCGTTCGGGTGCCCGTACACGGGACGCGTCGATCCGGCGCGAGCGGTCGCGGTCGCGGTCCGTCTCCTCGAGCTCGGTGCCGACGAGGTGTGTTTCGGCGACACGATCGGGGTCGGCGTGCCGGGCCACGTGGCGGCGTTGACCGGGTCGGCCATCGGGGCGGGCATTCCGCCCGATCGGATCGCCCTGCATTTCCACGACACGCGGGGGACGGCGCTCGCGAACGTGGCGGCCGGGCTGGACGCCGGCATCCGCTGCTTCGACGCCTCGGCCGGCGGGACCGGAGGCTGCCCGTACGCGCCGGGCGCGGCCGGCAATCTCGCGACCGAGGACCTGGTCTACTTCCTCGAGGCGTCGGGCTGGGACACCGGCGGGGTGTCGCTTGCCGGAGTGCTCGAGGCGGCGCGGTTCATCGCCGGGGTCCTCGGCCGGCCGCTCGCGACCAAGGTCGGCCAGGCTGGCGGCTGGGACCCGGTTTCCGGGGCCGCGACCGGGCGCGGGTAGGCGCGGCGTCGGGAGGGGCGCGGCGGGGCGCAAGCCCGAATATTCCGCTCAGTCATGAAACAGCCTGATTGCACGCTTGGCGACCCGCCGATTCCGACGGAACCCGAGGGTCGCCACGCTCGTTCGAGGCGATTCTCATTCGTGAGCGGAATATCGCGGCCCAGGCGGGCGACAATATCGGGGCCACAGCGCCGCCCGATCGCGGCACCCGGCGGCGCGGCGCGGGGGGCACCCGCCGGCGCGGCGCAAGCCCGGATATTCCGCACAGTCATGAAACAGCCGGGTTGCACGCTTGGCGACCCGCCGATTCCGACGGAACCCGAGGGTCGCCACGCTTGTTCGAGGCAATCCTCATTCATGAACGGAATATCGGGGCCCCAGCGGCGCGCGGAACACCCCAGCGGCGCGCGGAACACCCCAACGCCGTGTGTCACGACGCCTTGCACGGCGCTTCTGCTATCGTCCCGGTCGATGGACGGTGTCGTGCTCGTTCTGAACCAGAACTACGAACCGCTCAACGTCTGTAACCTGCCTCGAGCCTTCCGTTTGGTCTTCGGCGAGAAGGCCGAAGTGATCGAGTACGACCACCAGGTGATCCGGACGGTGCGGACCGAGTACCGTGCGCCCTCCGTGATCCGCCTCCAGCACTTCATCCGCCGTCCGCGGCCGCGAGTCAAGCTGTCGCGCCGCGAGGTCTTCGCGCGCGATCGGCACACCTGCCAGTACTGCGGGCGGCAGTCGCACGACCTGACCCTCGACCACGTCGTCCCGCGCTATCGCGGCGGCAGCCACACCTGGGAGAACCTCGTCGCCGCCTGCAAGCCGTGCAACCATCGGAAGGGTGGCAAGACCCTCGAGGAGGCACGGCTGCGCCTGGCTCGCGCCCCGTTCGAGCCGCGCAGCGACATGTACTCGCTGTTCACCCCGTACCTCGGCGACGACCGCAACGAGGCCTGGCGGACGTACCTCTTCCTGGGTCGCAACTGACGCCCATCGAGGACGCCGTTCCCGGCCCGGTCACCGAGTTGCTCCAGGCGCTCTGGGGGGCTGGCCAGGCGGCATACGTGGTGGGCGGCTCGCTGCGCGACTTGTTGCTCGGACGGCTGCCGGCCGACTGGGACCTCGCCTCGAACGCGACCCCCGAGCGCCTGCTGGAGATCTTCCCGGACGCCTCGTACGAGAACCGGTTCGGTACGGTCGCGGTCCGTCGCGAAGGTGAGATCTTCGAGATCACGACCTTCCGCACCGACCACGACTATGCCGACTACCGCCGCCCGCATCGGGTGGAGTTCGGGGACACGATCGAGCTTGACCTTGCCCGCCGCGACTTCACCGTCAACGCGATCGCCTGGGGAGCCCGCGCGGGCGGCGAGCCCGCCCTGGTCGACCCGTACGACGGGCGCTCGGACGTCGCGGCACGGGTGCTGCGCGCTGTTGGCGATCCCCGCGCCCGCTTCGAGGAGGATGCGCTGCGAATGATCCGCGCGGTCCGGCTGGCGGCGACGCTCGGGTTCGGGATCGAGCCGGCGACCCTTGCCGGCATCCAGGGGCGGTCGGCCCTGGCCGCGCACATCTCCGGCGAACGGATCGCGGCCGAGCTTGACAAGCTGCTCGCCGCGCCCGTCCCGTCGGTCGGCCTGCGCCTGATGAGCGATACGGACCTGCTGGCGCCGATCTCGGCGGAGCTCGCCGCCCAGCGAGGCATCCCCCAGAACAAGGTCGAGGGCGAGGACCTCTGGGATCACACCCTGCGCTCGGTGGATGCGGCGCCGGCCGCTCGGCCGGTCGTCCGGCTGGCGGCCCTCCTTCACGACATCGGCAAGCCGGCCACGTTCGCCGATGGCCACTTCATGGGCCACGAGGCGGTGGGCGCCGACCTGGCCGCCGCCTTCCTGGATCGGCTCCATTCGCCGCGGGCGGTGCGGGACCGGGTCGTGGAGCTCGTGCGCAATCACATGTTCAGCTACGGGCCGGGCTGGTCCGATGCCGCGGTCCGCCGCTTCATCGCCAAGATCGGGGCGTACGGCAAGGGCGCGCTGACCGAGCTGCTCGCCCTGCGCGAGGCGGACAACGTCGGCTCGGGTCTGCCGCCTGGCGCGGGACGGCTGGACGAGCTGAGGGGACGGATCGCGGCCGAGCTGGCCTCCGACGCCGTGCTGCACCGGAGCGGGCTGGTGGTGGACGGCACGGACCTGATGAACGAGCTCGGTCTTCCGCAGGGGCCGGTCCTGGGGCGCATCCTCGAGGGGCTGCTGGAGCGGGTCATCGCCGACCCGGGCCTCAACGATCGGCCGACGCTCCTGATGCTGGCCCAATCGATGGTCCCCGAAGACCAGTGATCGAGCTGCTGCTCCAGGCCGAAGCGGCGTTGTCCGTGGGTCTCCTCGATCGCGCCGAGGAGCTCTATCGACAGGTCGCGGGTGCCGACCCGCGCAACTCGATCGCGGTCGTCGGGCTGGCGCGCGTCGCGCTCGAGCGCTCGGACGAGGTGGGCGCGGTGACGCTGGCGCGACGTGCGCTGGTGATCGATCCCGATAACAACGCGGCACAGCGGATGGTCCAGCGGCTCGAAGAGGTCCTGCGCCACCGCGGCGTGGCCGTGGCTCCAGCTCCGGCACTGGCGCCCGCGTCCGATGCGGACGCCCGGGTCGGGGATCGGGCCGCGACGGCCCCGGCGCCGGCGGAGGCCGAGGTGACGGACGCTCCCACGACGGACGGAGCAACCACAGCGGGTGTCTCGCCGGCACCGCCTGCGAGCGTGCCCAGGTCGTACCTCGACCGTTTGTTGCGGCGTCGCTAGGACCGCCAATCCCGTACCGGGTCTCCACGGACTGCTACGGATCGATTCCCGTCCCGCCGGGCCCCCGCCCGACGATCCGTTTCCGGGCTCGAGCGTGTCCGGACCACTCTCCCGCGACCGCTCGAGCGCCCATTCATGCGCCTGGCGCAAGCACCGCCAAGGCGCGCAGCACGTATCGTTCTCACATGACCCGAATCCTGATCACCGGCGGTGCCGGATATGTCGGCTCCGTCTCGGCCGAGGCCTTCCTGGCGGCCGGCCACGAGGTGGTCGTCCTCGACGACCTGACGACCGGCCACCGCGCCGCTGTGCCGTCCGGCGCCACGTTCCACCTCGGCACCTACGCCGATGCCGGCTCGTTCGCCGACCTGCTCAGGGGCGAACGGATCGAGGCGATCCTGCACTGCGCCGCACGCTCGCTCGTCGGCGAATCGATCCGCGACCCGTCCAGGTACTACCGGGACAACGTGGCCGGTGGCGTCGCGCTGCTCGAAGCCGCCCGGGCCCGCGGCGTCGAGCGCATCGTCTTCTCGTCGACGGCGGCCGTGTACGGGACGCCTCACGCGATCCCCATCCCCGAAGACGCGCCGCTCCGGCCGATCAACCCGTACGGCGAGACGAAGCGGACGTTCGAGTCCGCGCTCGACTGGTACGGCCGGGCGTATGGGCTCCGCAGCGTGACCCTCCGCTACTTCAACGTCGCCGGCGCGACCGCCACCCTCGGCGAGGACCACGACCCCGAGACGCACCTGATTCCCAACGTCCTGCTCGCGGCCGCCGGCAGGGCCACGCTGACCGTCTTCGGCGACGACTATCCGACCCTCGACGGGACCTGCATTCGCGATTACATCCACGTCTCGGACCTGGCCGGTGCCCACCTGCGGGCGATCGAGGCGACCGCGCCCGGCAACCCGCGCGGCGACCATCCGCTGGTCTGCAACCTCGGCAGCGGTGGCGGCTTCTCCATCCGCGAGGTGATCGCCGCGGCGGCCTCGGTCGTGGGGCACGAGATCCCGTTCACCGTCGGGCCGCGGCGGGCCGGCGACCCGCCCGTGCTGGTGGCGCGCACGACCCGGGCGGCCGAGATCCTGGGATGGCGGCCGGAGCGCCCGAGCCTGGCCGAGATGGTCGGCTCGGCCTGGGCCTGGCGGCAGGCGCACCCGGGCGGCTATCCCGACTGAGCACAAGGCCGGTACGATGGGCCGATGACAGACGCCCGGACGGTCCTCGCGACACTCCGCCCGCAGGCCTTCGGGGCGGGCAGGCCGGACCGCGTGACAGACCCGATCGTGGAGCCGCTATGGGCCGGGATCCGCGCGCTCGCCGCGGTAGACCGTGCCGGGGCCGTCCTGCGCGACGAATCCGGCGAGCTCATCGACGACCGGCCCGAGATCGTCGCTGCCCTGGGTGCGGCCTCCCTCGGCGGCGAGGTCGTGCTCGATGGCTTCCTGACCAAGCAGGCCGCCCAGGACAGCAGCGGCGTCTACCTCCGCACGGACGTGGTGCCCAACCTCCAGAGCTCGGTCGGCCATTTCTTCCTGGGTTCCCGGCGCAACCCCGCCGCCGAGGCGGCCAAGGCGCGCGAGGAACTCCGGCTCGCCGAGACCTTCGAACCCGAAGACACCATCTCGTACGTGGCGATCGACCTGCTCTGGCTCGACGGCGAGTCGCTCCTCGACGTGCCGCTGCTCGAGCGTCGGCGACTCCTCGACGCCGTCCTGGGCGAATCCGACATCGTGCGGCGTGGCGCGTTCGTTCGCCCGCCGATCGGTGGCTGGATCCGGTCGTGGCGCGCCCAGGGTTTCGTGGGCCTCACGTTCCGGGCGGCGAACAGTCGCTACGAGCCGGGGGTCGCCAGCACCGAATGGGCGACCGCGCCGATGCCGCGCTGACAGTCCCTGGGTGGGATGGTACGGTGGGGCGGTGCCCCAGACCGTCCTGACGCCGGCTATCCGCGAACAGGTCGAACGGCTCGGTCGGGCCGACATCATGGTCGGCATCCCGAGTTTCAAGAACGCCGCGACGATCGGCTACGTGGTGCGCGCCGCACAGGCCGGGCTCGTCCAGTACTTCCCGGATCTCCATCCCGTCGTGATCAACTCGGACGCGGCCTCGCCCGACGGGACCGGTCGGATCGTCGTCGAGACGGAGCCGCCCGACTACGTCGAGCAGATCCTGCTGGTCCGCCCGACCAACAAGCTCGAACGGGTCAGCCTGACCTACCCCGAGATCGACGGGGTCGGCGGCAAGGGCGCGGCCCTGCGCACGATCTTCGAGATCGCCGCGGCGCTCGAGGTCCAGGCGCTGGTCGTGGTGGACTCGGACCTGCGCTCGATCGTTCCCGAGTGGATCGAGCTGCTGGCGGGGCCCATCCTGAAGGGCGGCTACGACTTCGTGGCCCCGCTCTACGCCCGCTACAAGTACGACGGCACGATCACCAACACCGTCACCTACCCGCTCACCCGGGCCCTCTACGGCCATCGAATCCGCCAGCCGATCGGCGGCGACTTCGGCGTGTCGGGCGATCTCGTGCGCCACTACCTGACGCTCGACGACTGGACCGACGACATCAGCAAGTTCGGCATCGACATCTGGATGACGACCAATGCCCTGGCCGGCGGGTTCGCCGTCTGCCAGACGCGGCTCGGGGCCAAGATCCACGACCCCAAGGACCCGGGCTCCGACCTCGGGCCGATGTTCCGCCAGGTCGTCGGGACGATCCTCCGCCTGGCCGTCCTCCACTCGAAGCAATGGCTCTCGATCCGGGGCAGCCATGACGTGCCGGCCTACGGGTTCGAGCGGATCATCGAACCGCCGCCGCTCGAGGTGAACACCCTCCGCCTGCTGTCCGAGTTCCACGCCGGCTCGCTGACGCTGTCCGAGACCTGGCGCCGGATGCTCGCCCCGGCCACCGTCGAAACCGTCCTCGAGCTGGCCGTCGAAGGCGGCCGACTCGGCGATGCCGCGCGCACCCGGCTCGGCGTGGGTGGCGACGTCGCCTCGACGACCGCCAGCACACTCGAGATGGCCGACGCCGTCAGCGCGTTCCACTTCCCCGACGACCTGTGGGCGCGCGTCGTCTACGACCTGGTGGTCGCCGCGCGCGATCCTCAGCCATCGCTCGAGACCCTCGTCGCCGCCCTCGTCCCGATCTACTTCGGGCGGGTAGGCAGCTTCATCATCGAGAACCGCCACGTGACCACGGACCAGGCCGAGGAGCGCGTCGAGCGCCAGGCCCGCGAGTTCGAGCTGCTCAAGCCGTACCTGATCGAGCGCTGGAACGGGGCCGCCGCGTGACGACCCGGGCGCCGCTCCCCGCGCGGATCCTCATCCCGGTGGCCAACCCGATGACCGCCGAGGAGCTGATCCGGCTGGGCGCAGCGATGCTCGACCAGCGAGCCGGCGAGATCTCCGCCCTCGGCATCGTGGAGGTGCCGGAGGGGATGGCGCTGTCGGAGGGTGCGACGCGCGCCCGGCACGCGCGGCGGCTCCTGCAGCGCGTCCTGGACTACGTGCCGGACGGCACGACCATCCACCCGATCGTGCGGATCGGTCGGCATGCCGCCGAGGGCATCATCGAAGCCGCCGCCGAGCAGGAAGCCGACCTGATCATCTTCGGCTGGGGCGGCAAGGTCCCGGTCGGTCGCGATGGGGCCGCCCCCACGGTCTTCTCGCCGACGATCGACGAGGTCGTCCGCGACTCGCCGTGCGACATCGCCGTGGTCAAGCAGCGTGGCTCCAGGGAGATCCGGCGGGTCCTCGTGCCGGTCCGCGGCGGGCCGCACGCCGAGCTCGCCCTCCACTACGCCGACGCGATCGCCCGTCATCACGACGCCACGGTCGTGGTCCTCCACCTCGTGCCACCGGGGATCACGCTGGCCGTCCGGGCGCAGGCGGAGCGGGCGCTGGCCGCGTTCGTCAAGCAGCACCTCGACGGCAAGAGCGAGGCGATCCTCCGCGAGGCGCCCAACGTCCGCAACGCGATCCTGCGCGAGGCCGAGAAGTCGGACCTCGTGGTCATGGGCGCCTCCGCGCAGCCCGGTGGCTCGGGCGGCGAGAGCTACCTCTTCGGTGCGCTGCCCGAGGCGATCGCCGCGCGGGCGAAGGCGTCGGTCGTGGTGGTCAGGACCCGCGAGCGGATCGAGCGGACGACCTTCGAACAGCTGGCCGGCCGGGCCGAGACCCTCGCCGCCGCCGACCGCGCAGCCGAGGAAGGCCGGGCGGTCCCGATCCGCGTCGAGCGCTGGTTCGGCGAGGCCAACTTCCACCACGCCGAGTTCAGCGACCTGCGCCGCCTCGTGGCGCTCAAGGAGTCGCAGCACCTCACGATCAGCCTCGTCCTGCCGACCCTCGACGAGGAGGAGACGATCGGGCTGATCGTCCGCCGGGCGATGCGCGAGATGGTCGGCCGGGTGCCGCTGCTCGACGAGGTCCTCGTGATCGATTCGGCGTCGACCGACCGGACCCGCGAGATCGCCGAGGCGGAAGGCGCACGCGTCGTCCAGCACCCCGACGTGCTGGCTCGGTATGGCTCGTTCCGGGGCAAGGGCGAGGCGCTCTGGAAGTCGATCTACGAGACCTCCGGCGACATCATCGTGTTCGCCGACACCGACGTGAGGAACTGGCACCACCGGATGGTCTACGGCACGCTGGGCCCGCTGCTGCACGAGCCCCGCCTCCAGTATGTCAAGGGCTACTACCAGCGCCCGATCGTGGAAGCGGGCGTGCTCAAGGAAGGCGGCGGCGGCCGGGTCACCGAGCTCGTCGCGAGACCACTGATCAACCTCTTCTACCCCGAGCTGTCGGGGATGATCCAGCCCCTCTCCGGCGAGTACGCGGGGCGCCGGACGCTGCTCGAATCGATCCCCTTCTTCACCGGCTACGCCGTCGAGATCGGCCACCTGATCGACGCCACCGAGCGGCTCGGGATCGAAGGGCTCGGCCAGGTCGACCTGGAGCGCCGCGTCCACCGGAACCAGGAGCTCGAGGGCCTGTCGCGCATGTCGTTCGTGATCCTCCAGGCGGTCATGCGACGGCTGGAGGAACGGCGCAAGGCGCGCCTCTTCGCGGAGATGGGCTCGACCATGAAGCTGCCGCGGTCGGGCAAGGGCCGCCTCTCGCTCGAGGTCATCGAGCTCGCCGACCAGGAGCGCCCGCCGATGATCCGGATCCCCGAGTACCTCGAGCGCCATCCGCGGGCAGGCGTGGCCGCGCTGAGGGTGTCGCCGGCGCCGCGTGGTCGCCGGCCGCGTGGTGCCGGCGGTTGACCGGCGGCGCCGGCCGCGGGCGGGCGCGCGGGACGCGGCGGGCCGCGCGGCGGGACGCGGCGGGCCGCGCCGCGTATTCCGCTCAGTAATGATTTCTGGCTTCTGCACGCTCAGCCGTGCATCGATTCCGACAGTGGGAGCGGATGGCCACGCTCGCTGGCGGCAATTCTCATGACTGAGCGGAATATCGGGCACGCCGGGCCTGCGGAACGCTCGGGCGGCACGGAACGCCCCCACCGTGCCGGGCCTGCGGAACGCTCGGGCGGCACGGAACGCCCCCACCGCGCCGGGCGCCCCGGGCCCAAGGAACGCCCCGACCGCGCGGCAACCCGCCTGACCGTCCTGATCGCCCCCGACTCGTTCAAGGGATCCCTGACCTCCGTCCAGGTGGCCCGGGCCCTGGCCGGCGGGTGGGCCCGGGCCCGGCCGGCAGACGAGGTGCTCCTCTGCCCGCTCGCCGATGGCGGTGAGGGAACGCTGGAGGCGGTCGCGGCGGCCGGCGGCTGGGAGTGGCAATTGGCTCCCGCGTCGGACCCACTCGGGCGCCCGATCCAGGCTCGCTGGCTGCGCTCGACCGACGGATCCCGTGCCGTCGTCGAGATGGCCGAGTCATCCGGCCTCTCCCGCCTGCTCCCCGGTGAGCGCGACGGCGTGGCGGCCACCTCGGCCGGGCTCGGCGACGTGCTCCGGGTCGTCGCGGGATCCGGCTCGCGCGACGTGATCATCGGCATCGGCGGCAGCGCGACCACAGACGGTGGATTCGGGATGCTCGCGGCGCTCGGCATGGGGTACGCGTCGCCCGGCGTGGGGTACGCGGCGCTCGGCATAGGGTACGCGTCGCCCGGCATGGGGTACGCGTCGCCCGGCATGGGGTACGCGACGCCCTCGGCAGCCGAGTCACCCTCGGCGGCCAAACCCCGCGGCATTCCGGCGGACCTCGGCGCCCTCGATCTCGACGACCTGGATCCGGCCCTGGGCGGCATCCAGGTCTCGGTCGCCTGCGACGTCTCGAATCCACTCCTCGGGCCGTCGGGGGCGGCCGCGGTCTACGGACCGCAGAAAGGCCTGACGCCCTCCGACGTCACCCTCCTCGACGGCCGGCTGGCACGCCTCGCCGACGCGCTCGACGCCGCGGGCGGGCGGGCCGAGCGCGACACCCCCGGCGCCGGTGCGGCCGGCGGCGTCGGGTACGCCCTCCTCTCGATCCAGGATCGGTTCCGCTCCTTCGACCTGTGGCCGGGCGTCGAGCTCGTCATGGACGCGACCGACTTCGATGGCCGCCTCGCGCGCGCGGACCTCGTCATCACCGGTGAGGGCCGGATCGACGCCCAGACCGCGTTCGGCAAGACGGCGCTCGGCGTCGCCCGCCGGGCGAAGGCGGCGGGCGTGGCGTGCATCGCGGTCGGTGGCGGGGTCGAGCCCGAGGGGATCGATGCCCTCGCCGCCGTCGGGGCCGTTGCCGTTCCAGTGACGGAGCGTCCCCAGTCGGTCGAGGTCGCCATGGCGGCCGGTGCCGCCCCGCTCGAACGGTGCGGCGAGCGGCTCGCGCGCCTGGCCTCGATCTGGTTGACTTAGTCCAGGACTTAGTCCATGCTGCGGGCGATGAGCGACCAGGTCAATATCCACGAGGCGAAGACGCACCTTTCCCGACTCCTCCAGCGGGTCCAGGCCGGTGAGGAGATCACGATCGCCAAGGCCGGCAAGCCGATCGCCCGCCTTTCTGCGATCCATGACCGGCCAAAGCGGCGCGTGCCCGGTATGGACAAGGGCAAGGTCATCATCCACCCGAACTTCGATGACCCGATCCCGGAGCTGGATCCGGACTACATGCATCCGGAAGATCCAATGCGAGAGTTCCTGAAGTGAGGGCCATCCTCGACACCCACGCCTTCCTCTGGTGGGTCCTGGACATCCCACGATTGTCAGCCGGCGCTCGTTCGATGCTCGCGGATGGTGCCAACGAGTTCCTGTTCAGCGCCGCAAGCGCCTACGAACTGACGATCAAGGCGCAGAGCGGCCGCCTCACGCTTCCGGAACCGGCTGATTCGTACGTTCCGAGCCGGCTGGTGGCAAACGCCTTCGAGCCGATGCCGATCGAGCTGGCGCATGCCATGCGCGCCGGCATGTTGCCCTCGATTCATCGCGATCCGTTCGACCGGATGCTGGTGGCACAAGCCCAGATCGAGGGCCTGCCCATCCTGACGGCCGACCCGGCGATCTCACGCTACGACGTCGAAACGATCTGGTGACACCGGCAGCGCGCCCTTTGCCTGCCGCCGAACGACGGCGCCCGCGCAAGCGGCGATTCTCCGACCCCGGGCGGACCTGGGCCAGGCGCCTCGAGCGCTATCGGCCGGGGCTCGTGCGGTTCGTGCTCGACGAGCTCGGCGAGCGGTACGGGCGGCCCGTCTGGAGCGTTCGGCTCGACCCGACGAGCGAGCTCATCCTGACGATCCTCACCCAGAACTCGGCCGACACGAACGCCGAGGTGGCCTTCGAAGCGTTGCGGGCGCGGTACCCGGGCAGCGGGGAGACCCAGGCCCACAACCCCGGCGCCGGTTGGGGTGGCATCGGGCTGCCGGACGGGGTGGCGCCGGATTGGGAGGCGGTGGAGCTGGCGCCACTCCCCGAGCTGGTCGACACGATCCGGCCGGGCGGCCTCGCCAACCAGAAGGCGCCGCGGATCCAGGCGACGCTCCGGCGCATCCGCGAGGAGCGCGGCGACTACTCCCTGGCGTTCCTCGGCGACATGTCCGCCCTCGATGCGCGCGACTGGCTGACCTCGATCGACGGCGTCGGGAAGAAGACCGCGTCCGTGCTGCTGCTCTTCTCGTTCGGGCTGCCACTGATGCCGGTCGATCGGCACGTCGAGCGCGTCGCCCACCGGGTCGGCCTCATCGGCCCCAAGGCGACCGCCGACGACGCCCACGACCTCTTCCTGGGCATGCTCGAGCCCGCCCAGATGTACGAAACCCACGTCAATCTCATCCAGCACGGCCGGGTGGTCTGCCACGCCCGACGGCCCGACTGCGCCGCCTGCCCCCTCCGCCCGCGCTGCCGCTACGTGGACCCGAAGGCCCCCTGACCGCCACCCGGTCTTCCGTCCCGCGCAGCCCGGCCGCACGCCGCGACCCGGCCGCCCGCCGCACGCCGCCACCCGGCCGCACGCCACACGCCGCCACCCGGCCGCCCGCCACCCGGCCGCACGCCGCCACCCGGCCGCCCGCCGCACGCCGCCACCCGGCCGCCGCGACCGATATTCCGCTGAGTCATGAGAATCGGCCCGAGCAAGCTTGGCCGACCGCGACTTCTGACTGAATCGCGATACCGGCCATCGTCCTGAGGCTCGATTCCATTACTGTGCGGAATGTCGCCGCGCGACCGCCCTCGGCTTCGCAGGCTTCGTATGCACCCGCATGAAGTCGGCGTAGTCGCGGTACGGCGCAGGTGTGCGCCGCCCGTCGATCCGCAACGGCCGCAACCACGCGCTTCGCCTCGAGCGAGGATCGACCATGGCGACGCCCCGCCGAGCGCCATCCGCCGGAAGATCGCCGGCGACGATATCCCCGCCCGCGACGATCTCCTCGAGCGCGCGAGCGCGGACCGGAAACTCCGCGCGCATGACGTCTCGATTCTCCGCCGACCGGATGTCGTTCGCTTCGGTCGCAAGGAGCAGGAGGCAACCGATGGCCTTCCGCGGCCTCCAACCGAGTCGCCTCGCCGCGCGCCATGCCTCTCGCTGGTACCAGCCGAGCGACCGCTGGATCGCCGACAGATCGTGGATCTCGGTCTTGAGCTCGATGACGAGCAGCACCCCGGTCGATGCGTGGCAGGCGAGAAGGTCGATCCACCCACGGGAGCGATCACCGCCGACTTCGACTTCGGTCGCAACGTCCCAGCTACTTCGTACGAGCCGGGTGGTCACGTGGGCGGCCATGCGCGAGTGCGCGGGCTCACGTTGGCGCCGTCGGTCACCAAGATACGGAGCATCGACGTCGACCACGAGACGGGCGCCAAGCGCACCTAGCAGGCTGTCGGCGGCCGAGAAGGTCAGGTCCTCGATCCGCCCGTTCTCGACCCGCGAGATCCAGCCCTGCGTCCGCCCGACACTCGCAGCCAGCGCCTCCTGGGTCCACCCGATCTCGTCTCGGATGCTCGCGATCGCGGCACCGACGACATTGCGGCTGAGTTGATCCAGGGGCATGGCGCGATTCGTACCCGATGGCCCTCACCTGCCACGTATCTGCGCCGACCGCCTCTGCGCCGGCCGTCGGCACCGGCCGGGAGACGCCGCGCGTCAGGGGCTCGAGTATTCCGTTCAGTCATGAGAATCGCCTTGCCCGAGCGTGGCCGATCGCGACTTCCGACGAATCCGGCCCGTGGGCGAGCGTGCAACGGCCAGAATCCATTACCGAGCGGAATGTCGCGCGCGGAGGCGCGCGGCCCGCGGGACGACGGGCCCGCGGGACGTCGGGGCGCGAGGGGCCACGGGACGTCGGACCAGCCACGGGACCTGGGGCTGGCCCCGCCCTCCCCCCGGCCACCCACCCTCGCGTTGTCCGGATGCACCACGGAATGCCCCGCCCCGCTCCCGCGAAGTCCGGGGGAGTCCGGTGGACTTGGGTACCGTCGCCGTGCACGCCGGACCCCGGACTGCAGCACGGAACGATCCCCGCCCAGTACTCGCATGGTCCCGTTGTAAGGTGGTCGGCAAGGTCGTTGTGGCGTACTTACTGACCGATGCGACCCATCACGCGCCCCATCCTGTCCCCACGACGCTCCGGCGCCAGGCCCCGCTCCCGCGGCCAGGCCGTCGTCGAGTTCGCCCTCATCCTCCCGGTCTTCCTGCTGATGACCTTGGGGGTCGTCGACATGGCGCGGCTGTTCACGTCGTACATCGCGCTCACCAACGGCGTCTCGAATGCCGCGATCTACGCCGGCCAGGGCGGCTTCCTGAAGTGGTGCGCGTCCGGCAGTCCCATCACTGGAGCCGGTTGCACCACGGTCGCGCAGCAGGTTGGGAACCCCGACAACATCGCGTACCAGCTGCAGGTCGAGTCGACCGGGTTGACGCTCTCCGGCATTTCCCTGGACGCGCCGCTGTGCACCGTGGCAGCGACCGCGGCCACCGAGAACTGCACCTCGATCACTGCCAACCGCTACTCCCAAGTGAAGATCGGTGCCCACTACGACGTGACCCTGTTCACGCCCCTGGTGGGCGCGTTCCTGGGCGGACCCATCCACCTGTCGGCGGCCACAACGGCGGTCGTCCAGTGATGGCCCGGCCGTTCAGCCGGCGCGCCCGCCGGCCGCGCACGCGCGGCCAGGCCATGGTGGAGGTTGCCCTCGTCCTGCCGGTCTTCCTGGTCCTGCTCATGACCCTGTTCGACTTCGGGCGGGTCATCTACGCGCAGCACACGATCACCCAGGACGCTCGAGAGGGCGTTCGCAAGGGCATCGTATCGACTGGTGACCTGAACACGAACGCCAAGTTCACGCAGCGCTTCGCCGACATCCGAGCCGCCACGAGGCTCATGTCCCCGGCCGTTCCGATCACCGACGCCAGCATCTTCGGGGCGCCGGGCGCGTGCAGCGCCGTCCAGAACTCGCCGATCTTCGGTACGCCTGCGATGCCGAACGACGCGGTCACCCCGGCCGATGCGACGGTGGCGGCCTCCTGCTTCTACCCCAATGGCGCCTCGAACGGGAGCGCCGCCAGGCCGGCGAAGGTCGTCGTCCGGATCCAGGTCCGGGTGGACTTCATCACGCCGATCCTCTCGAACATCCTCGGGGGCGGGATCACCATCTCAGCCCAGGCCGAACAGCTCATCCAGTCATGACCAACCCGACCGCCGCCACGAGGCAGCCGCCGTCCAGCCCAAGGAGTACACGACCATGACGCCCCGCACGGGTTTTCGCCGGCGCTACGGCCTTAACGGCGAGCACGGACAGATGATCGTCCTGTTCGCCCTGACCCTGATCGCGATCATCGCGATGGCGGGCCTCCTGATCGACGGCGGGATGGCCTGGGCCAACCGGCGCCAGGCGCAGGCAGCGGCGGACACGGCGGCGCTTGCCGCGGCGAAAGCCATCGTCGCGAGTCAAAGCGGCCCCGCTGCCGCCCTGGCCGTCGCCAAGCTGAACGGGTTCGGGAACGACACGACCGACTGCGCGGGCGTCACGCTGCCGGGCAACGCGGGCCCAGGGGTTCAGGTCAACCGCCCGCCGCAGACCGGTCCGCACACAACGGTCAATGATCCGCTCCACGCGAATGACTACGTCGAGGTCTACACGACCCGCAAGATGGCCACCACCTTCGCGGGAGCCGTCGGCCAGAGCTGCTGGCTGGTCACGGCCCGCGCCGTCTCGTCGATCGGGGCGCAGAGCGTGGCCCAGTGCAGCTTCTGCTCGCTCAACCGAACGGACAAGAACCACACCCTCGTCCTGAAGAATGGCGCCACGCTCCGCGTCGACGGCGACATCTACGTCAACTCGACGAACGGCGGAACCACGCCGGCCGACTGCGACGACGCCAAGGACCTGAAGAACTTCAACGTCTGCGGGGACGGCTTCGACGTCTTCGGAGACGGCGGCGTCATCACCGCCCGGACGATCTCGGTCACCGGCGGCTGGGAAACCCACGACCAGAACCCGACCCAGGCAGATGCCCTGGCGACGCTGCCCAACGGCACGACATGCCCCCTCTCCCCGGATCCGCCGAGCCAGCTGGCTATCTGGAAGCCATCGAGAGTGTGCATCCATATGCCGCAGCTCCCGGACCCGCTGAATGACCCGTTGAAGCCGGAGAACACCGTCGCGGTCCCGCCCGTCGTCGGGGCACCCGTTGCCAACGTCAACGGGTGCGTCGCCGGAGCCGGTGAGACGCTCCAGATCCCGACCGGAACGCCGGTCAGCCTCGTCACCATGAACGTGACCGCGGTCAGGACGATTTGCCCGGGCACGTACTACGGCGGGATCAAGATCAGCAGCGGCGGCAAAGCCAAGATGCTCCCAGGGGTCTACTACATGGCGGGTGGCGGCTTCACGGTCGTCGGCACGGGGTCCGTCGACGGTTCCGCCGGCGTGATGATCTACAACTCGAGCGGCACGATCGCCGAGGCGGATTCCAACTTCGGCGTCGACCTCGTCCCGGCCAAGGACAAGGCCAAGAAGGACGCCAAGAACGTCTCCTTCACCACCAACCCGAACAAGAACATCGCCGTCGGCCAGACGGTCCAGCTTACTCTGGAGGTGGGACGGAACAAGGCCACCGATCCGACACCCACCGGGACGATGACCTTCTACGAGGGCGATACCCCGATCACGGGCTGTTCCGCGATGCCCGTCGCCAGTTCCGGAGCCGGTCTGGTGAACGCGGTCTGCTCGAACAGCTGGAGCACGTTCGGCACCAAGGCCATCACGGCCGTCTACTCGGGCGACGCCATCTACAATGCCGTTGGCGTCAACCTGACGCTCACCATCAACACGCCACCGGGGAACGCCATCGCGCCCATCGACATCGAGACCTCGGGGTCCGTCAAGCTCTGGGGCGCGAGCAATGGCCCGTACCAAGGGATGACTCTGTTCCAGGATAGATCGAGTGCGCTCACGGTCACGCTCAATCCTGGCGTCAGTGCCGGCGCCTGTTCGGGGGACTGGCTGACTCACGACGTCCCGCACGTCGTCGGCCCCCCGGAGGGCGTCCCGCCGGACCCCTGCGGTGCGCTCGGCGGCCTGCAGGGTACGATCTACGCAGCTAACGAAGCCGCGCTCATCTACATCACCGCGAGCGGTCTCGCCGACCTCCAGGTCATCGCCGGCAAGATCCAGATCGACAGCAACGCGGACACCCGGTTCGCGTTCACGCCAAGCAAGTTCGCCAACGGGGGCATTCGTCTCGTCGAATAGCGCGGTGCGGCTCCGCCGCATCGCCTAGCACAAGATCGACCGCCGCGTCCCAGGCCCCGATCGGGGGTAGTGGCCGGCGGTCGGTCCATGCACAGAAGGAGCGTGCCGCACATGACTGGCACAACGCCCGTTCGGATCGTCCTCGCGATCGCAGCCCTGGCCCTGGTCACCGGATGCACCGCGGCACCGGCCGCGTCGACGGCGACGTCGGCACTCACGATCCCGGAGGACATCGCCGCGGTCAAGGCCGGGCTCGACGCCGCCCTGGCCGCGTACAAGGCGGGCGACAAGACCAAGGCCGACGCACTCGTCGGTGACGCCTACCTCGAACACTTCGAGTTCGTCGAAGGGCCGCTCGGCAAGGTCGACATGGCGTTCATGGAGAACCTCGAGGACCTCATCCGCGCGGAGCTGCGCGATGCGATCAAGGCGGGCAAGCCGGTCGCCGACGTCGAGTCGATGGTGAACGAGGCGAAGTCGAAGCTCGACGAGGCGGCCCAGAAGCTGCAATGACCGACCGCGCCGTCCGGGCCCTCCGCGCCGTCCTCGCGAGCGGCCTGCTGGCGCTGGTCGTCGCCGTCCCCGCCTCCGCGGCCGACCCGGCCGCCGGGACGCCGGCCGATGGCGATCCGCTCCAGCCGTACATCGAGCTGATCAGGGGCATCCGCGGAACGCTCGACGAGTCGCTCGCCGCCTACCAGGGCGGTGACGCGACCGGTGCCTTCGCGGCTGCGCGGAGGGCCTACCTCGACAGCTTCGAGCTCGTCGAGGTCCCCCTCCGCCAGCGCGACCCGGACATGACCCTCGAGATGGAGGATGCGTTCGCGGTCATGCGTGCGGACATCAAGGCCGGCCAGCCCGTGGCCGTCGTGACCGACGATGTCGCGCGCCTCCAGAACGGCCTCGACGACGTCGAGCGGACGCTGTCGCTCCAGGGCTACGCGCCGCTCGTCGTGGCCGGGACGTCGTTCGTCATCGTGCTGCGGGGCGGCCTCGAGTCGGTCATCCTCGTCGGGTCCATCCTCGGGTACCTCGCCGCGGCCCGGGCCAGCCATATGCGCACGGCCGTCTTCGCGGGCGTCGCGAGCGCGCTCGGGGCGACCGTGGCGACCTGGTTCGTCTTCCAGACGATCCTGCGCATCGCCCCCATCCGGCCGTCGCTCGTGCAGGCCATCCCGGCCCTCGTCGCGGTCGTCATCCTCGTCGTGTTCGCGTACTGGCTGCTGGCCCGCCTCGATCGGCGCCGCTGGCTCGAGTTCATGAGCGCCAGCGTGTTCACGGCCGTGGCCGCGGGGAGCGCCGCCGCCCTGTTCCTGCTCGGCTTCACCGCGGTCTATCGCCAGGGCTTCGAGTCTGTGGCGTTCTTCCAGGGCCTGCTCGCCTATTCGACGGGGCTC
>JBGPIH010000035.1:0-23190 GCA_041484785.1 Candidatus Limnocylindria bacterium
AAGGTCGACGCAAGCGGCCTGCCGACCGCTGCGATCGGCGAATCTGATGCGCTCAAGGTCGGCCAGCTGGTGGTCGCCATCGGCAGCCCGTTGGGCACCTATTCGAACTCGGTCACGAGCGGAATCGTGTCGGCCAAGGGTCGCTCGATTACAACCGATGGCAACCAGTCACTGACCAACCTGATCCAGACCGACGCAGCGATCAATCCCGGCAACTCGGGCGGCCCGCTGCTCGACGCCGACGGCAATGTCGTCGGCATCAACACGGCAATCGCCAGCAACAGCAACGGGATCGGCTTCGCCATCCCGATCGACATCGCCCGACCGATCATGGCGCAGGCCGTGGCCGGCCAGAAGCTGACCCGCCCGTACCTGGGCATCCGGTTCGTCAGCATCACCCGCCAGCTCGCCGACGAGCAGAAGCTGCCGGTCCAGGTCGGGGCGCTCGTGGGTGGACAGGACCAGAACGGCAACCCGACGACCGGTGTCGAGCCCGGCACCCCGGCGGCCGCCGCGGGGATCAAGGACGGCGACATCATCGTCAGCGTCAACGGCAAGGCGATCGACGAGGGCCATCCACTCGACGCGACCCTCTCGCAGTTCTCGCCGGGCGACAAGGTCAGCGTGGAGGTCCTTCGCGACGGTCAGCACCTGACCCTGGAGGTCACCCTGGGGACACGGCCGGCGGGCCTGTAGGGTCCTGCCGACAAGGACGAAGGCTCGCGCGGCGCCGGGACCGGGTCAGGCCTCGGCGTCGCCCCACAGGCTCCAGCCCGGCTCGGCGGCCGAAGCATTGAGCGCCGCGTCGGGCGGGCCATCCGGCCCGGCTGCCGAGCTCGAGACCGCGGGTCCTTCGCGGCCGACGTCCGCTCGGACCTCGATGAACTCGAGCAGCCGAACGGCCGTTCGATCCTTGCCCGGCTCGAGCGGCCAGGCCGTCGCCGCCCCGGACGGTGGCGGGGACGCCTCGCCGGGAGCCGCCAGCGATTCCCAGCAGGCGCGGATCTCGTCACCGCGCAGCGGCTGGCGATGGCGGTCGAGCCCGCAGTAGCCGAGTTGAGCGGCCACGGAGCGCCGGAAATGGCGGCAGGATCCGCAGGCGGTCGTCGATCGGTGGCAGACCCAGCATCGCGCCGTCTCTGCCTGGGGTGTCGCGCAGTGCGGACATCGCCACATCGGCATGGTCAGATGGTAGCTGCGCCGGCCCCGGATGTCACCCGTTCGCTGGCCCGGGCTCAGGGCGCGATCGTGATCACGGTGTAGTCCTGCGCGGAACCGAACTGGTCGCTCGAGATCAGGACGGTCGCGTTGCCCTGGCCCGGATCGGCTCCGGCCGGAACGGAGGTCGTGAACTCGGCCCGGCCCTCCCCGTCCGTCACCTCGTCGCCGGAGACCGTGGGGATCCCCGGGATGCTCAGGGTGAACGTCACCGTCACCCCGACCAGGGCGTTGCCATCGGGATCGGAGACGGCCACCCGGAGGGTGAGGTCCTGGGGCAGCTTGGCGGCCGAGATCCGGTAGGCGGATGCACCTAGCGTGGCGGTCAGCTTGCCGTTGCCGCGCCGGACGGTCAGGACCATGTTCTTGACATTGCCGGCCGGATCCGTGCCGGAGATCGCGATCTCGTTGATCCCGGTACCGAGCGCGACGCTCAGGCTGAACGTGCCGTCCGTCGCCGCGGCCCCGGTGATCGACGCGCCGTTTGCCGCGTTGTGGGCGATGAGCGTGGAGCGCGCCTGGGTCTTCCCGACGATCTGGACCGTGTCGCCGTTCACGACCGCGCCTTCCGCCGGTGACGTGATCGTGATCTTGGCGGGCGCCTGATCCAGCACGAAGCGGGCGACCGCGGACCGCTCGGATTCCCCGCCCGGCCCGACGATCGTCACCGAGAAGTCGTTGATGCCCTTGGTCAGCTCGACGGGAATGACCGTCTGGGCTGTCGCCGCGAGCGGTGCCTCCTGGATCGGCACCGCGGTCTGGTCCTTCAGGGCGAGGTAGACGCGGATTCGCTGGTTTGGATCGCCGACCACGCCGGGTGGGACGGTCACGACCAGGTCGACCGTCGGTTCCTGCGTGTACGGCTCCGTGGGCTCCTGAAGGGCGGGCGCGTCGCTGACCGCCGCGATCGAGGGCTTCGGTGTCGGCGTCGCGGTCACGCTGACCACGAAGCCGCCGAGGGCCGAGCTGATCCCGTTCACCAGCTTACCCAGGCCACCGGCGCCAAGGTAGAGGACCGAGACACCCAGGAGCGCGACGGCGGCGATCAGCCCGAGCTTCGCGATCAACGGCAATCCGCGGTTGGGCCGGAGTGGCCGGTGCACGGACAGACGGGTGGCGGTTGGGGCCCTCGGCCGAACCTTGACGGGCGCGGGGCGGCCGCTGGACGGAGGCCGGGGCCGGACGTGCGTCTGGCGCGGGTCGCGCCGGGTGGTCATCGCGCCGATTGTCGCACGCGGCGGTCCGGTCCGGTCCGGTCCGGATCCCACGGTGATGCCAATCGGGTGCAGTGCGTTGTACTCTGGCCCGGTCGCGCGCGTGACGGCTCCGTCGCGTGCGTCGTGTCGTCAGGGGAGGAAGCGTGCAGGCCCGCGATCCACGAACCGGTCGGCCGAGAGGCGCGCCAACCGGGCGACCCGCCTTCGGCGTGGGTCCGATCGCACGGGTCTCGCCGTCCCCGCTCGCGGCCCGCGGCGCCGAGGCGTCCGCTCCTGGTTCGAAGCCGGTCGCGACACGGCAGCTGCCGGCGGGATTCGGCCTGCCGAACCTGCGCCGCAACGTGTGCCCGCATTTCTACATGACCGGTGCCCGCGGGGCGATCCCCATCCAGGCGCCTCATCTGCTCAAGGCGCTGATCCGCCAGGACAACACGACCTCGCGTTGCCAGCTGCGCGGTGGCGTCCACATGGAGCAGGGGTACGTCAACGACGTCTGCCTGACGCCGCGGTTCAACCAGTGCATCTTCTACGAGGAAGAGCTGTCGCGAGAGTGATGGGCCCGGGCATCACTGCGCCGCCTATCGGCCTCGGGTATGGGCAGGCGCTGCGGGCGCTCGAGGAGCGCGGCCGGTTCGGGGTGCGGCTGGGCCTGGGCCGGACCCAGGCGCTGCTGAGCGGCCTGGGCAACCCCGAGCGGGCGGTCCGCGGTGCCCTCGTCGCCGGCACGAACGGGAAGGGCAGCGTCCTCGCCCTCGCCGATGCCGTCCTGCGCGAGGCGGGCTACCGGGTCGGCTCCACGCCGAAGCCGCACCTGGTGTCCTACCGGGAGCGAATCCAGGTCGACGGCCGACCGATCGCCCCGGATGACTTCAGCCGCCTGGTCGGCCGGGTCCTCGAGGTGAGCGACGCGATCGCCCGGCGTCACGGCGAGCCGACCGAATTCGAGCTGTTGACCGCGGTCGTCTTCGCCCGGTTTGCCGAGGTCCGACCGGACGTCGCCCTGGTCGAGGTCGGGCTGGGTGGCCGGCTGGACGCGACCCACGCCTGGGACGGCGGCGTCGCCGCGGTCACCAACGTCGACCTGGACCACACCGCTTGGCTGGGCGACACGCTGACCGCCATCGCCCGCGAGAAGGCGGCGATCATCGAGCGCGGCGACCTCGCGGTCACGGGTGCACAGGGCGACGGGCTGGCGGTGATCCGCCGGCGGGCGCGCCGGCTCGGCGTCGGGCTGACCGAGGCCGTGCCGGCTCCCCTGCTCGGCTGGGACCGCGACGGCATCGACGTCGAGCTGCCGCGCCTCGGCCGGACCCGGGTGGGCCTGCGCGGCCGGCACCAGGCGGCGAACGTTGCGACCGCCGATGCGCTGCTCGATGCCCTGGAGGCGGCGGGGATTGCCACGGCGCCCGTCGCGGCGCGCCGGGCCGGCTACGCCTCGGCGGTCTGGCCGGGGCGCCTGGAGCTCATCACGATCGCCGGCCGCGACGTCCTCCTCGACGGCGCCCACAACCCATCCGGCGCCGCCGCCCTCGCGGTCGCCCTCGACGACCTCCGGCCGTTCCTGGCCGACGGTTCGGTCACGCTCCTGACTGCCTCGATGGCGGACAAGGACGTCGACGGGGTCATCGCCGCCCTCGTCCGCGCCGGGTCGCTCGCCGACGCGACGATCGTGTGCACGACCGTGGACATGCCGCGGGCGCTGGGCGCCGCGGACCTCGCGACCACCTGGCGGACACATCGCCCGATCGGCACGATCCTCGTTGAGCCCGATCCGATCGCGGCGCTCGATCGCGCCCTCGAAGGCGTGCCCGGCTCGAACGGCCCGCTGATCGTGGCCGGTTCGCTCTATCTTGTCGGGGCCGCGCGCGGGCACCTGGTGGACGACCCGGACCTGCGCGATCCCGACCCGTCCGAGGACGCATGACCCACCGAGCCGCCCCGAATGCCCAGACCGCCCCGGCCCCGACGCGGATCGGCCCGACGACGTTCCGGTGGGGCGAGCGGACCTACGTCATGGGCGTCGTGAACGTGACGCCAGATTCGTTCTCCGGTGACGGCCTGCTCGGCGTGGCGCACGACCCTGTCGAGGAGGCTGTGCGGCTCGGCCGCCGGATGGCCGATGAAGGCGCCGACCTGCTCGATGTCGGCGGCGAGTCGACCCGCCCGGGTCACGCGCCGGTGGCAGACGACGAGGAGCTCCGGCGCGTGATCCCGGTCGTCTCCGCCCTGCGAGCGGCCCTGCCGGACATGCCGCTCAGCATCGACACGACCAAGCCGCCGGTCGCCGAGGCTGCCCTCGCCGCCGGCGCGGACCTGCTCAACGACATCTGGGGGGTGGGGCCGGACGGCTCGCTTGCCCGGCTGGCGGCCGAGCACCGCGTACCGCTCGTGATCATGCACAACCGGGCCGAGCCCAGCTACCGGGACCTCCTGCCCGAGGTGATCGCCGATCTCCGGGCGGCCATCGAGCGAGCCCTCGGGCTCGGCGTGCCGTGGGACCACCTGATCGTGGACCCCGGCTTCGGCTTCGGGAAGACGCCGGAGCAGAACCTGGCGCTCGTCCGCGATCTCGGCGCGCTGCGAGCGCTGGGCCGCCCGATCCTGCTCGGCACCAGCCGCAAGTCCACCCTGGGTCGCGTCCTGGACCTGCCGGTCGAGGAGCGGCTGGAGGCGACCCTGGCCACGACGGCCCTGGGGATCGCCGCCGGCGCCGACCTCGTTCGTGTCCACGACATCCGGGCCAACGTTCGAGCGGCCCGGATCAGCGACGCCATCGTCCGATCGAATTGGCGGTCGGAACCCGCGCAAGGAGGCCCCAGCTGAGCGACCGGATCGTCCTCGCGAACATGCGCTTCCAGGGCCGCCACGGCTACTACGACCACGAGCTGCTCACGCCGCAGCCGTTCGAGGTCGATGTCGAGATCGTGCTGAATCTCCAGCCGGCCGGGATCGACGACGACCTCTCGAAGTCGATCGACTACGGGCGGGTCTACGACGCCGTCCGGCAGATCGTCGAATCGACGTCGTTCCGGCTGCTCGAGGCGCTGGCAGAGGCGATCAGCCACGAGCTGCTGGCCGACTTCGACGTCACCGAGGTGGGGGTCAGGGTCCGCAAGCCCAAGGTCCAGCTGGGTGGGCCACTCGACCATGCGGGCGTCGAGATCTGGCGACGCCGCTCGGCGGCGGACCGCCGGGCCTGAGTCGGACCCGCCCGGTCAGACCGACGGAGACGGCTCGGGCGTCGGGGTCGGCGTGGGCTCGGGCGTCGGGGTCGGCGTGGGCTCGGGCGTCGGGGTCGGCGTAGGCGTCGGGGTCGGGGTCGGCGCGGGGGTCGGCGTAGGCGTTGGCTCGGGCGTCGGGGTTGGCGTGGGCGTCGGAGAGGGGCTCGGCGACGGACTCTCTGACGGGCTCTCCGACGGGGACGCTTCGGGTCCGGTCGAGATGACGAAGTCGATCGGGGTCCCCTTGGCCACCACGATCCCGGCCGCCGGGTTCTGCGCCGACACGAGACCGACCGGCACGATCGGATCGGGCGCCTGCGAGACGTTCCCCGACCGCAACCCCGCGTCGACGATCGCCTGGAGAGCCACCGACAGGGTGCTGTTCTTGAGGTCGGGCACGGCCACGCTGTCCGACGATGGGGCGACGCTGGCGGACGGACTGCTGGTCGGCGCAGGACTGTTGCTCGGGGCGGGCCCACCGCCGGCGACCAGCTGGTAGACGAGGAAGGCGATCGCCGCGAGCAGGCCGATCGCCACGATCCCGGTCAACCAGACCAGGGGCCCGGGACCGGCGCCATCCTCGTCGGGGCCCGGCTCGCGGTACGGCCCGCGACGGGCCTGCTGGGGACGGCGCCCCGCCGTCGCTCGACTGACGGTCGGTTCGGCGTCGCCCGAATCGGCGCCGACGTAGGCCTCGGGCGGATACGGAACCCGGACCGGGTTCGCCCGCGCGGTCCCCGAGATGATGCTCGGCGCCGCGGGCGCGATGGCCGCCGGGCCGGCAACGACGGGGCCGGTGCCCGCGGCCGCCGGTGCGGCCGAGGCGAGCCAGCTCTCGAGCGCGTCGGCCATCGACGACGCGGAGGTGAACCGATCGGCGGGCTCCCGGGCGAGGGCCGTCCTGGTGATCGCCGCGAGCTCGGGCGGGACCGCCGCCCGCACGGAGGTCGGGTCGGGAATCGGACCGCTCAGCCGGGCCAGCGCCACCGACGCGGCGCTGTCCCCCTCCCACGGCCGGACGCCGGTGAGCATCTCGTAGAGGACGATCCCCAGGCTGTAGATGTCCGACGCCGTGGTGGCCTGATCGCCGCGTGCCTGCTCGGGGCTGAAGTAGTGGACGGAGCCGAGGGTCGTGCCCGGGAGCGTGACCTGCGCCTCGGCGACCGCCCGAGCGATCCCGAAGTCCACGACCTTGACCCGCCCGTCGCGACCGATCAGGACGTTGCCGGGCTTCACGTCCCGGTGGACGATCCCGCTGGCATGGGCCGCGGCCAGGGCACGCGCGACCCCCGCGGCGATGCGGGCCGCCTGGCGCGGCGGCAGGGCGCCGCTGCGCCGCAGGATCGTCGCGAGGTCCTCGCCGTCGACCAGCTCCATGACGATGAACGGTCCGGACGGATCCTCACCGTAGTCGTAGACGGTGACGACGTTGGGATGGCTCAGCGACGCCGCCGCCTGGGCTTCCTGGCGGAAGCGCGACGAGAAATCCGGGTCGCGCAGGTACTCAGGGCGGAGCAACTTGAGGGCCACGTCGCGTCCGAGCCCGGTGTCGGCGGCCCGGAAGATGGTCGCCATCCCGCCCTGTCCCAACAGCTCGATCAGGCGGTAGCGACCACCGAGAATCTGCCCTATCTCCGCCAAGCGGCAGGCCCCTCGTCACGACGGCGGCCAGGTGACCGCACTCGCGCGGCATCGTACCCCAAGGCCGCGGGCAGGCAGGCCCTCATCGGGCGGCCGGACGCGGCGCGGACGACGGTCTCAGAGCTGCAGGCCCTGCAGGTACGCCCGGAACTCCGCACCCAGGTCGGGGCGGGCCAAGGCGAGCTCGACCGATGCCTGGAGCCAGCCCATGACCGTCCCCGCATCGTAGCGGGTCCCCTCGAACTCGTACCCGAAGACCTCCTGCTCCTCCATCAGCGCCGCGATCGCATCGGTCAGCTGGATCTCACCGCCGGCGCCACGCTGCGTCTGCTCGAGCTTGTCGAAGATCTTGGGGGTCAGGATGTACCGACCGATGATCGCGAGGTTGGACGGGGCATCCTGGGCCGCCGGCTTCTCCACGAGGCTCGTGACACGGTGCAACCGTCCGTGGTCCAGTGGGTCCACCGAGGGCTCGGAGGCGATCACGCCATAGCGGCCGGTGTCCTCCGGCGGCACCTCCATGACGGCGATGACCGACCCGTGGTGCTGGTGATAGGCGTGGATCAGTTGGCCGATGCACGGCCGCTCGCCGATGACGACGTCGTCCGGGAGGATGACCGCGAACGGCTCGTGGCCGATCAGGTCCTTGGCCATCAGGACCGCGTGGCCCAGTCCGAGCTGCTCCTTCTGGCGGATGTACGCGACCTGGGCAAGATCGCTGATCGCCCGCACCTGGCGGAGCATCTCGATGTCGCCCTTCTCTTCGAGCAGGTGTTCGAGCTCGAAGGAGAGATCGAAATGGTCCTCGATGGCGCGCTTCTGGCTGGAGGTGACGATGATGACCTGTTCGATCCCGGCGGCGACGGCCTCTTCCACCGCGTACTGGATGATCGGCTTGTCCACCAGCGGCAGCATTTCCTTGGGCTGCGCCTTGGTGGCCGGCAGGAAGCGGGTGCCCCAGCCGGCGGCAGGGAAGACGGCTTTGCGGACGCGCATCGAACCTCGCGATGACGGGTGGGCTGGGCTCAAAGTATACGCCGGGGCCTCCGGCGGACCCTCTCAGCCCGAACCCAGCGACCTGGCGAATTCGCGGACCGCAAGGCTGAACGCGGCCGGTCGATCGAGGTTCGACAGGTGCAGCGCGCCGGCCAGCCGGACCTGTTGCGGGTGGCGCGCCGCGGCGGCGAACGTCGCCGCGGAGCGCCGGAAGAGGAGATCCAGCTCGCCGTTGACGATCAGCGTCGGGCCCGGATAGGCGGCCAGGCAGGGCACGAAGCGCCGGCCGACGAGGGTGAGCAGGGCGTCGGCGCCACCCCTCGACGAGAAGCCGCCCGCGACGAGCGGCTCCGCGATCGCCGCCGGGTAGCGCGCCCGGTAGAACCGGGCGCTGAGACGGTCCGACCGCGGCCCGGTGAAGCGGGCCATGGCAACGGCCAGGGCGCGATAGGGCAGCGAGGTGAGGCCGACGGGCTCTGCCGACGCCCCGGCGATGACCAGGCCACGGACGAGCGCCGGCTGGCGCGAGACGAGCGTCATCGCCACGTAGCCACCCAGCGACAGGCCGACGACCACCGCGCGGGCGCCCGCCGCCTGCTCTCGGATGGTCGTCGCCAGGAGGTCGGCCGCGCCGGCCAGGCTGAAGCGCTCGTGGGCTCGCTCGCCGTGGCCGGGCAGGTCCAGGGCAATCGTTCGGAACTCGTCGCTCAGGGCGGCGAGCTGCAGCGACCAGACCGCCCGGTTCAGGCGGGTACCGTGGACGAAGACGATCGCCGGGGCACCCGGCGACCCCGCGACCGTGACGCCGGGCCCGCCGGTCACTGGCCCGGGCCCAGGTGGTGCTCGACGGCGTACAGCGCCGCCTGCGTCCGGCTGGCAAGTCCGAGCTTGGCCAGGATGTTCGAGACATGGGTCCGCGCGGTTCGCTCGGCCATGCCGAGCTCGTCGGCGATCGCGCGATTCGACAGCCCACGGGAGAGCCCGCCCAGCACCTGCAGCTCGCGCGCGGTGAGCGTGGCCAGGCCGGTGACCCTGGCGGCGCGGTCCACCGGCCGGCCCGTCGCGGCCCCGGCGCGCATCCGGCGCGCCACGATCCCCGCGACCGCCGGGTCCAGGTAGACCTCGCCGGCATGGGCGGAACGGATGGCCGCGGCCAGGTCGTCGGCCTCGGCATCCTTGAGCAGGAACCCGCTGGCGCCGGCTTCGATGGCCGCCGCGATCCGCTCCTCCTCGATGAAGCTGGTGATCGCGACCACCTCGACCGACGGATGGCGTCGCTTGAGCTCGGCGGTCGCGGCGATGCCGTCGAGGCCGGGCATCAGGAGATCCATGACCACCACGTCGGGGAGGAGCTCGGCCGTCGCCTCCAGCGCGGCCTGACCGTCGATCGCCTCACCGACCACGTCGAGGTCGTCGTGGAGGCCCAGGAAGTCGCGCATCCCCCGGCGGACCATGGCGTGGTCGTCCACGAGGAGGACGCGGATCCTGGGCTTCGCCGGGCTCACGGTCCGCCCGGGCGGCCGAGGGCCATCTGCGAAAGCTCGTCCGAGCCCGGCGTGTCGGCTTCGACGGCGGGAGCACTGACCGTGCGCCAACCGCCGGTCGCGGACCGCTGCAGGATCAGCGCCGCCGACAGGATGGCCAGACCACCGGCCACCTGGACCGGCGTGAGCCGCTCGGCCAGCAGCCAGGCCGCCAGCGCGACGCCGACGACCGGCTCGAACAGCATCAGGATGCCCGCCCGGGTACCGCCCACGAGGCGGATGCCGTTCAGGAACAGGATCGATGGGATCGCCGCGGCGAACAGGCCGGTGAAGGCGAGCAGCGGCAGCACGGCCGGCCGCTGGACCGGGAAGGCGAGCGAATGACCCGCGCCGGTGGCGACCGCGAGGGCCCCACTGCAGACCACGGTGACGGCCAGGACGACGGCCATCGCCTGGTCGGCCGGGACCGCCCGGTAGCCGCTCCGGCTAAGGACCACGAAGACCGCCTGGCTGCAGGCGGCCCCGAGCGCGAGCGCGAAGCCCAGGGCATCGAACCGGATGCCGGTCGCCGGGTCCAGCTGGGCGGCCACCACCGCGATCATCCCGCCGACGGCGAGGATCAGGGCGACGCTCCGGGAGCGATCCATCGGTTCACGCCCGAGGGCCACGTTCGCGACCGCCACCAGGACCGGGTAGGTGTAGAAGCCAAGCAACGCCAGCGCCACCGTGATCCGGTCGAAGGCGATGAACAAGGCGAGGTTGAGCGTGAAGCCCATGACCGCGGCGACCACCAGGCTAAGGCGCGCGCCGCCGTCAAGATCCCGGAGGCGGATGACCCGCCCGCGCCGGCGGCCGACCTGCCAGCCGACGAACGCCAGGGTGGCCACGCACCCGATCGCCGCTCGCCAGGCCACGAACCCGAGCGGTTCCATCCCCGCGTCGTAGGCGAACCGGGAGAGCGGCCCGAGCATCCCGAACAGGGACGCGGCAACCAGGACAATGGCCATGCCCACGAAGGGCGAGCGGGCGGACGCAGGCATCGGCGCCCATGGTAGGGCCGGCGGCGCCGGTCAGGCGGACTCGTGCCGGACGCCACCGAGTCGAATGGACGTGAACGGGATCCGGATCTCCCGGAAGACCTCGATCGAGACGAGGAACCCCACGAACAGGAAGAGGACCGCCACGAACTTGCCGACCTGGAAGTACTCGGTGATGCCGAACCGGCTCAGGGTGTCGCCGGCACTGGCGAAGAAGCTGCCGATCGCGATCAGCAGTGTGGCCGGAACCCGGCTGTGCAGCTCTCCCGCGAAGAGCGCTCGAACGGCACCGGGCAGGGAGGCCACGAAGTTCACCGAGATCGCGACCGGAGCGATGAGCAGGTTGAAGAGGAACTCGTCGCCGGGCTGATTCGGGTCCAGCGAATAGGCGAGAACGCGGCGCTTCGGCATGAACACGTAGGCAGAGAACAGCGCGCCGAGATAGAGCGCCAACCCGCCGCTGACGTTCATGAACGGAGTGAGCAGCCGGATCGTGCCCGGGAACAGATCACCGGTTGGCGCGCCCGTCGCAGGATCGAGCACGAAGCCGGGAGCCGCGATCGGGGTCAGGACCATCAGCCCGACGGAGAGCAGGGTCGCGCCGATGACCGCCGCCGCGGCAAGGGTCGGCCAACGATCGTTCTGGAAATACGTCTCGACCAACACCGCCACCGCGAGAATCCCGGCCGCGATGAAGTACAGGATGGGAGCACTGCCCGCGCCCGGGTAGTCGAACTTGCGCTGCGTCAGGAACGTGAACAGGCCGGCCAGGAACAGACAGAGGGCGAACGCGTAGCCGAACCTCGTCCTGGCCAGCAGGAAGGCGGTCCCGAGCCCAAGCCAGCCGGCCGTCCAGAGGGCACCGGTCAGGTACCACGTCCGGTAGAGGGCCTCATTCCAGCCGGCCGCGCCCCCGATGGCCTCGCAGCCCGACGCAATGCCGTAGAACAGCATCCCGACCGTCCAGATGAGCTGAAACGGCCGTCGGCGCTCGCGCCACTGGTCGAGCAGCGCCACGGCGAAGACGAGGGCCAGGACGGAGGTGAGCGCCGGGAGCACGATCCGGGGATCCATGGTCAGGAAGCCGCCTCCTGGTAGGTGTCGATGAGTCGCAGCAGGAGCCGATCGAGGACGCTCGAGGCGTCCTCGTAGAGGCGACCCAGGCGCGCGGCGTCGAGCGCGCGGCGCCGCCCAAGGCCGGCGAGCTCGGCCAGGAACGGCCGGCGCGCCGCGACGAAGAGGGCGACCGATTCGGCCAGGCTCATCCCGTCGCCCCGCAGGCGCCGAGCCATGTCGTCCACGACGGCTGCGGCCCGCGCCTCGGCACGGCCCCGCGCGGACGCGTCGGTCGGCTCGGCATCGAGGTGCGCGACGAGGGCCTCGACCAGCTCGCGGCCGGACTGCCGGTATCCCTCGCGATCGGCGCCATCGGCGGTCCCGACCTGTCGAGCCGGCGCATCCTTCGTGTAGCTCCGTCGATAGGCGCGGGCCAGCCGATCCGAGCCGGCCCCCAGGCTGGCCAGCGGACGCGGTTCGCGACGTTCGTTTGCCGTCAGGCGCTCGATCGCCCGACGATCGAATCGGCGGTGGCGGCCGGGAGTGACGAAGACCTCGATCCTGCCTTCGTCGGCCCAGCGCCGCAGCGTGTCGGGGTCAACCCCGACGAGCCGGCTGGCCGGTCCGAGCGACAGCCAGCGGCCGGCCGATGCGGTCCGGCTGGCCGGGGTCAGGCGAGGGGCTGCAGGGGTGTGGGACACGTCGTCCTCGGGAGGCGATTCGCGTCGACGGGCCGGGCGAGCATCGGGGGGATACGCTCGGAGACCGGCCCGTCGACCGTTGGAAGCGGTGAAAACCTGGGTGAATCTAAGTACGGACGATTCGCCAGGTGGGCGGAGGATAGGCCGGCGCCTCGTCCCCCGTCAAGCAATGCCGGGGAGGACTCAGGCCGGGACGAACTCGTGGTCGTCGCGATGGATCCCGTCGCACAATCCGAACCGTGACGGCTCACCGGGAATCGCCACGGGACGCATGATCTCGCGGACCTCGCCTCGCCGGCAGAACAGGTGACCCTTGGCGGCCATCCAGCGGCGAACGCAGGCCGGGTCGGAGTGGAACTGGAACGGCCCGGGGTTGATCAGCGGCCGCTCCGTCCAGCCAACCGGCGACTCGGCCGCGACGATGTCCAGGAGGTTGATCCGCCAGGGCGTTCCCTCGATGATCTCGAGGCAGCCGTCGCACCGGGTCGCCACGTTGTCGCGCACGATCGTGCGGATCTGGATGCCCATGATCTCCATCGCCGGCGATGGTAGCAGGGAGCGCCCGGCGGCAGCCCAGTTGCCCCGGCGCACGATGACGGCCCGCTCAGCGCCTGCGCGTGCGCACGGCTTCCATGGGCACGTCAGGTGGCGCGATCAGGTCCTCAATGGAGATGCTGCTCGCCTGCCGGTCGCCGCGTTCCGCCCGTGGGCTTCGTGGCGGTTCCGACGGATCCGGGCGGCGCCGGTCCTCGGCCCACGCCCGGACGCCCCGGACGAGGCCCGGGCCGATCGATCCGCGCAGCTCGGCCGCTCCGCGATCCAGCGCGAGCAGCAACGTCCGGAACACGGCGAACGTGCCGGCAAGTACGAGGACCGCGGCAACGACACCACCTGGGTAGAACGGGAATGGCATGGCGCCCTCCGTCCAGCGCGCTGCCGATCGAGCACTCGCCGAAGGGCGGCGACACGCTCATCTTCGACTCGAACGCTGCGCCCGTCGAGGGCCGGATGGACTCTCGCGGGCACCACCCGCCGTCAGCCCTTCACGCCACCGATCGTGAGCCCCGAGATGATGTACTTCTGCAGGTACAGGTAGACCGCGCAGACCGGCAGCGCCACCAGGATCGAGTACGCCGCGAATTGCGACCACGGCGTGTTGGCCGCGTACTGGCCGACCATGCCGTTGAGCGTCATCGCCAGGGTCCATTGCTTCGGGTCGCCGGTCAGGAACATCCACGAGAAGTAGAACTCGGTCCAGCCGGCGATGAAGCCAAAGAACGCGGTGACCGCGATGACCGGCTTGGACAGCGGCAGGATCACCCGCCAGAAGATCTGGAAGCGGTTGGCGCCGTCGACCGATGCGGCCTCC
Source organism: Candidatus Limnocylindria bacterium (assembly GCA_041484785.1). GTDB lineage: Bacteria > Chloroflexota > Limnocylindria > Limnocylindrales > CSP1-4 > SPCO01. Next base: position 13,941 of record JBGPIH010000035.1, read on the forward strand.
TCGAGGTCGCGCGGGATGGTGTCCAGGTAACCCTTCATGTTCCAGATCGCAAACGGCAGCTGGCTCGACGTCACGGCCAGGGCGACGCCGAGCAGTGACGCCCGCAGGTTGAACGTGCCGACCTGGATCTTGTTGAGCGACACGAAGAGCGGGGCGATCGTGGCCACGGCCGGCAGCATCAGCACCGCGAGCACCGCGATCATCAGGAACTCGCGGCCGCGGAACTGGAGCCGCGAGAAGGCATAGGCGGCCAGCACCCCGATCGTCACGCTGGCGGCCGAGACGAGGACGGCGATGATCACGCTGTTGAGGGCGAGCTGCGGGAACGAGACCGGGTTCTGGGTCGGCTGCTTGATGACCTGCGCGAACGCATCGAGGGTCGCGCCCGGCGGGATCAGGTTGAGGCCGTCTGGCCGCGCAATGTCGCGTGGGTCCACGGCGATGCTGGCGATCCAGACGATCGGGAAGAGCACCGTCACCGTGATGAGCAGGCAGAGGATCTGGAGGATCGCCTGGCGGCGAAGCGGCATGCCGCCACCCTGCCGCCTCCGGGTTTCGGCGCGCGCGGCGGTGACCACGGCGGGCGCCGCAGCAGCTTGGCTCGTCATCGTCGGCACCCCTTCACGTCGATCGTCCTGGGCACGGGTCGAGGGTCATGCATCGAACTGCGCCGTTGCCTTGGCCAGCCGATTGGTGACCAGCGTGATCGCCAGCAGGATGAAGAACTCGAACACGGCGAACGCCGCAGCGACGCCATAGAGCTGCTGCTCGTTGACGAGCCGGTAGGCCGTCGTCACCAGCAGCTCGGTCTGCCCGAACGGACCGCCGCCGGACATGAAGTACGAGAGGTAGAACAGGTTGAAGGTGATGACGAAGCCGTAGATCGCGTACGGCAGCATCGCCGGCCGTAGGTACGGCAGGGTGACCGTCTTGAACTTCGCCCAGAAGCCGGCGCCGTCCATCTCGGCTGCCTCGTACAGGTCGTTCGGAATGCTCTGCAGCGCGCCGGTCGCGACAACCGAGTTGAGCGGCCAGCCCAGCCACACGTTGGCCGTGAGCAGCGCGAAGTAGGCGAGCGGCAGGATGAACGGTCCGACGGAGAGGATCGGGTTCGGCTGGTTCAGCCAGTCCATGTTGAACGTGGTTGGTGGCAGCTTGAACAGGACGCCGACCGTCCCCTGGAGCAGGAAGTTGATGGCGCCGTGGGTCGGGTCGAACATGTTCCGCCAGACCGTCGCGACGATGATCTGGGGGATGACCACGGGGAGGATGAAGATCGCCCGGTAGACCCGCTTCAGCCGCAGGCCCTTGGTGTTCAGGATCAGCGCCACGATCACGCCGAGGACGACGTGGATCACCACGTTCGAGAACGCCCACCAGAGGTTGAAGACGAGAATCCGGAGGAAGTCGAAGTTCGGGATGACGATGTTGTTGTCGAGGATCCGCCCGTAGTTTTCGAGACCCACGTAGTCCGGCGCCGGCGCGGTCGCGCGCAGGTTCGCCAGCCCATAGTTGGTGAACGACATCCAGATCTGGAAGACGAGCGGGTAGAACGTGATGATCGCCATCACGATCAGGGCGGGGAGCAGGAACATGTAAGCCGTCCGGGCGTTCTGGCTGCGTCGCCAGAGGGATCGGCTGGCCGGGGCGGTTACCGCGAGCGTGGTCATCGGCTCGTCTCGCGCAGTCTCATTGCCAGCTCCTGCACGGTGGGTTGGGCGTCGATGGGACGCCGGTCACCCGGCGCCCCATCGAATGTTGACGGGAGCTTACTGAATCCCGTTGGCCTTGTTCATCGCCGCGCACGCGTCGGCGACGGCCTTGGTCGGGTCGGTTCCCTTGTCGATGACGGCGACGATGCCGTTCCCGAAGTTGCCCCAGTAGTTGTCGAGCTGCTTGAGCGTCGGCCGGGCGAAGCCCTTGGGCATGAGCGCCGCGAAGGACTGGGCGATGGTGTCGGTCGGCTGAATGGTGGTGCTGGCCGGCAGGTGACCGGCATTGGCGAAGAGCTGCTCGTTTTCCGGCAACAGCATCTGGAGCGCGAACTGGACGGCCAGGTCCGCGTTCGCCGAGCCGGAGTTGATGTAGAAGCCGTCGGGAGCGGTGAGTGGGGCCCACGCGCCGCCGGGACCGCTCGGACCGGCGGTGACGGAAAGCTTGCTGCCAAGCGCCTTCGAGAGGTCACCGGACTGCCACGGGCCGTCGATGAAGCCGGCGATCTTCCCGGACAGGAGGTCCGCCTTCGCATCGCCGTCGTTCTGGTAGAACTTCATGCCCGCGGCCTTCATGTCGGCCAGCCACTTCCAGGAGGCGGCGACGCCGCCCGCGTCGGCGGTGCACTTGCCGGTCGTCGGATCCATGATGGTTCCGCCGAACGAACTGAAGATGCCCCACTGATAGTAGGCGCCGCCGCCGTTGGCACCGTAGACCCAGCCAAGCTTGCTCGCATTGGCCATCCAGTCATCGGTCGTCGCCGGCGCGGTCGTCAGGGCCGTGTTGTTGTAGAAGAGCTCGACAGCCTTCATCGACTCCGGGATCTCGTAGAGCTTCCCGTCGACGGTGCTGGCGTCGAGCGCCACCTGCGACGTGTTGTACGGCGCGGCGGCCAGGGTCGCGGACAGGTCGCTGACGTCCTTGAGGAGCCCGGCGCGGGCCTCCTTCGGGAGGCTGTCGTTCGGGGCGATGTACAGGTCGGGGCCGGAGCCGGCGCCCGCCTGCGTTTCGAAGTTCGTGAACAGGTTCGCGAACGGCACGTCGGTCACGGTGACGGTCAGTCCGGGGTTGGCGGCCATGACGTTGGCCACCATCTTGTCGAACGTGTCCTTCTCAGTCGTACCGGACGCGCCGTAGGCCTCCCAGACCGCGAGCGTGCCGGACAGCGTGGCCACCGACGGGGCCGCGGACGGCGCGGCTGAAGCCTCCGTCGACGCTGCGACGGACGGTGCCTCGGACGGGGCGACCGATGGGGCAGACGTGGCCGCCGTGCTGCTACACGCAGCGGTCACGATGGCGAGCACCCCGAAGAGGCTCGCCAACCTGGTTGTCTTGTGCATCTGTCTCTGCATTCCTCCTCTTGTGGCCGCCGCGTGGCGGCCGATTCGTGTCCTGCGCCGGCACGCTCAATGCGGCCGATCCGTTCTGCTCCGGCCGCGTTGTGCGGCCGACTCCGGCACCCGGGCCGCTCCATGCGACCCGCTCTTCCGGTTCGTCAGCGTCCCCCCGCCACCTCCTTTCCGATGGGTGCCGGACCGCTCGAACCGCGAACGATGAGTCGCGTCTCGAGGAGCCGGTGATCGGGCCGAGAGGAGTCGTCCCGCGCAATCGCCGACAGGAGGAGGCGGCAGGCCTCCTCACCCTTGCGCCGGACCGGCTGGTGCACGGTCGTCAGCGGGGGCTCGACGTGGCGAGAGAGTTCGATGTCATCGAATCCCACGATGCTGATGTCGGCCGGGACGTGCAGCCCCAGTCGTCGCGCCGCGGTGATCGCGCCGATCGCCATCGCGTCGCTCATGGCCAGGACGGCGGTCGGCCGGCGCCCGTCCTCCCAGGCATCGGTCAGGCAGGCGCTGCCGCCCTCGACGCTGGCCGGGCCGACCACCACATGATCGTCCGGCAGCTCGATGCCGGCCGCCGCGAGCGCCTGGCGATAGCCGTTCAGGCGTCGCCCGACGACGCCCCCGAAGTCGGCTCGCGCGCCCGGCGTGGGCGGTTCGACGCCGATCACCAGGAAGTCCCGGTGGCCCAGCGCCAGGAGGTGCTCCGCGGCGAGGCGCGCGCCGCCCTCGTCATCGACGTCCACGGCGGCGTGTTCGGGAAAGGCGGCCGTGGAATCGACCATCACGATCGGCAGCCCGGCCCGGCGGATCTGCTCCACCTCGGGGTGATCCTCCGACAGGCCGATCGCCACGAACCCGTCCACGGTCGCCCGATTGACCGCGCGAGCCAGCGAGCCGTACACCGGCGACACGAACAGCAGCCCGTAGCCGGCCTCCTCCGCGACCGCGGCCACCCCTTCGCTGAACGTGGCGAAGAACGGGTTGGCAAAGACGACGGACAGGGCCTGGGGAGTCAGCACGCCGAGCGTCCGGGTGTTGCCCTGGGTGAGCATCCGGGCAACTGGATGGGGCCGATAGCCCAGCGACGTGGCGACGTCGCGGATCCGGGTGGCCGTGTCAGCGCTCAGCCGCTCCGGGCTGTTGAACGCGAAGGAGACGGCGGTCTTCGACACGCCCGCCTCGCGGGCCACGTCGGAAATCCGGGGTCGGTCGCGGGATTCCTGCGTCACCAGCCCTCCACGGCTCCTCCGGATGTCGCTGTCGCGACTCCGCCCGGATGGCCAAAACCGGTTTAGCAAACCGGTTTACCTGAAGGTAGCGGCGTCGTGGCGTCGTGTCAAGCCCTCGACCATTGCCGGCGCAGCTGGACCCGGCGCCTCGCCCCGAGCGGACGACGTAGGCTAGCCGGCATGCGGCGAGGCGAGGGCAGGACTGGCGGGCTGGACCTCGGCCGGACCGTCACGACCATCCTGCTGCTGACCGCGCTGACCGCTGGATTCGCGGTCCACGACCTGTCCGCGGCCTCGTCCTCGCCGGGGGCCGGCCCGATCGACCTGAGCGCGCTCTACCACGACAGCCGGGACGGGCTGTACCGCACCCCCGGCGGAGCGGTGCCGGCCGGTTCGGCGGTCACGCTCCGGCTGCGGACGCCGCATGGCGGTGTGACCTCGGCGCAGGTCCTCGTCACCCAGGGAACGACGCATCAGACCCTGCCCATGCAGGACGTCGCGTCCGAGGTGACCTGCGGGCCGCCGCTGCCGGCCGCTGGCGCCCCGGTCGCGTGCGACCTGTGGGCTGCCACCATCACGACGGCGCAGCCGGCTACGCTCGAGTATCACTTCGTGGCCCGTACGGACACGGCCACGGCGTACGTGAGCGACGATGCCCGCGGGGACGGCGGGCCGGGCGCCTCGGGGACCTCGCAGCAGGGTCCGGATTGGGTCGTCACCGTGTTCGATCCGGCGTTTACGCCGGTGACCTGGCTGCAAGGCGCGGTCGTCTACCAGATCTTCCCGGATCGTTTCGCCAACGGCGACCCGGCCAACGACGCCGACCCCGGCCAGCCGCGGTACGCCTACCCGCCCGACACGACCGACCAGGTCGTGCGCGAGGCCTGGACCACGCCGCCAGCCGATCCCTCCAGCGGCGGCGAGTACTACGGCGGCGATCTAGCGGGGATCCGGGCGAAGTTGCCCTACCTGCACGGTCTCGGGGTGACGGTCCTGTACCTGAACCCGATCTTCTCGTCCGGCTCCAATCACGGGTACGACACGCGCGACTACGGTCAGATCGATCCGCGCTTCGGGACGCAGGCCGATTTCGAGGCCGTGGTCGGCGATGCCACCAGGCTCGGCATGCACGTCATCCTCGACGGGGTCTTCGATCACGTCAGCGCGGACAGCCCGTACTTCGACCGGTTCGCCCGCCAGTCTGCCGTGGCCGGGGCCTGCCAGAGCGTCAGCTCGCCGTATCGGGCCTGGTTCACCTTCGTGGCCCAGCCCAGCGGGCCGTGCGCCGGCCCGAACGGTCCGCACACGATGGACTACACGGGCTGGAACTCGATCGCCACGCTGCCGGTCCTCGACAAGCGCAACCCCGCCGTCCAGGCGTTCGTCTACGGCGCCAGCGATTCGGTCGCCCGGACCTGGCTGCGCCTGGGCGCCGCCGGATGGCGCATCGACACGATGTCCGACCCGTCATTCCCGTCCGGCTTCTGGCAGGGGTTCCGGTCGGCGGTCAAGGCCGTGAACGCCGAGGCGCCGATCGTCGGAGAGGCATGGCAGCGAGGACAGGTCCTGCCGCTGATCCACGGGGACAAGGCCGACACAGTCACCGACTATCGCTCCCGGACGCCGCTGCTGGCCTACCTGGGAACCGCCGACTCACGGGGCTTCGCGGACGATGGCGCATCCGGGTTGTCTGCCTCGGTCTTCGCCTCGGAGCTGGCCGGCGTGCTCGAGGACGAGCCCGCGGCGGTCGCCGGGACGGCGTTCCGGCTGCTCGACAGCCACGACACCGAGCGGGTGCTCTGGTCGCTCACCCCCGGCGAAACCGGTGCGGACAAGACGGCCCCGGCCAACCTGGCCGTGGGCAAGGCGCGGCTTCGGCTGGCCGCGCTGCTGCAGCTCACGCTACCCGGCGCCCCGGTCATCTACTACGGCGATGAGGTCGGCCTGACGGGGGCGACCGACCCCAACAACCGCGCGACCTACCCGACCGACGGCGGCGACGTCCAGCTTGCGGCGTGGTACCGGGAGCTGGCCACGGCGCGCGACGCGACGCCGGCCCTCCGCAACGGCGACCTGCGCTTCCTGTTGACCGACGCCGCTTCGCGAGCCGTGGTCTTCGCGCGAACGATCGACGGTGCCCTGGCGATCATGGCGGTCAACCCGGGGAGCGCCGGCGTCGAGCTGGACGTGCCGCTGGCGCAGCCGATCGACGGCGGCACGCCGATTCGCGACGGCATCCGCTTCCGTGACCTCCTCGGCGGCCCGGACGTGACGTCCGCCGACGGGCACCTGGTGGTCGTCGTCCCGCCAGTCGGTGGGGCACTCCTGGTTCCGGCGGCGGGACAGCCCCTGGCCGCCACGGCTGCTCCGACCGATCTCGCCGCGGTCCGTTCGGCTCAGGGTGCCGAGCTGCACTGGACGGCACCGGCCGGCGCCAGTCGCTATACCGTGTGGCGATCTCCGGTCGCCGGTGGCGGCTACACGCTCGCGGGCACCACGTCTGCGACGACGTTTGTCGACCAGGCGGTCCCCGCGACCGCCGCTCATTACGTCCTCCGGGCGATCGACGCGGCAGGCAACGTCAGCCCAACCTCCCTGGACGTGGCGATTGAAGCCCAGTCGCTCCCGGTGCCCGCCGCCGGTTCGGGAGGGTCGACCGGGTCGGGCCTGCCCATCGCGATCGCGCTGGCGGCGTTCGTGCTGGTGGTGGCGGGCGCCTACCTGGCGCTCCGGGGGCGCGGCCGGTCGGAGACACGCGGATAGCGCACCGGTTCGGCGCCGAAGCGGCTCGAGCGCACAAGAGTGGTGCAGCCAGGCTGGCAGGCCGTCCACGGTCGTCCGCTCCATGCGGGCTTGCCCATCCGGCGGGCGCGGAGTAGAACTGCGGGCACCGGGGGAAGCACCTGCAGGGCGCAAGGTCGCCGTATCTCCCTCGAGCAGTTGGAGGTCCGCTGATGGTTGCGAGCCAGGAGACGATCGCGGCCGTGCGTGGCGTGCTGGACAGGTTCGTCGCGACGTACTCGGCCAAGGACGAAGCGGGGGTGCTCGGCTGCTTCGCCGTCGGGGATGACGGCGTGCTCGTCGGTACGGGCGCCGACGAGTGGCGGGTCGGGGACGCTGCGATCCGCGCGCAAGTCGAACGGGACTTCGCCCAAGCGGACACGCTGTCGGTCGAGTATGGCGAGCTCCACATCGACGGGACCGATGGTGTCGCCTGGTTCGCCACGAAAGCCACGGTCCGGGCGACCGTTGGCGGTGAACCGTTCGAGTCTGCTCTTCGGCTGACCGGCGTCGTCACCCGCCAAGGCGATGGCTGGAAGATCGTCCAGTCCCATCTCTCGTTCCCGGCAGAGACGCAGGAGCCCGGAAGCTCGTTCTGAGACTCAAAGGTTCATAACCGAGCTCTTGGCCGGAGGCAACCTCGACTTGATCGATGAGTTGTGTGCCCCGAACTACGTGAATGCCGGGAACACTTGTGGCCTCGCAGAGCTCGCTGACGGGTAGGTGCCAGGCGTTCTGAGCTAAAGGCGTCGATCGTTGCTGCCTCTGCGCCCTGAACCATCACGTGATCGAGGCAGCGGGCGGCTCGGTGCCTACTCGGCCTGGACCTTGGCGATCGAGCCCGGCAGGCCCTGGGGGCAGGCAACCCAGCAGTTCTTGCCACGGCCCTTGGCGAGGTACATCGCGTAGTCGGCCGCGCCGAGCAGGACCTCGACGTCGTTGCCGTTGTCTGGGTAGGTGCTGATTCCGATGCTGACGGTCGAGTGCACCTTGCGGCGTCTGAGCGTGAACGGCTTGTCCACTCTGCGCAGGATCTTGTCGGCTACCAGGCCGGCGTCGTCGCGTTTCTCGATTGTCTCGAGGATGATCACGAACTCATCGCCCCCAATCCGGGCGACAGTGTCGGACGCGCGGACGGTGCCGACGATTGTTCCGCCCAGGTGCTGGAGAACAAGGTCGCCGATCTCGTGTCCACGGGTATCGTTGATCGCCTTGAAGTCATCGACGTCCAGGAAGAGGACGGCGAAGATCGAGCGAGATCGCGCGGCCTGGGCCAGGGTCTGACTGAGCCGGTCGGTCATCAGATAGCGGTTCGGCAGACCGGTCAGCGGGTCGTGCGTAGCCATGTGCTGGAGATTGAGCTCGGTCCGCTTGAGCTCGTTGATCTCGCGGGTGATCCCCAGCAGGCCGATGACATTGCCCGACGCGTCATGGAGTGGCACTTTCGTCGTCAGGGTCCAGTTCGTCTCCGACTCCCCGATCGAGCGACTCTCCACCAGCCCGATGATCGGCTCGTTCGATTCCATGATGCGGAGGTCTTCCATGAGCGTCCGCTGGCCGAACGACTCACCGAACAGGTCGACGTCGGTCTTGCCGACCAGCTCCGAGGCGTCGGCAAAGCCAAGGTTGTCGGCCATCTGCTGGCTCACGCGCACGAGGCGACACTGTCGATCCTTGAAATAGATGCTGTCTTCCGTGTTCTCCATGAGCGCACGGAGCTGGAAGGCCTCGCCTAGAGGATCGGACGTCGACATCTCAACCTCGCCGGCGTTGAGCCGAAAGGACCCTTGGGTCCACCTCCGCGGTCGACCGCGACGGCGAGTGGACGTCTCGCTGCTTCTGACGACCCTCAACGCACAGTACCACGGCGCATCGGCTCGAAGAATCACAGGACATCTGCGTTATCGCTGCGTCCTATCGTCCCCGCAGGGGGAGCATTTGCCGAAGCGTTCAGGCCCTTGCAAACCGACACAATGACCTGATGGTGTCGTCGACCCGTGAACCCCTCACGCGCCTTCCCATAACTCACCCGACTATGGGTCGATGATCGTCGTGGTCCACAGCACGGTGCTGTCGGGCGCAATGGCGAGGATGCTCCTGCAATCGTCGGTACACGATGCGGACATGGTGATCACGGCCTTAGAACGAATATCGGCAGAGGAGCGCCCATGCTCGGCGACGCGG
>JBGPIH010000036.1:0-22889 GCA_041484785.1 Candidatus Limnocylindria bacterium
CCTGGCGGCAGACGTCGGCGAAGAGGAGGGCGGAGAGGGGCGTCGTGGAGGCGGGCTTCAGGACCACGGTGTTGCCCGCGGCCAGGGCCGGGGCGATCTTCCAGGACAGCATCAGCAGCGGGAAGTTCCACGGGATGATTTGGGCGGCGACGCCGAGCGGCCGCGCGACCCGTCCCGGAAACGCGTACTCGAGCTTGTCCGCCCAGCCGGCGTAGTACCAGAAATGGGCCGCCGCGAGCGGGACGTCGACGTCGCGGCTCTCCTTGATCGGCTTGCCCGAATCCATCGATTCGAGGACGGCGAACTCGCGCGACCGCTCCTGGAGGATCCGGGCGATCCGGAACAGGTACTTGGCCCGCTCCTTGCCCGAGAGCGCCCCCCAGCTCCGTCGCTGGGCGCGACGAGCCGCCCGGACCGCCCGATTGACATCCGCGACGGTGGCCTTGGCGACCCGGGCGAGCGTCTCCTCGGTTGCCGGGTTGACAGTGGCGAACGTTCCGCCGTCCGACGCCGGAACGTACCGCCCATTGATGAACAGGCCGTAGCGATCCTTGATCGTCACGACGTCGCGCGCCTCCGGCGCCGGCGCGTATTCCCAGGGGATCGCCTGGCCGTCACCGAGGCCCCAGCTGGAGGGCGCCCGATCGGACGCGGGAACCAGGTGGGCGTCCATCTTGGTGACCATGGCGGCCATTATGTCACCGCGCCCTGCGAGCCCCCACCATCAGGCCAGCTCAGCGCGGCGCGGCGGGTCGGCGCCCGGCCGGCGACAGGTCAGGGTCGCGACCTCGATGGCCAGGGCGAGCGCCTCTCGCACGGCAGCCTCGTCGGCGAGCTCGTCACGGCCGAAGCCGCGCTCGACCCAGCGGGCGAGAAAGGCACCGCTGAACGCGTCACCCGCCCCGACGGTGTCGACGACCGGGGTCGCCGGGACCGCGACCTGGAAGGTGGACCTCGGCGTCATGCAGACGACCGGGTTCGGGCCGTCCGTCAGGAGGATCGCCGCGGGGCCCCTGGCGAGCAGCTCCAGTGCCGCCGCGCGGGTCGAGCTGTCGGGCGCCAGGTAGGCAAGATCGTCGGCACTGACCTTGACAACGTCGGCCCGTCCGAGCAAGGCATCGAGCCGCGCCAGGTAGGCCGGCCGGTCCGCGATGACGTGGGGGCGGCAGTTCGGGTCGAGCATCACCAGGGTTGCCGGTGAGGCATGCCGGACCCCCTCGAGCAGGGCCTGCGCCAGGGGCTCGAGGACAAGGCCCAGGGTCCCGACGTGGAGGGCCCGCGGGCCGGCGGCGACGGCGGCTCGAACGGCTTCGCCGGAGAGTCCCGGCGCCGAGGTGTCGGCCGTGTGGAACCGGTAGGTGGCGGTGCCGTCGTCGTCGAGCTCGGCAATCGCGAGCGTGGTTGGCGCGCCGGTCGTCTCGACCAGCGACAGATCCACGCCGTCGCGCTCGAGGGCGTCCCGCAGGATCCGGCCGAACCGGTCGTCCGACAGGCGCCCGAGGAACGCGACCCGCACGCCGAGCCGGGCGATGGTCCGCGCCGTGTTGAACGGGCCACCGCCGGGTGCGGCCGCCAGGCGGCCATCGGGATGGACGATCAGGTCGATCAGGGCCTCGCCGGCGACGACGATCATGGGCGCCATGGTAGGCACGGCCGGGCGCCCGGCACGACCCGGTTACCTTGTCGTGTAGCCTGCGCGCGAATGGAGCGACTCACCAACGCCGCCGAGCTGCTGGACGGCCCGCTGGACGACGCGGCCACCCTCGACGGCCACCTGCGCGACCTGCGCCGGATCAACGGTTGGCTCGGCGGGGTCGCGTTGAGCGCAGCCGCGATCGAGGCGCTCGCGGCCCACCGCGTCGAGCTCACGCTGCTCGACGTCGGAACGGGCGGGGCGGACATCCCCGTCGCCCTGATCAAGCTGGCCGGGGAACGGCAGCGGCGGGTGCACGTCGTCGGCATCGACAACCGGCCCGAGATCCTGGCGGCGGCCGTTCGAGTGCGGCGATCGCCCGCGATCGTGGACGTTCTCGATCTGCACATTGGCGATGGCCGGGAATTGCGCTACGCGGATCGGTCGTTCGACGTCGCCCATGCCTCGCTCGTCCTCCACCACATGGAGCGCCCCGCCGCCATCGAGTTGCTGCGGGAGATGGGCCGGGTCGCGCGCCTCGGGGTCGTGGTCAACGATCTCGACCGGAGCCGGGTGGGCTGGATCGCTGCCTGGCTCCTCGGCCACCTGCTGACGACGAACCGGTACACCCGCCACGACGCCGCGCTTTCGGTTCGCCGGGCCCACCGAGCGGGCGAGGTGGCGGAGATGCTCCGAGCCGCCGGGTTGCGGCCGGTGCGGACCCTCCATGGCGCCCTCGGGCTGCGCTACGCGATCGCGGCCGTTGCCCCGAGCCAGACGCGGCACGACGAGGCGGATGGCCGGCCGGATCCGCTCGGGGCCGGCGAATGACACCGACGGAGCGGGTCGAGGTCGCGCTCGTGGTCGCGCTCGTGGTCGGGGCCGTTTCCAGGCCGTTTCGGGCTGATCCGGGCGCGGCTTGGGGCTGATCCGGGCGCGGCTTGCGCCAGGCGCTCGTTCCGGCCGTCGGGGAGGGGCCGCGGGTCGATCCCTTGCGTCAGGCGATAGGTCGCGACCGAACACGGCCTGGATCGATCGGAATGGTGCGCTCCACGCACAGACGAAACCAGCCCGTGTCGGCCGATGGTCGTATCGAGCGCCAGGCGCAAGCCCGGGGATCGGCCGACCAGGCCGTCAGCGCAGTCGGGCAGTCGACGGTCCGGCGACCCTGCCCCCGATCCCGATCGAGGGCGCCTCGGGGATTGAGAGCCCCGTCTGCCGACCCCAGGCCAGAGCCGCCAGGCCGATCGCCACGCTCAGGACGCCGCCGAGCCCGATCGCCACGGACGCGCTGAGCCCGGACGCGACGGCGCCCATGGCGAGGCCGCCGATCGGGACCGAGGCGCTGAACACGGTCGTGTAGACGCTCATGACGCGCCCTCGGAGCTGATCCGGAACGGCCAGCTGGATCGTGGTGTTGGCGGTGGCCGCCATGAGAATCGAACCGAAGCCGATCACGACCATCAACGCCAGCGAGAGCGGGAAGATGCGCGATGCGGCGAGCACGACCGAGGCGACCCCGAGGGTCAATGCCCCGGTCGCCAGGCGGATCGGTTGCGGCCGGCCGCCGAAGACCAGGCGGAGCGCGGCCAGCAGCGAGCCGATCCCTGACGCGGCCATCAGGAATCCGTAGCCCGTCGCGTCGCTCCGCAACTCGCCCTGGGCCAATGCCGGGATGAGCACGCCGAAGTTCATGCCGACCGTCGCCACGGTCCCGACGACCACGACCGCGAGCAGCACGATCGGCGTCCGCCGGACATAGCTCAGTCCCTCGGCCAGGTTCTGGACCACCGCTCGCACAGAGGTGGGCCGGGCGATCCGGGCGCCGATTCGGAGCTCGGTCTCGTCCATCAGCCACAGCCCGACGATCACCGCGAGGAAGCTCAGCGCATTGAGCGCGAATGCGGCGGCCACTCCGAACGCACCGATGGCCAGGCCGGCTGCTGCCGGACCAACGACCCGCGCCCCGTTGAACATGGCCGAGTTGAGGGCGACGGCGGGACCTACGTCCTCGCGTCCGACGAGCTCGACCGCGAACGACTGGCGGACCGGCATGTCCACGGCATTCGCGATCCCGAGCAGGAACGCCAGGCCGACGATCATCCAGACCTGGACCACGTTGGCGATCACCAGCGCCGCCAGGATGCCGGCAAGGATCATCATCGACACCTGGGTTCCGATCAGGACCCGTCGCTTCGGGAATGTGTCGGCGGCGACGCCGGCGAAGAGGCCGAAGACCATGACCGGCAGGAACTGGGCGGTGGCCACGATACCCAGCCAGATCGGATCGCCCGTCAGCTGCAGGACGAGCCACGCCTGGGCGACCTGCTGCATCCAGGTTCCGATCAGCGAGATCAGCTGGCCCGAGAAGAACAGCCGGTAGTTGCGGTGCTGGAAGGCACTGACACCGGGCGACCCGCTCAACCGGTCGCGGACGATGGTGCCTGGACCGATCATTGGGACGGCTCGGCGGCCGCGGCGCGGCCCCCGGCTGCGGCGGCAGCTCGCTCCGGGTGGGGCGGCGGGCCCCCGTCGAGCTCGGCCAGGTGCGCCTCGAGATGCCGGCCTCGGGCATGCGCCTCCTCGATCATCGTCGCCAGGCGGGCGGCCTTCGCCTCGAGGTTCTCGATCTGACGGTCGACCCGCTCGCGCGCGTCGAGCACAAGGGCCCTCCGCTCGTCGGGATCGCCGGTCTGGCGGAAACGCTCGCGATTGCGTTCTCGAGCGGCGTCGTCCTCGAGCAGCTGGCCGATCTGGGCGAGCGAGAATCCGGCGTCGTCGCGGAGGCTTCGGATGAACTGGAGGCGCTCGAGGTCCGACTCGTCGTAGAGCCGGTAGTCGCCGTCCGAGCGGGCGGCCGGCTCGAGCAGGCCCATCTCTTCGTAATAGCGAATGGTTCGGGTGGTAAGGCCCGTCTCGGCTGCGACCTCATTGATCCGCAGCAGGCGCCGGCCGGTGGTGTCGTTCATCGATCGCTGACGATATCACAACCTTAACGTTCACGTGAACGTCACGGTCGCGCCAACGAGGCTGCGGCGGCTTACCGGCTCAGTCGAGCGAGAAGTCGTCCGGATCCTGGTAGCGGCCGGTCCGTTGGAACTCGATCTGCATGAGCACGTCGTTGAGCAGCGACGAAGCGCCGAAACGGAACCAGTCCGGGCTCATCCAGCGCGGCCCGAGGGTCTCGTACAGCACCACGAGGTACTGGATCGCCTCCTTGGCGACGCGGATCCCACCGGCCGGCTTCATGCCGACCTGGCGACCGGTCGAGCGCTCGAAGTCGCGGATCGCCTCGAGCATCACGAGGGTGACAGGCAGGGTCGCCGCGGGCGAGACCTTGCCGGTGGAGGTCTTGATGAAGTCGGCGCCGGCAGCCATGGCCAGGACGCTGGCGCGGCGGACGTTGTCGTAGGTCTCGAGCTCGCCGGTCTCGAGGATCACCTTCAGGTGCCTGTCGCCGCAGGCCTCCTTGACCTCGACGATCTCCTCGAACACCGTCAGGTAGTCGCCGGACAGGAATGCGCCTCGGTCGATCACCATGTCGACCTCGTCGGCGCCGGCATCCACCGCCGAGCGCACCTCGGCGACCTTGATGTCACGGAACGTCTGGCCGGACGGGAAGCCCGTGGCCACGCTGGCCACCTTGACCGACGAACCGCGCAGGGCCGCCTTCGCCTCCGCCACGAGCGCCGGGTAGACGCAGACCGCCGCCACGGACGGGATGGTCGGATCGCCGGGCTGGGGCCGCATCGCCTTGACGCACAGCGCCCGGATCTTGCCGGGTGTGTCCTTTCCCTCGAGCGTGGTCAGATCCATCATCGAGATCGCGAGGTGCAGCGCCCACAGCTTCGACGCCTTCTTGATCGATCGCTTCTTGAGCGAATCGACCCGTTCCTCGACCCCGACCTGGTCGACGGCGGTGACCCGGCCGAGCAGGTTGCCGAGCGGCCCCGGACGTCCGTCCCAGGCACGAATCAGGTCGTGCGCACGCTCGCGGGCTGGTGAGTCCGGGCGTCGGGTCGCGTTCATGGGACGGAGAGGATACACCTCGTCCGGGCGAGGTTCGAGCGAGCGCGCCGGACCTGGTCAGCGGCCTCCGCGAACCCTCGGCAGCGGCGGCATTCCACGCTTGCCGTCGATCAGGAAGTGGCGGAACCAGCCGACCACGACGGCCAGGTTCTCCGCGCGGCGGAACGGGGTTCCCTGGCGCGTGAGGTCGTGGGTCTCCTCGGGAACCCGCATCAGCCGGACCGGCCGACGGCGCGACCGGAGCAGCGTGAAGAGCGCCTCAGCCTGGCCGATCGTCGTGCGCAGATCGCGCTCCGAGTGCTGGATCAGCAGCGGCGTCCGGATCCGCTCCGCGTAGCTGATCGGCGAGATCTCTCGGTAGTAGGCCGGGTCGGACCAGGGCGTCGCATCGAACTCCTGGGTGGCCCAGTCGCCGCCGCTGATGTCGCCGGTCAGGAAGAGCATGGCCATGTCGCTGACGCACCGGCAAGTCATCGCGGCGCGGAAGCGCTGGTCCATGGCGATGATCCAGTTGGTCAGGTAGCCGCCGTACGAGCCGCCGGTCACGCCCAGGCGATCGGGGTCGGCGAGGCGGTCCGCGACGAGGGCGTCCACGCCGGCGAGGACGTCGCCCATGGGTCCGGGTCCCCAGTCGCGGTGGTTGGCATCGTTGAACGCCTGGCCGTACCCCTCCGACCCGCGCGGATTGCAGTAGAACACCCCGATCCCGGCCGCCGCGAGCAGCTGGAACTCCCAGGACGGCGACCAGCCGTAGAGGGTGTGCGGCCCGCCGTGGATCTCCACCACGAGGGGCCGCGGACCGTCGCCTTCGCCAGAGCCCGCGATGAACCAGCCCTGGATGTCCCGGCCGTCGACCGTCGAATGGCGCTCCTGGGGCTGCCGAAGCTCGAGCTCGGCGAGCAAGTCGGCATTGAAGGCGGTCAGCCGCCGGGACACAGCGGCAGACGCGGCCGCGTCGGTATCGACCACCCACAGGTCGGGCGGTTCGGTTGGCGAAGAGCGCAGGTAGACGATCCGGTTCGCCACGGCATCCGAGCCCGAGACGTAGTGGTGTCCGTCGGTCAGCCGCTCGAGCCGACCGTCCAGGACGCCGATCCGCCACAGCTCGTAGGCGCCGTCGATGGGCGCGCTGAACCCCAGCCAGCGGCCGTCGGCCGACGAGATGATCCGCGGGCCTCCCTCCACCGTCACGTCGCTGTTCATGGTCGACCCGGGCATCAGGTCGTGACGGGCCGACAGGTTGCGCCCACCCGACGGCGTCGCGTCCGAGCCATCCGCGGCGAACAGCCAGAGGTCGTTGCGGCTGCCTCCCCTGGCTTCCAGCCGGTGGCCGAGGGTGGCGATCGTCCGCCCATCCGGCAGCCAGACGGGCCAGCCGAAGACCGATCTCGGTCCCCGGGTCACCGCGCTGACGAGGCGTGTCTCCACGTCGACGACGTGGATGTCCCGGCGCCCGACCAGGTCCGGGTCGCGGCGCCGATTCGAGCTGAAGGCGACTCGCCGGCCGTCGGGGGACCAGGCCGGCTCCCGATCGGAGACCGGGCCGTCGGTCAGGCGGCTGGCGGTGCCCGTCGCGAGGTCCACGATCCACAGGTGCACGACCCGGTCGTAGATGAAGCCCTTGCCGTTGAGCATGTAGTCGAGCCGGTCGACGAATCGATAGTCCGACGGCGGAGGCGTGCCCGGCCTCGGAGAGGCGGCAAGGCCGCGACGGCGGACGTCCTCGTCGTGGGTCGCACCTCGCGCGGCGCTGACGACGACCAGTCGCGCCCCGTCCGGCGACCATTCGAAGGCCTCGACGCCACGGGGCAGGTCCGTCAATCGTCCCGCCTCCCCACCATCGAGCGGCAGGCCGTACACCTGCCACGCTTCCTCGCGATCATTCGGCGCTCCGGTCGCGCCGGCCTGCTGGTCCTCGACCAGGACACGGCGATCGGACAGGAAGGCGAGCGTCCGCCCGTCCGGCGAGAAGCGCGGATGGCGGTCACGGCTCGCGCCCAGGGTCAGCTGGCGGGCTGCGCTCGAGTCGTCCGTCGGCACCAGCCAGATCGCCTGTCGGTAGGCGTCGAATCCGGGAGCCACGGTCTGCACGGTCACCACCACGAGCCGCCCGTCGGCGGAGAGTCGCGGCTCGGTCGCGATGCGCAAGCGATAGAGGTCGTCGGGTCGCGGCGCGCGCGGCAAAGGCAGATCCTCCGTGTCGTGGGACACCCGAAGTGTAGCGGGCTACCATCGAGCCACGATGGCCGACCAGCTTTCGCTGCGCCTCGAGGCCGACCAGTTGCCCGATCTCCCGGACCTGCGGCCGATGCTCCCGCGCCCGCTGCCGGCGCCATTCGACTCGGACGAGCATCTCTTCGAACCGTGGTGGGGTGGCGAGCGCGCCCTGGTCATGGTCGGGCCGGCCGACCTGGCCGGGATGGGCGAGGTCCGCATCGTCGCGGCCGACGGGCGCTCGCTGACAACGGCCCTGCCGGAGCTCGCCGGCCTCGCCGTTCGGGTGGCCGCGCGCTCGGCGATCCTGGACGGAGAGCTGGTCGTCGTGGATGCCGCCGGCCGGGCGGACCCCGGCGAGCTGGCGCGCCGGCTGGCGGGCGAGGCCGGGAGGCCGGCGGCATTCCTGGCGTTCGACCTGCTCCATCTCGACGGACGATCGCTGCTCTCGCAGCCACTCATCCGCCGGCGCGAGGCGCTCCGCAGGGTGCTGCGACCGGGTGACGAGGTGGTCGCGGTCCCGGCCATCGCCACCGAGGGGATCGCGCTCTACGAGGCCGCGGTCGCCCAGGGGATCGCCGGGGTGCTCGCCCGGCAGCGCTCGAGCCCGTACCTGCCCGGCGTGCGCAGCCGGTTGTGGCGATACGTGGCCACCGGTGGGTCAGGGGCGACCGCTGAGGTTGGCGGTGCCACGGCGAACCCACCCGAGTCGTCGGCGGCGGGCGCGGCCCCCGTCCTCGCGCTGATCAGCCGGCTCCCGCTCGAGGACGCGTAGGCGGTCCCGTTCTCCTGAACGCCCGATCCGCGCTTCGGGCGGCGGGCTACCTACCCGGCTCGCCTCGCGGCCGCGATGAAGGCGCGGACGCCCGGTCGCTGCCCGTACAGGAGCACCCCCGCCGCGTACATCCGGGTCGCCACGACGGTGACGATCGCGATGGCCGCGGCCAGCAGGCCGATCGAGAGCGCCAGCTCCCAGGGCGGTACGGCCGTGACCATCACCCGGGCGAGCATGACGAACGGGCTGAACGGCGGCACGAACGAGGCGAGCCTGACCCAGGTACCGCCTCCCCCGCTGAGTGCGAGGATCGCCGCGAGATACCCCACGATGGCCAGCAGGCTCAGCGGCAGCGACAGCGTCTGCAGATCGTCGGGTCGGCTGACGAACGAGCCCATCGCCGCGTAGATCAGGGCAAAGAGCCCGAACCCGAGCAGGAAGAAGGCGCCGTAGCCGGCCAGCAGCATCGGGGTCAGGCCGACGAGCGGGGCACCTTCGCTCCAGCCGGGTCCCAGGACCGCCTCGGCGATCCGATCCTGGAACTCCAGCACGATGAGCGCCGGCACGGAGATCGCGAGGTACTGGGTCAGCCCGGCCGCCCCGATCCCCAGCACCTTGCCGGTCAGCATCTGGCGCGGTGACGCGGCGCTGATCATCAGCTCCATGACCCGGCTGCTCTTCTCGGCCGCGACGCCGGTGGCCACCCACATGCCATAGATGATGATGCTCATGAACAGCAGGACCACGAAGACGACCCCCAGGAACTCCCGGCTCGCGGTTTGCTGGGGATCAAGCGGCCGGCCTCCGGCGTCGGTCGGCGTGTTGATCGACTCGACCCGGAATGCCGGTGTCTGGAATGGATCGAGCTGCGCAGACGCCGGGAGCCCGGCCGTCCAATCGAGGATCCCCGTCGCGACGGCGGCGAACCCGACCAGCTGGCTACGCACCCCGTCGGGTGGTCCGTCGGTCCGGAAGACGACATCGAGCTGCCCGGTCGGCAGTCGCTCGACGAGCATGACACCGGCCAGCTCGCCTCTCGCCAGGGCGGCCCCGGCCGTGTCCTTGCCCCCCGCCGCCTCCACGCGGAAGGGCTTCTGCCACGTGGCCGGGTCGACTCCGGACGGTGCCACGTTGAGCAGGCTGTCGGCGACGGCGACCGCCCGCTGCGCCAGCTCCCGGTCGCTCGAGACCACGGCGATCCGGGTCACGGTCCCTCGATCGAGGTAGCGGATCCCGATCGGCGCGAGCGCCACGAGGAGGGCGATCCCCATCAGGATCACGGTCGAGGCGAGGTACAGCGGACCGCGAACGCGATCCCGGTATTCGCGCCTGGCGATGATCCCGGCATTCGGCAGGAGCGGGTCGCGCGACGCCATCAGGCAGCGTCCCGGGCGGGCGCGACCGGTCGTGCCGCCGTCCCCAACGTTCCGGCGTCGTCATCGGCCGGCCGCCCGACGAGCTCGATGAAGAGCGCCTCGAGGCTCGGGTCGATCACCTCGAAATGGCTGACCGATCCGCCGCGGGCGAGGATGACGTTGAGGATCGCGCCAGGTTCGGCGCCCGCCTCGAGCACGAGCTCTGCCCCGGCGGCATCGCGCCGGACTCGCTCGACGCCCGCGATCTCGGCGAGCCAGGCCGGCGCCGGCTGGAAACCCTCGAGCGCGATCCGGATCCAGCGCCGGCCGCTCGCCCGCTTCAGGTCGCGCAACCGGCCACCCGCGACGAGCCGCCCGCGGTCGATGATCGCCACCGATTCGCAGAGCGCCTCGGCCGCCTCCATCTGGTGGGTCGAGAAGATCAGCGTCCGGCCCTGATCGCGCAGCTCGGTGAAGGCCTCGCGCAGGATCACCAGGTTGATCGGATCGAGACCCGTGAATGGCTCGTCCATGAGCAGCACCTGCGGCTTGTGCAGGATGGCCGCGATGAACTGGACTTTCTGCTGGTTGCCCTTCGACAGCTCCTCGGCGCGTTTCCCCGCGTATTCGGGGATCTGGAATCGATCGAGCCAGGCGAGGGCCTCGCGCCGCGCGACGTGCGGAGCCTCTCCGTAGAGTGACGCGAAGTACACCAGCTGATCCAGGACCCCCATCCGCGGGTAGAGGCCACGCTCCTCGGGCAGGTATCCCCAGGTCCGGCGCGGCAGCTCCGCGACTGGGGCGCCCTCCCAGCGGATCTCGCCGGCATCGGCCGCGATGATCCCGAGGCAAATCCGCATCGTGGTGGTCTTGCCGGCCCCGTTCGCGCCGAGGAACCCGAAGACTCCGCCGCGAGGCACGTCGAAGGTCAGCGCATCGAGGGCGAGGGTCGCCCCGTAGCGCTTCGTGACGTGATCGATCTGGAGGCTCACTCAGCCGAGCATAGCCCGGTTCAGGCGATCCACGTCCGCGGGCCAATGGTCCTCAGCAGCTCAGCCAGGAGTGCCGGTGCCAGGGCGATGAGCGCGACGAGGGCCCAGTCGGAGGCGTCGAGCGGTGTCGCCCGGAACGCCTCGGCCAGCACGGGCACGTACGGGATCGCCGCCTGGATCGCGACGACCGCGATCCCCGCGGCCAGCAGGAACCAGTTCGGGGGCAGGCGGTGGATCGGCTCGCGGACGCTCCGGTTGGCGTACGCCCGAATGGCCTGGGCGCAGACGAGCACGGTGTAGGCGAGCCAGCGGGTGTGGTCCGGGTCGCCCGGGTGGGTGACCATCACGACGAGGGCGGCCACGGCGCTGAACCCGCCGGCGACCGCGATCCGCCCGAGGAGCTCGTTGGTCACGAGCGGCACGCCGCGCTGCCGCGGCGGTCGGCGCATGAGGTCCGGCTCGGCCTTCTCCAGCTCGAAGGCAACCGACGTCGACAGGTCGATGAACAGCTCGAGCCACAGGATCTGGATCGGCAGCAGCGGCTGGCCGAAGCCGTACAGGGTCGCGATCAGGATGAAGCCGAGCAGGGCGACGTGGGTCGACAGCAGGAAGACCAGGCCCTTCTGGACGTTGTCGACGATCCGCCGGCCCTCTGCCAGCCCGTACATCAGGGTCGCGAACGAGTCGTCGCCAAGGACGAGATCGGCCGCCTCCCGGGCGACCGCGGTTCCGGACCCCATGGCCACCGCGACGTCGGCGCGGCTCAGCGCCGGGGCGTCGTTCACGCCATCCCCGGTGACCGCGACCGTGCGGCCGGCGGCCCGCGCAAGTCGGACCAGGCGCTCCTTCTGGTCCGGCGTCGAGCGGGCGATCACCTGGAGCCGGGGCAGCTCGGCGGTCAGCCGGTCGTCGTCCCACCCCGCCACGGTCTCCCCGACCACGACGTGCTCCCGATCCAGGCCGGCGGCGGCGGCGATCGCGGCGGCCGTCAACGGGTGGTCGCCGGTGACCACGATCACCTCGATCTGGGCCCCGCGCGCCATCTCGAGCGCCTCCCGGATCCCATCGCGCAGCGGGTCGGCGAAGCCGATCAGCGCGCGGATGCGCCACTGCTCGCCGTCGAGGCGTCGGGCGAGGCCCACCAGGCGCTCGCCGGTCGCGGCTCGGGACTCGATGGCGCCGTGCCAGGCCTCGCGCTCCGTGGCCGACGGCGCCACGAGCGCCAGGATCGCCTCGGGAGCCCCGATCGCCAGGTCCTCGACCCCGTCCGGGCCTCTGCTCCGCGTGCGCGAGATCGGCCGGCCGTCGTCGACCGGCTCGGCGTCGATCAGGTCGGAGGGATCGAGGGTGTGGTCGCCCCCGGCGCCCTCGATCGCCCGGACCAGTGACGTCGTGAATGAGCCGGGCGCTGTTCCATCGGCCCGGACCCACGCGTCATCCTCGGCTCGCAAGGCCTCGATGAGGAGCCGGAGACGCTCCTCCCAGTCGACGGCGCCGGCCAGGTTGGTCACCGCCCCGACATCGAGACGGTTACGGGTCAGGGTCCCGGTCTTGTCAGTCACGATCAGGTCGATCGCGCCGAGCGTCTCCTCGGCGTTCAGGCGCCGGACCAGGACGCCGCGCTTGAGCAACCGGTAGGCGCCCAGGCCCAGGATGACCGCGAGCAGGACCGGCGGCTCCTCGGGGATGGCGGCGATGGCTGCCGAGATCCCGGCCAGCAGGTTCACCCCGGCCGGCTGGCCTCGCACGAACCCCAGCCCGGTCGTGATGCCGATCAGCCCGATCGCGACCACGAGCAGGATCCGGACCAGCCGGTCCAGCTCGGCCTGGAGCGGCGATCGGCGCCGGCCGCGTTGCCCGAGGCCGGTGGCGATCCGGCCCACCTCCGACGCTGTGCCGATCGCGACGACCACGCCCTCGCCACGCCCGCCGACCACGCTGGTGCCCGCATACGCGATGGCCCGCCGGTCGGTCAGCGGCGCGGCCGCCGAATCGGGCTCCACGCTGCCCGGCTCGGGCACGGATTCCCCGGTCAGGGCGCTCCGGTCCAGGAGCAGGCGGTCCGCGCGGAGCAGGCGCAGGTCGGCCGGCACGACGTCTCCGGCCCGGATCAGGACGATGTCGCCGGGCACCAGGCCTGCCGCGTCGACGTCGTCGACGGCACCCTCGCGACGGACGCGGGCACGCGGAGCGGACGCGTCACGCAGGGCCTCGAGCGCTCGCTCGCCGCGGTATTCGGTGACCACGTCGGCAACCACGATCGGCCCCAGTCCGGCCAGGATCAGCAGGCCGTCGCGGACCTCGCCGAGTGCCACGGCCAGCAGTCCGGCGCCCAGCAGGAGCACGATGAACGGCTCAGTCGCCGCATCACGGATCATCCTGAGGATCGACCCGCGCTCTGCGGGTGCCAGGGCATTCGGGCCGCTCGCGGCCGCTCGCCGCTCGACCTCGTCGGCGGTGAGGCCTACCGCACGGTCGACGCCGAGCGCCCGTGCGACAGCATCGGCCGGGCGCGAATGGGGGTCGCCGGCTTCGAGGATCGGGCTGCCGGTCATCGCTCCCCATCATCGCGCAACGGCGTAGCATCGACAGGTGAACCCCGTCCCCGCCACCGCCTCGGCGTCGATCGCCCCGGCCTCCATCCATGCCGACCGCGCCGCCGGTCGCCTCGAAATCGGGTGGCTCGACGGCCACCAGACGGTCTACGACACGACGGCCCTGCGCTGGCTCTGCCCGTGCGCCTACTGCCGGGGCGAAGCGGGCATGCCGGGCTGGCTGGACAGTGCCCCGACCCTCACCGCCGAGCAGACCCGGCTGGTCGACGTCGCCCTGGTCGGCGGCTACGCCATCGCACCCACCTGGGGCGACGGCCACCACACCGGCTACTACACCTACGCCCTGCTCCGCGATCGCTGTCCCTGCCCGGACTGTTCCGAGCGGCGCAGCGCGGACCCATCAACCCCCACGCGCAGCCATGAGGAGCACGCATGATCGTCGTCACGACCCCGTTCCTGTCCGGCCATCGCGTCGTCGAGACCAAGGGCATGGTCTTCGGCCTCGTCGTGCGCAGCCGTGGCCTCGGCGGCAACGTCATGGCCAGCCTGCGCTCGCTGGGCGGCGGCGAGATCCACGAGTACACCAGCATGCTGGAGGACACCCGGCGGCAGGCGCTGGACCGCCTCGTCCAGAATGCCACCCTGTCCGGTGCCAACGCGATCCTGTCGATGCGCTTCGACAGCTCCGAGCTCGCCGGAACGATGAGCGAGATCGTCGCCTACGGCACCGCCGTGGTGGTCGAGCCCGACGCGTCGGCGGCGCCGGTCAACGCCGACTGACCGTGCGCGGTTCGGGCGGCATCGGTCGAGGGCTGGTCATCGGCCTCGGCGTGCTCATGGTCCTCGCGGGCCTCGCCGCCGTCTCGGCCGGCAACACCGGCGCCATCGCCGGCTTGTGGCTCGTCCTGGTCGGGATGGTCCTGATCGTGGTCGCGATCGTCGAGCGATGGCGCTATCGCTCCGAGTCCGCCGAGCGCTCCGGCCTGCCCGTGGGACCCGGTGGCGGCGAGCCGACCGGCGAGCCGCTCGAGTCCCGCTTCCAGCGATCGGACGAGGTCTTCGTCGACCCGACGAGCGAACGCCGGATGCGTGTCTGGCTCGATCGGCAGACGGGCGAACGCCGCTACCGCGCCGAGGACTGAGCGGAGGCCGGGAGCGAGCCCGGGCGGTTCATCGGAGCGTGCTATCCTCGCCCGCCGGGTCGTCCGAACCGCGACCCAGTTTCAGGAGCCCGCTACCCGCCGATGGCTGCCATCGAATCCGGCGCTCCCGCCCGCGCGACCGTCCGCGCACGCTCGCGCCGGAGTCCGCGCGCCAGCGAGCCGATGCCGTATCTCAACCGCGAGCTCTCCTGGCTGGACTTCAACGACCGCGTCCTGCACGAGGCTCGTGACGAGCGCAATCCCCTCCTGGAACGGGTCAAGTTCCTGGCCATCTTCGCCGGCAATCTCGACGAGTTCTTCCAGGTCCGCATCGCCGGCCTGCGCCAGCAGGTGGAGGCCGGCAAGGTCGCTCGCTCGCCGGACGGGCGCACCGCCGAGGAACAGCTCGCGGCGACCCGCGAGCGGGTCCTGGGGCTGACCGCCGACCACTCGGCGATCTTCGTCTCGGTTCGCCGCTCGCTCGGTGCCGAGGGGATCGACCTGGTGGACTACGACGCCATCCCCGAGCATCACGAGGCGCTGCGCCAGCGATTCCTCGACGAGATCTTCCCGGTCCTCACGCCGCTCGCCGTCGACCCCGGCCATCCGTTCCCGTACATCTCCACGCTCAGCCTGTCGATCGCGGTCGGTCTCCGTGACCCGGACTCCGGCGAGCGCCACTTCGCCCGGGTCAAGGTCCCGGAGATCCTGCCGCGGCTCATCGAGGTGGAGCCGTCGCGATTCGTGCTCATCGATCAGGTCATCGAGGCGAACCTGGACGCGCTGTTCAGCGGCATGATCGTCGAGGAGCACCACCTCTTCCGGGTCACCCGCAACGCCGACCTGGCGCTCGAGGAGGACGAGGCCGACGACCTGCTCATGGCCATCGAGGAGGAGCTCCGCCGGAGGCGATTCGGTGAGGCCGTCCGCCTCGAGGTCGAACGATCGATGCCGCCCGCCACCCGGAGCCTGCTGCTGCGCGGCCTGGACCTGGAGGAGGCGGACTGCTACGAGATCAGCGGCATGCTGGATCTGACCGGCCTGTGGGTGATCGCCGGGCTCGACCGACCGGACCTGAAGCCGGTGTTCTGGACCCCGGTCACCCCACCGCGGCTGGTTCCCCCCGACGACGATGAGCCGGCCGACGTCTTCGCCGCGATCCGGTCGGGCGACATCCTGGTCCACCACCCGTACGAGTCGTTCACGGCGTCGGTCGAGCGCTTCATCACCCAGGCCGCCGACGATCCCGACGTCCTGACCATCAAGCAGACGCTCTACCGGACGTCGGGTGACTCGCCGCTCGTCCAATCGCTGATCCGCGCCGCCGAGCGGGGCAAGCAGGTCGTGGTGCTGGTCGAGATCAAGGCGCGCTTCGACGAGGAAGCGAACATCATCTGGGCCCGCAAGCTCGAGCGGGCCGGCGCGCACGTGGTCTACGGCCTGGTCGGCCTCAAGACCCACTCGAAGACCTCGCTGGTCGTCCGCCGCGAGGGGTCCGGGCTGCGCCGCTACGTCCATATCGGGACCGGCAACTACAACCACAAGACCGCGCGGCTGTACGTCGACCTCGGGCTGCTCACCTGCCGGCAGGAGATCGGCGCGGACGTGACGGACCTGTTCAACGTGCTGACCGGGCTGTCGCGCCAGCGAACCTTCCGGCGGCTGCTGGTGGCGCCGCACAGCCTCCGTACGCGATTCCTCGACCTGGTGGAGCGCGAGATCGGCTTCGCGGCGGCGGGCAAGCCCGCGCGGATCGTGCTCAAGCTCAACGCCATCGTTGACGTGGCGTGCATCGAGGCGCTCTACCGGGCGTCGAACGCCGGCGTCGAGATCGACCTGATCGTTCGCGGCGCATGCTCGCTGCAGCCCGGGCTGCGTGGGATCTCCGAGCGGATCCGGGTGCGCTCGATCATTGGCGAGTTCCTCGAGCACTCGCGGATCTGGGGCTTCGACAACGGCGGCGAACGCGAGTGGTACATCGGCTCGGCCGACCTGATGGACCGCAACCTGGACCGGCGGGTGGAGGCGGTGACACCGGTCGAGGATCCCGAGGCACAGTCGCGGCTGGCCACGATCATCGACGTGATGCTGGCCGACGATCGCCGATCGTGGCAACTTCAGCCCGACGCGCGCTGGCTGCGGACCGAGGTGCTCCTCGGTCGGGCCGGGACGATCGACACGTTCGAGACGATGAAGGAGGACGCGCTCGACCAGAGCCAGGTCACGATCGTCCCCCATCGCCCAGGTGCCGGAGCAGGCTCGCTGGATCCCCGCGCGTGAGTCCTGCGCCGGGCCGGCCGGTCGAGGTCGAGCTCAAGTTCCGGGTTGTCGACATCGCCGCCGCGGAGCGCTACCTGGTCGCCGATGCGATCGGGCCGTTCGTCGCGGGCGCTGCCGCCCGAGCGACCCAGCTCGAGGATCGCTACGTCGACACCGCCGCGGGCGCGCTGACCCGGGCCGGGTTCGCGGTTCGCCTGCGACAGTCGGGCCGCGGCACGATCGTCTCGGTCAAGTCGCTGGCGACGACCAACGGGGCCGGTGGGTCGGTTCGTCGCGAGGAGCTCGAGGGACCGGCGGACCGCACGGCCGGACCGCTCGAGTGGCCGGCATCGGATGCCCGATCCCTGGTCCTGGAGCTGGCCGGCGACGCTCCGCTGGTCGAGCTGGTCACGATCCGCCAGCTTCGCCGGAAGCGGATCGTGCGCGACGGCGAGACGCGGGTCGAGCTCAGCCTCGACGAGGTCGACGTGGTCGTTCGCTCGCGCGTGGTCGATCGGTTCGTGGAGCTAGAGGCCGAGCTCGTGAAGGGCGACGAGGACCGGCTGGCCGAGCTGGCCACGGTCTTCGCGTCCGATCCGGCGCTGACGTCGGAGCAAGGGAGCAAGCTGGAGGCCGCGCTGGCGGTGGTTCGTGCAGTCGATGGGCCGCATGTCCATCCCTCGCTGGTGGTCACGCCGGCCGGGGACGCCGGGGGCGAGACGACGACGGCCGCAGCGGTCGCGCCAGCGGCGGATGTCGCTCCGATGATCGCTGCGCCGCACAGCGAGATCGTTCCATCGACATCCGACGTCATCGACGAGACGGCCGAACCCGCGCCGGCCCCGGACATGCACCTGGCGGTCGGCAAGACGCCGGGCGTCACCGCCGACGACCACGTCGCGGAGGCCGCTCGAAAGGTGATGCGCTTCCATCTCGCCCGGATGCTCGCCCGGGAGGCCGGCGTCCGGACCGGCCACGATCTCGAGGACGTCCACGCGATGCGCGTGGCGACGCGACGGCAGCGGGCGGCCTGGCGGGTGTTCGAGACCGCGTTCCGGGACCGCCGCACGATCCGCTACAGGAAGGGACTCCGCGAGATCGCCGGCCGCCTCGGCGCCGTGCGCGACCTCGACGTCCTGATCGAAGCCGCCGACCAGTACCGGGCGGACCTGCCGAGCGCCGAGCAGCGGGCACTCGAGCCGCTCCTCGCAGACTGGCGGACACACCGCGACGACGCCCGCGTCCTGCTCGTCCGTGAGCTCGACTCTGACGGCTACCGGCGCTGGGTCGACGACTACCGCGACTTCGTGCAAACCGAGGGGGCGGCGGTCCGGCCGGTCGGACCGGTCGAGCCACATCGCATCCGCGACACGACGGCGTCGCGAGTCTGGACAGCCTACGAGCACGTTCGCGGCTACGAGGCCGTCCTGCGCTGGGCCGACGTCGAGACCCTCCACGAGCTCCGGATCGCGGGCAAGTGGCTGCGCTACACGCTGGAGTTCGTTCGCGATGCGCTCGGCGACGATGCGGCGCCGCTGATCGCGCGGGTCACCGCACTCCAGGACCACCTCGGGCTGATGAACGATGCGGACGTCGCGGCGTCAATGGCGAGGACATTCCTGGTCGACCACGCCGGCGACCTGTCCCAGCTCGAGAATGCCGCGATCGGGCGGTACCTGGTCGGTCGCGAGCGCGAGGTGGCGCGGCTGCGCCGAACGGTGGGACCCGCGTGGCGCGGGGTTGCCGGGATCGGGTTCCGCCGGTCGCTGGGTCGGGTGGTCGCCCGGATCTAGCGGTCCCGGCAAGCGGTCATCCCCCCACGGAAGCGTTTATCCGCAGATACCAACCCGGGTGGTGGTACGCGGCCCTGAAGGGCGTCGCAAGGGTCCGGGCTGCCAACGCCGAGCGTGGTGCGGGGCGCAGTTCGGACCCGGATCCCCAGATCGACAGCGATCCACCACGGGCATTGGTATCTGCGTGCAAGAGCCCGGGCACGCTCGAGGCGAACCGCCGCGATAGCCGGACGGTCACGAGCGCCAGCCGTGCGCGAGCCGCGCCAGGCGATCGCGCCAGGCGGCCCCGGCATGGTCGACGGCCAGGATCGTCCCTTCGCGGATCCCGGCTTCCGAGACGCGCAGCGAAGCCACGCCGTATCGCTCGAGAATGGCGTTGAGGATGGCCGCGCCGGCCGCCAGGATCCGCGCCCGGCTCGGGCGGATGAGGTAGCGCTCCGCCGCGAGGTCCGACGGCTGGGCGCCGAGGACCGCAAGCGCCTCGGCGATCCCGTCACGGGTGAGCACTCGGTCGCCGTCGCTCCTGAGCAGGATCTTGAGCAGGTTCGACGCGGTCCCCCCGACAGCCACGATCTCCATCGGCTGGGCGTCCAGGGCGCCGTCGACGGCTTCGAGCGCGATCGCCTGCATGGCGGCGACCTCCGCCGGGGTGGCCGGATCGTGGGTGACGAAGCGGTCGGTCAGCCGCGCGGCGCCGAGCCGGATCCCAACCGCCCGCGGCGGGTTCGCCGCGTCGACGACGCAGAACTCGGAGCTGCCGCCGCCGACGTCGACAACCAGTGTCTCCTGCCTGACGGGCATGCCCTCGGTGACGCCGATCAACGTCGTGAACGCCTCTTCCTCATGGGTCAGGACGTGCAGCGGTGCGCCGGACGCGGCGCCGACCTCGGCCACGATCCGAGCGCCGTCGGCCGATCGCCGGATCGGCTCGGTGCCGACGAACGTGACATGGCGAGCAGCGAGTCGCCGCGCGGTGTCCGCGTAGCCGACCAGCGTGTCGACCAGCTCCGCCCGTGCCGTGGCTCCCAGGTAGCCGCGCTCGCCGACGGCCGCGCCAAGCCCCAGGAAGACGGATTCATCCACGATGGGCGTGAGCCGGTGGCCGGCGATCTCGGCAACCAGGAGATGGACCGAGACCGAGCCGAGATCGACGGAGGCGCCCACGGTGGCCGGCTGCGCCCGCCCGTCGTCGGTCAACGGCAAGGCCGCCGGCGCAGAATCGATCGCGCCTTCCGTGATCGGCTCAGGTCGTGGGGTCGCCCGAACCGCCGTCGGCAGGACGAAGCGACGTCCGAGTGGCCGGGCGAGTCCCGCCGGCGGCTCGCGTGCTCGGCGCCGTTCGGGGCGTCGCTGGCTTGCGTGGCGTGGCCGCCTTGCGTGGCGTGGCCGCCTTGCGTGGCGTGGCCGCCTTGCGTGGCGTGGCCGCCTTGCGGGGCGTGGCCGCCTTGCGGGGCGTGGCCGCCTTGCGGGGCGTGGCCGCCTTGCGGGGCGTGGCCGCCTTGCGGGGCGTGGCCGCCTTGCGGGGCGTGGCCGCCTTGCGGGGCGTGCCGGAGGTACCGGCCCCGGTCGTGCTGCTGCCGGTCGCGGCGGAGGTCCCCGACGTGGACCGCGTGGTGCGCCGGGTGGAAGGCGTCTTGGCAGTGGCGGCCGGCGCTTGAGTCGCAGATCGTCTCGTGGGGGTGCGGACGGTCGCCTTCGCGGGACCGGCCGACCTGGTCACCCCCGTCTTCGAGGCGGCGGTCCGGCTGGCCGAGGGCTTGGTCCCCGCCGGTTTCGAGACGGCCGTCCCTGCCCCGCGTGCCTTGGCAGCAGCCGTACCGGCGGGCGCCCGCCTGGACTTCGAGCCGGCTGGCTTCGCCGTGGTCCTGGTTCGAGCCGCCGGGCGCCGACGCGCTGCGGCGGGCTTCGCCTTGGACCCAGACGGCATCACGACCGGCGTTCCGGTCCGCACGGGCGAGATGGCCGCGACGGCCTGAATCGTCGCGGCGCCCACGGCCCTTGCCGCACCGCCCGTGGCGCTCGCCGCGGACCCGGCGGCCGACGCGACCGCGCCGGCGAGCTTGCCCGCCAACGCCGCCACCTCCTGGGCCGCGGCACCCGCCTGCTTCGAGCGCTTGGCGACCTGCTTCTTGCCCTTGGCCGTCTGCGCGGCCGCCAGCTGTCCGAGCCGCTTGGCTTCGGTCGCGCGAGCCGCGTCGAGACGCTTCTCGAGCTTGCGGATCTCCTTGCCGGCGCCTTTCGACAATGGTCCCAGCGCGCGTTTCGAGCCGCTGACGAGGTCGCTCACGGCCTCGACGAGCGCTTCCTTGCTGACCGTCTTCTTCGCGGATCGGCCACGATCCTTGGCCATCGATCGCCTCCAAGTCGAGGTGTTCGCGCCCTCGTCTCAACGAACTGAGGGCGGTCGCGACGGACCGTCGCCAGGACGCAAGTCTGCCACGCGCGGCAAGCACCAGAACGCATCGACAGCAGGATTGGGCAATCTCTATGCTGGCCCGATGTCAGCGGGCGGCGTCGGCCACCGATTCTGGAGGGAGCTGCGGGAGGCCGTCGCCGGCTCGCTGATCGGTGCCGAGCCGGCACTCAGGCTGCTCGCCGTCGCCATGCTCGCCGACGGCCATGCCCTGGTCGAGGATGTCCCGGGGACCGGGAAGACCACCATCGCCCGGGCATTCGCACAAGCGCTCGGGTTGACCTTCGCGCGCGTCCAGGGCACGCCCGATCTGCTGCCAGGCGACGTGACGGGTAGCAGCCTGTACGAGAACGGCGCCTTTCGCTTCGTACCCGGCCCGGTCTTCACCAACATCCTGCTTGTCGACGAGATCAACCGGGCGACGCCGCGGACGCAGTCGGCCCTCCTGGAGGCGATGCAGGAGCG
Source organism: Candidatus Limnocylindria bacterium (assembly GCA_041484785.1). Lineage (GTDB taxonomy): Bacteria > Chloroflexota > Limnocylindria > Limnocylindrales > CSP1-4 > SPCO01. The sequence continues at coordinate 21,626 of JBGPIH010000036.1, forward strand.
CCAGGTCTCGATCGATGGCGAGACACACCGACTGCCCGGTCCGTTCCTGGTCCTGGCGACGGAGAATCCGATCGAGCTCGAGGGCACCTTCGCCCTGCCGGAAGCGCAGCTCGACCGCTTTCTCGTTCGTACGTCCGTCGGCTACCCGACGGAGGCAAACGAGCTCGTGATCGCCGGCCTGTATCGCGATGGTCACGCCCCGATCGAGGGCATCCGAAGGGTCTGTTCCGCCCAGGAGGTCCTCGATCTGCAGGACGCCACGAGCCGGATCGTGGTCAGCGACGATGTCGGTCGCTACGTCGTCGCCCTCGTCCGTGCCTCCCGGGAGCATCCGGACGTCCGCCTGGGCGCCAGCCCTCGAGCGAGCGTGGCACTGTACCGCGCCGCCCAGGCATCGGCGTTCCTCGAAGGGCGCGACTTCGTCCGGCCCGACGACGTCGCACAAATCGCGCCAGCGGTCCTGGCGCACCGCATCCTGCTCGACGTCGATCGCGAGCTGCGAGGGGCGACAGCCGGTCGGGTCGTGGCCGAGCTCGTGCGAACGACGCCGTTGCCCATCTCGACACCGTGACCCTGCCGCGGCTCGGCGTCGTCGTTGTCCTGCTGGTCCTCGGCGTGCTGCGCGGCGCGACTGGGATCATCCTGCTGGCGGTCCTGACCGTGATGACGGCCTGGCTGTCCACGCTCTGGAGCCGGCGTGGTCTCGCCCACGTGCGCTACCAGCGGCACCTCGCCAACGATCGAGCCGTGTGGGGCGACCACGTCGACCTCGAGGTGTCGATCGAGAACCGCAAGGTGCTCCCGCTGGCCTGGCTCCGGGCGGAGGATTTCGTCACCGAGGGCCTCCAGATCGTCGACCACGTCCTGTCGTCAAGTGGTCGGTACGGCTTCTCCGTCCTGCAGAACGTGTGGAGCCTCGGTCCATTCGAGCGGATCGTTCGCCACCACCAGATCAACGCCACGCACCGAGGCCGCGTGCAATTCGACTCGGTCCGCCTGACGGTCGCCGACCTCTTCGGGGACGACGGCGCATCGCGAGAGGTAGATCTGCTGGACACGCTGCTCATCCGGCCACGCACGGTGCCGGTCCGCACGGCGCGGGGCGCCGTCGTACCGCTTGGTGCGCGCCGAGGCCTCAGGGGGCTGGTCGAGGATCCCTCGCTGTTCGCGGGCGTCCGTCCGTTCCAGGCTGGGGATTCACGACGCCGGATCCACCAGCGAGCCTTTGCCCGTACCGGACGACCCCTGAGCAAGCGCTTCGACC